>NZ_AFFX01000010.1:0-250957 GCF_000222125.1 Pseudomonas sp. S9 | reverse complement strand
TAGGTCAAACGTATCGATTGCAACTCTTCAGCCCGGCCTTGCGCCGGGCTTTTTTTATCCCGTCAATCAGGCAAGCACTAGTTGGACAGCTTGCGTGCCTGTTCACGCAGGACGAATTTCTGCACCTTGCCGGTGGAAGTCTTGGGCAACTCGCAGAACACCACCTTGCCCGGCACCTTGAAGCGCGCCATATGGGCCTGGCAAAACCGCAGCATAGACTCCTCGGTTGATTCTGCGCCCGGTTTCAAGGTGATAAAGGCGCAAGGCGTCTCACCCCACTTTTCACTGTCCATTGCCACCACCGCTGCCTCCAGCACATGAGGGTGGCGATACAGGATGCCCTCCAGCTCAATCGATGAGATGTTTTCACCGCCAGAGATGATGATGTCTTTGGAGCGATCCTTAATCTCGACATAGCCATCTGCATGCCAAACAGCCAAGTCCCCGGAGTGAAACCAGCCTCCGGCAAAGGCCTCGGCTGTGGCGGTGGGGTTTTTCAGGTAACCCTTCATCACCACATTACCGCGCATGAAGATTTCGCCGATGGTTTCACCATCCTTGGGCACCGGCTGCAGGGTTTCGGGGTCGGCCACCATCAGTTCATCCAGCAATGGCGCACGCACGCCCTGGCGCGATTTTAATTTGGCGCGCTCCTCAGGCGAGGCTTCGTCCCACTCGGATTTCCACTCACAGGCCACGCTCGGGCCATAGGTTTCGGTCAGGCCATAAACGTGGGTGACCTTGAAATCGAGCGCTTCCATCGCCTCGATCACCGCGGCCGGAGGTGCAGCGCCAGCCGTCAGGAACTTCACCGGTTGCGTCTTCAGCGCTTTCAACTCGGCCGGCGCGTTGGCCAGCATGTTCAACACAATCGGCGCGCCACAGAAATGATCAACCCCATGCTCAGCCAGCGCCGGGTAGATGGCATCGGCACGCACATGACGCAAGCACACGCTGGTCCCGATATAGGCTGCCAACGCCCAGGGAAAAAACCAGCCGTTGCAATGGAACATCGGCAGCGTCCACAGGCACACCGGGAAACGGGTCATATCCCAACACATGGCGTTCGACAGCGCATTGAGGTGTGCGCCACGGTGGTGATAGACCACACCCTTTGGATTGCCCGTAGTACCTGAAGTGTAGTTGAGGGCAATGGCCTGCCACTCATCCGCTGGCAGACTCCAGCTGTAATCCGGATCGCCTTCCACCAGCAGGGCCTCGTAATCGAGTTCGCCAATCAGCGAGCCCTCAAGGTATTCGGCATCATCAATGCCGACAACCAATGGCCGCTCGGCCATTTGCCCAAGCGCACGCTGCACCGTCTCGCTGAACTCCTTGTCGACCAGCAGCACTTTTGCCTCGCCATGCTGGAGGATGAACGCTATGGTTTCAGCATCGAGCCGGGTGTTGATCGCGTTGAGCACTGCGCCGCACATGGGCACCGCGAAATGCGCTTCGAACATGGCTTGGCCATTAGGCGCAATGACCGCGACCGTATCGCCCAGGCCAACGCCACGCTGCGCCAATGCGGAAGCAAAACGCACGCAGCGCTTGTATGTCTCCCCCCAGGTTTGGCGCAGCGCGCCATTAATCAGGGCGAGCTTGTTCGGGTATACGAAGGCGGCACGCTCAAGAAAGCTCAACGGACTCAATGCTTGAAAATTTGCCGCATCGCGCGGCATGCCAAACTCATAAGGATTGCTGCTGTTCATTATTGTTCTCCAGCGAAACCAGAAATAATGCCTATTACAGGCGCCGGCGACACACAGGCCATGACCTGTAGGAAACCACTGAAAAAGACCACACAAGCACCACCGGCGGATAACAGCCAAGGGCTGGCCCCTTGATATCTAGCGCAGCAGCTTTTCAGAAGTCCCGTAGTATGAAAGCCTTAACCCTATCAGGGGCAAGGTACTGGTGAACCGCTACCTTGGTCGAAACAGTGACTTACAAGTCATCAAATGCGTCAGCATAGGCATCCGAAAATTTAAACACGGCTGCGCGTTCTCCGCGCATTCAGGACAGGCTCCATTTATTCAGCTATGCCGGCCCTGATTTACCTATTCAAGGAGTTATCTGCGCCATGTCTCGCTTACCCGTTATTGTTGGTTTTGGTGGTTATAACGCAGCCGGACGCAGCTCGTTTCACCACGGTTTTCGTCGCACAGTCATAGAGTCACTGGACCTGGCCAGTCGCCAGGCCACCATTGCCGGGCTGGCGGTATTGATGAAGCTGATCAAGGTAGTCGACGGCCAATATCAATCGCTTGAAGGTGAAGCGCTGGACCTTGGCCAGATTGACGAGCAGTTCTCGCCCTACATCCTTGCCTCGACACTGGTGCGCCGCATCGAGAAGAAGTACCTCGATGTCGATGCCGCCCATTGGCAAAAAAGCATCACCATTGATGCAACCGCCGGTAACCCACTGAGCTTCATCACCCTGCGCAAGCAGTTGCCAGAGCCGCTGCCGTCCGACTGGGCAGTTGAAGACCTGAGCCCAAGTGAAGTGCGGGTCACGCTTTATGATAGCTGTGATTTCAAAATCGATAGCTACCGTGCCCTGCCGGTAAAGTCGGCCGGCCAATTGCCCAATGGCTTCGAGCCAAGCGAACTCTACAACGCGCGCTTCCATCCACGCGGCCTGGCAATGACAGTCGTCGGCGCAACCGATGCGCTGCGCTCGACCGGCATTGATTGGCACGTCATCAGCAAGCATGTCGCACCGGACGAGGTCGCGGTGTTTTCTGGCAGCATCATGAGCCAACTCGATGAAAACGGTTATGGCGGCCTGATGCAATCGCGCCTCAAGGGTGGCCGGGCCACCGCCAAACAGCTACCGCTGGGCTTCAACAGCATGCCGACCGACTTTATCAACGCCTATGTATTGGGCAGCGTCGGCACCACTGGCAGCATCACCGGCGCCTGTGCCACCTTCCTCTACAACCTGCAGAAAGGTATCGAGCACATCCAGTCGGGCAAGGCACGAGTCGCCTTAATCGGCAACAGTGAAGCCCCCATTACCCAGGAATGCATCGAAGGCTACGGCGCCATGGGCGCATTGGCCACAGAGGAAGGCCTGCGCCAGATACAAGGCTCTGATGATGTCGACTTCCAACGTGCCAGCCGCCCTTTCGGCAAGAACTGCGGCTTCACCCTGGCGGAGTCGTGCCAGTACGTCATGCTCATGGACGATGAGCTGGCGATGGAACTGGGCGCCGACATTCACGGTGCCGTGCCGGACGTCTTTATCAATGCCGACGGCTTCAAGAAGTCCATTTCAGCGCCTGGCCCCGGCAATTACCTGACCATGGCCAAGGCTGTCGCCAGTGCAAGCCAGCTGCTCGGCAGCGAAGCAGTGCAAAAGCGCAGCTTCGTCCATGCGCATGGCTCCAGCACACCGGCAAACCGCACCACCGAGTCCGATTTACTCAACCGCATCGCCAGCGCCTTTGGCATCGAAAGCTGGCCAATCACCGCGGTTAAGGCTTTCGTTGGGCATTCGCTGGCAACCGCCAGTGGCGACCAGGTCATCTCTGCCCTGGGCACTTTCAAGTACGGAATAGTGCCAGGCATCAAGACCATAGACGAAGTGGCCGAGGACGTGCACCAGCAGCACCTGAGCATCACCACCCAGGACCGCGACTTGGGCCGGGAGGCGATGGATGTGTGCTTTATCAACTCCAAGGGCTTTGGCGGCAACAACGCCAGCGGCGTGCTGTTGGCGCCCCATGTTGCCGAGCGCATGCTGCGTAAGCGTTATGGCGAGGCGGCGTTCAATGCCTACTTGCAGCGTCGCGAGAAAACCCGCGCCGCAGCAGCCGAGTACGACCGCAACGCCCTGCTTGGCCAGTTGGATATCATCTACAACTTCGGCAAGGACTTGATCGACGACAGCGAGATCGAGCTGGGCACCGAGCAAATCGTCATTCCCGGCTTCGAGCAGCCGCTGACATTCAAGAAGGATGATCGCTACAGCGATATGCTCGACTAGGCTACAAGATGGGCACTCAGCTCAGCTTACGGGCCAGGCTCAGCAGTTGGCCGCGCCACTGCGCAGAAGCAGGCAAGGCGAGAAAGAAGGGGTTGAGCAGCGACTCACGCGCCTCGTAGGTCAGCGCATCACCTTGCAGGGTCAGTACCTCGCCGCCGGCACCTTCGAGTACGCCCTGGGCAGCGGCGGTATCCCACTGCGAGGTCGGTTCCAGCCGCGGATAACAATCGGCAAGTCCTTCGCCCAACTGGCAAAACTTCAGCGAGCTGCCGACATTCACCAATTGCAAATCGCCAACCTGTTCAGCCAGACCGGCCAGCAGGCTTTCTTGCTCCGGGCTGGAGTGGCGACGGCTCGCCACCACGGTAAAGGCACTGGCCGGTGCCACGCGCACATGAATGGCCTGGGCCTGACCCTGGGCGTCTTCGCGCCAGGCGCCAAGCCCCGAGCCACCATAAAAACAATCGCCGTTGACCGGCATCCCGACCACACCAAACACCACCTCGCCCTTTTCGATCAAGGCGACGTTGACCGTGAACTCTTGGCTGCCGGCAATAAACTCCTTGGTGCCCTCGAGCGGATCAACCAGCCACCAGCGTGTCCACTGCGCACGTTCGGCAAGGGCAATATTGGCCGCCTCTTCTGACAGCACCGGGGTGCCCGGCTCCAGCGCCTGCAATCCATCATTAAGAATATGGTGGGCCGCCAGGTCCGCCGCGGTGACTGGCGAAGCATCGGCTTTTTCGGTGACCTCGACACCTGTGCGCCAATACGGCAGGGTGGCCTTTCCAGCTTCGCGTACCAGCTTCACAACAGCTGCAATCAACGCATCATTCACAGGCTGAACTCCCCTCGCTGGCTTAAAATGTCGCGCGCCAGGTACAACGCAGCCAGGGCCCGCCCTTCGCTGAACAGCGGATGCTGGATCAGGCTCGACAGTTCGCGCAGGCTGACTTTATCCACCCGCATGGGCTCGGGCTCATCGCCGGGCAGGCGCTCCTCATACAGGTCGCTGGCCAGCACCACCTGGATTTTCTGGCTCATGTAGCCAGGCGACAAGCTGAGTTCGGCAAGCAGCTCGAGCTTGCGCGCGCCATAACCGGCCTCTTCCTTAAGTTCACGATTGGCAGCATCCAGCACATCCTCGCCGGGCTCGATCAGACCTTTGGGCAGCGACACCTGGTAGTCATCGGTACCGCCGCAATATTCTTCGACCAACACCGCATGCTCGTCATCAAGAATGGCCACAATCATCACCGCGCCATAACCCACGCCCTTGCCGACCAGCCGCTCGTAGGTGCGCTCGACACCATTACTGAAACGCAGTTGCAGCTCTTCAACACGGAACAAACGGCTGCTGGCGACGATTTCACTGGCGAGTACGGTGGGCTTCTGACGCATGAAGATAGCTCCTTAACTATTCTTGCAAGTTATCATACCGCGCTTGCCCGGATTATCAGCCGCGAAGATTGCGCAATTACGACCCCGGCCATCCCAAACTTACCGACAGACGATAAATCGCATATGACTGCACTGCCTTGGCGCGAAATCGACACCGTCCTGCTGGATATGGACGGCACCCTGCTCGACCTGCACTTCGACAACCACTTCTGGCTGGAGCACCTCCCCCAGCGCTACGCCGAACATCACAAGATCAGTCGTGAGCTGGCCGATGCCGAGTTGATGCCACTGTTCAAGGAACACGCGGGACAATTGAACTGGTATTGCACGGATTTCTGGAGCCGTGAATTGAAACTCTCGATCCGCGACCTCAAGCGCGAGGTCGCCGAACTGATCGCCCTGCGCCCTGATGCAGACACTTTTCTCGACGCTGTGCGGGCAGCCGGCAAAAGAGTGGTACTGATCACCAATGCCCACCGTGATTCACTGTCGCTCAAGCTCGAGCGCATCGAACTGGCTGGCTATTTCGAACGCATGATCAGCTCCCACGACTATGGTTTTGCCAAGGAAAACCAGCAGTTCTGGTTCGCCCTCAAACAGGATTTGGTGTTCGACCCGGCGCGAAGCCTGTTTATTGATGACAGTTTGTCGGTACTGCGCAGTGCCGCCCGGTTTGGCATCGCCCATCTACTCGCCGTGCGCGAGCCAGACAGCCGCCAAGGGCCGAGGGATACAGGGGAGTTTGCCGCGGTTGAAGACTACCGGGCGATATTGCAGGGTTTGTAGCCAGGCAGAGCCGAAACAGGCCGCTCGCCTGAAGGCTCAAGCGTACGGGATGGAACAGCCAGGCCTAATGTCCTGGCCGTCGACGGCTGTTATTCCTGCGGGATACGCAGGACCTGGCCCGCGTAGATTTTGTCCGGGTGGCTAAGCATCGGCTTTTTTGCCTCCTAGATCTTGTTTTAGGCGTTGGCGTTGCCATATTCAGCCTTGGCAATGGCGCTTAGGGTGTCGCCTTTCTTGACCGTCACAAAGCGTGCTTCCGGAGCTGGCGTAGCAACGGTGATCTTGTCTTCAACTTCAGATACGCCTTCAACGTTACCCAGTGCCAGGAGAATCTTTTCTTTTTCTTCCTGGCTGGCGACTTCACCACTGGCAATCACCTTTTCGCCTTCAACACTCAGTTGAATAGCGGGATTACCCAAACCAACCTTCGCCACATGCGCTTGGAGTGACTCAGCAGCTTGCGCCTCCTGGCCGACCACTGACTCCCAGAGTTTTACCCCGGCTTCTTTGACGAAACTGAAAATACTCATCGCTATTCCTCTTAATTCCTTGGAAAATTTCCGAGCGGATACTGCCCGGAAGCTCAAGTCTAGCCTGAAATCAGCACGGGTATGATCCGCTGATCTGAACAATGATGATGATTTCCCATCCGCACATTGCCCAAGCGATTGACTGAACGCCATGGGCAAGGCAGCAGAATCGAACGCCAGACAGAGGCCTGGGCATGGATATCAAACAACTCAAGTTCCTAGTCGCACTGGATGAAACCCGGCACTTTGGCCAGGCTGCCGCACGCTGTCACGTCACCCAGCCGACCCTATCAATGCGCCTGCGCAATCTTGAGCAAGAACTGGGGCTCGAACTGGTCCTGCGCGGTCAACGCTTTGAGGGATTCAGCGAGGATGGCAAGCGAATTCTGGCCTGGGCCCGCACCGTCATCGCCGCACAAGACGGGCTTTATGCAGAAGCCGCCGCCTGTCGTGGCCAACTGGTCGGTACGCTTCGCCTGGGTGTGGTGCCGCTGGCAGGTTTTGACCCCATGCGCCTGATCAAACTCTTCGCCAAACAGCATCCGGGCTTACGCTTCCAGCTGTTTTCACTGAGCAGCGAACAGATACTGGAGCGATTGAGCAGCAACCAGATTGACCTCGGCCTGTCATATGTCGAACGTCTCGATCGCGAGCATTACCAGAGCCTTGAACTTGCCGAGTCACGCATGGGGCTGCTGTATGACCGACGCCACTTCCAGCTAGCCGATCAACAGTTGAAGTGGGAAGCGCTGGCGGAGCTGCCGCTGGGCCTGCTTTCAAGCGGCATGCACTTTCGCCAATCCATCGACCACAACCTGCGCTCACGCGGCATCAAGCCGCTTCCACGGCTTGAAACAGATGCAGTCCACCAATTGCTACATGCAGTCAGTGCCGGTATCTGTTGCGCGGTAATGCCACTCAACAGCGGCTTGGGTGATTTTACTGAACACCTGGCCTTAGTACCGATAGAGAGCGCCCATACCCTCTCCCCACTGGGCTTGATAATGCGTGCCAGCGGACAGCGATCTGCCTTGGCGCAAGCCTGCTTTGATGAAGCTAAAGACTTGTTATCCAAGGTATAAACCCAGTTAGATTCATATGATAGAGCGCGTCGATCACGGCATCGGCAATAGCGATTAGACTCCCCCTGCCCAAAGCAATAGGCTTGGCTTAAACCAATGCGCACCTGGGGAACCCCCATGCCCGGTACCGAAACGACAAGACCCGCCCAAAACACCGACTACAGCTACGCCGAGCTGACCCCGGCCAGCGCCAGCAATGCGGTGGCGCTGGCTGACGAATGTGCACTAGCCATCAGCTACAACGGCATCAACCATGCGGTGATGATGGTTTCCCCGTCCTTCGTTGAAGACTTCATTGCCGGTTTCAGCCTGAGCAATGCACTCATAGACAGCGTTGACGAGATTTATGACATCCAGCTTGAGCGCACGGGTGACGCCCTCAACGCCCAGGTGACCCTGAGCAACCGTGCGTTCTGGGCGCTAAAAGAACAGCGGCGACAACTGGCTGGCACCAGCGGTTGCGGCCTGTGTGGCGTAGAAGCACTGGATCAGGCCCTCCCCGCGCTGAAGCCATTGCCAAGCCGCCCACTGCCGCCGGCCGAGCATCTTTTTGAGTTGCGCCAGCGCATCACCGAGCAGCAGCAACTGGCACGCGGCAGCGGCGCACTGCACGCAGCCTTGCTGGTTGATGCACAGGGCGCTATCAGCCTCTGCCGCGAAGATATCGGACGCCACAACGCACTGGATAAGTTGATCGGGGCCCTGCACAACAACGCTAGCGATGCACAACGGGGTTTTGCGGTGATCACCAGCCGCTGCAGCCTGGAGCTTATCCAGAAAGCCATTCGCGCAGGGCTGCAAACCTTGGTCAGCCTGTCGGCCCCCACCACACTCAGCGTGCAATGGGCGCGACAACACAACCTCAACCTGATCCACCTGCCGCACCATAGCGCCCCAAGGGTTTTCAGCCCGGCACCGACAAGGTCATCCAGCCAATGAATATGCATGTTGCCCCGCCACGCTACAAACCCTACACAGGACCCGCAGCAGGCTGGGGCGCGTTGCGCAGCGTGACGCGCTTCTGGCTGGACAGCAAGCAACCGCTGAAGAACGTGCGCGCCCTGCTCAAGACAAACCAGAACGGCGGCTTCCACTGCCCCGGCTGCGCTTGGGGAGACTCACCTGAAAGCGGCGCGGTAAAGTTCTGCGAAAACGGAGCCAAGGCGGTCAACTGGGAAGCCACCAGCCGCGCGGTCAATGCCGCGTTCTTCAAGCGCTACAGCCTCAGCCAAGTGCGCGAACAAAGCGACTATTGGCTGGAATACCAAGGCCGCCTGACCGAGCCAATGCGCTACGACGCCGCCACGGACCACTACGTGCCTATTGCCTGGGACGATGCCTTCAAGTTGATTGCCAAGCACCTCAATGGACTCGACAACCCGAACCAGGCTGACTTCTATACCTCAGGCCGCGCCAGCAATGAGGCCGCCTTTCTTTACCAACTGTTTGGCCGGGCGCTGGGCACCAATAACTTCCCGGACTGTTCGAACATGTGCCATGAGGCCAGTGGCGTCGCCCTAGGTCAAAGCATCGGTATTGGCAAGGGCACAATCACTTTTGCCGACTTCGACAAGGCCGATGCAATCTTCGTGTTGGGCCAGAACCCGGGGACCAATCACCCACGCATGCTCGAACCGCTGCGCGAAGCGGTCAAGCGCGGCGCCCAGGTGGTTTGCTTCAACCCCTTGAAAGAACGCGGGCTCGAACGCTTCCAGCATCCGCAACACCCCATCGAGATGCTGACCAACGGCTCTGAGCCACTCAATACCAGCTTCTTGCGCCCTGCACTTGGCGGCGACATGGCCGCCCTGCGCGCCATCGCCAAGTTTTTGTTGCAGTGGGAGCGCGAAGCAGCGGCCAACAACCTGCCGCCGGTCTTTGACCATGCCTTTATCGAAACTCACACCCAGGGCATAGACAGCTATTTGCAAGTACTCGACGCCAGCTCCTGGCCGTCACTGGTTGAGCAATCCGGCCTGAGCCTGCAAGAGCTGGAATACGCCGCACGGCTCTACCGCGAGGCCAACCGGGTGATTATCTGCTGGGCCATGGGCATCACCCAGCATCGGCACTCGGTCGCAATCATTCAGGAAATCACCAACCTGCAACTGCTGCGCGGCAACATTGGTCGTCCTGGCGCGGGGTTATGCCCGGTACGTGGCCACAGCAACGTTCAGGGTGACCGCACCATGGGCATCGACGAGCGGCCATCGGCCGCGCTGCTCGATGCACTGGAACAGCGCTTCAAGTTCAGCGCACCCCGTGAAGAGGGTCATAACGTGGTTGCCGCAATCAACGCCATGCTCGCAGGCCAGACGCGGGTCTTTATCGCCCTGGGCGGTAACTTTGCCCAGGCAACCCCCGACAGCCCGCAGAGCCACAAAGCCCTGCAAAACTGCGAGTTGACCGTGCAAATCAGCACCAAGCTCAACCGCAGCCACCTGACCATTGGCAAGCAAGCGCTGATCCTGCCCTGCCTGGGGCGTACCGATATCGACCAACAAGCCAACGGCCCGCAAGCGGTCACGGTCGAAGACTCATTCAGCATGATTCATGCATCATATGGCCAGCTAACCCCGCTATCGACGCAAATGCGCTCGGAGCCCGCGATTATTGCAGGCATCGCCAAGGCCACCCTGGGTGACAGTCCCGTCAACTGGGACAGCCTGATTGCCGATTACCGGGAAATCCGCCAGTTGATCGCCGATACCATCCCCGGCTTTACTGATTTCAATCGGCGACTTGAACAGCCTGGCGGCTTCTATCTGGGCAACTCAGCTGCCCAGCGCCAGTGGCAAACCCCATCGGGCAAAGCCCATTTCAAGGCCAACCTGCTACTTGAGGATCTGATCCCCGAGCAGGCCAGGCGCAGTGGCCAGCAACCTGACCTGATCATGCAGACCTTGCGCTCCCATGATCAGTACAACACCACCATTTATGGCCTGGATGACCGCTACCGCGGTGTCAGCGGTCAACGCAAAGTCATCTTTGCCAACCAAGCAGATATCATCCGCCTGGGTTTTAAAGCGGGGCAAAAAGTCGATGTGATATCGCTCTGGGATGACAATATCGAACGCAAGATCGCGGGCTTCACCCTGCTTGCCTTTGACATTCCTGCGGGCCAGGCAGCAGCCTACTACCCGGAGGCCAATCCGCTGGTGCCATTGCAGAGTTACGGCAGCGGCAGCTTTACTCCAACCTCAAAATTTATCGCCATCCGCTTGTTTGCCAGCGCCGCCGATAAGCAGATGATCGAAGCTAAAAGCGCCTGATAAAGAGAGTTTTAATCTGCACGGTCAAGCAGCCGGCCAGCCCGCGACAGTGGCAAATTGACCTGCAAAAAATGCTGAAAACAGCAGAATCGAGCCTGGGCAATCAGGCTCAGACAACGTCGCAAATCAAAAAGTTCTCCTTAAAAAACATATATTTACACTATGTGGAAAACACAGGTTATTGGTCGGATTTAACTTGCGCAGCTGGCCGCACAAACAAGAGGATCGCGACATCAACATCCATTGAGTGATTGTCGTATGAAGTACTCCTCAATTATTTTCCTGACCCTCAGCATGAGCAGTGCCAGCGTTTTCGCAGGTGGCACCGAGACAGGAATCGGCGGCGCATTGGGCGGCCTGCTGGGCGCAGCTGTCGGTGAACAATTCGGCGGCAGCACAGGTGCTGCCATTGGTGCGGGTGTCGGCGGCGCGGCAGGCAGTGCCGCCGGCGCAGATCGACACAACCGCACCGAGGCAGCCATTGGCGGCGGCCTGGGTGGTGCAGGCGGCAACGTTGCCGGGCGAAGTATCGGCGGCAGCAGTGGCGGCCTGATTGGCGCAGCCCTGGGTGGCGGAGCCGGTGGCGCACTGGGTAACTATTACGCCAATGAAAGCCGCTCTGATGACCACGATGGCCATCGTCGCGACCACCACTACCGTGATCGCGACCGACGCGGCTGGAAACATCACAAGCATCGCCATAACAAACACTGGAACCGCGGCTGGCGCCGTCGATAGCACCTGAGCGCAGTCCCGCCAATAGGAACTTTAGTGCCATTTAACCATCGAATATCACAATAAAACTGTGTGCATGCCTTTAGGGCATTGGCTCCACACAGCCATTGCCCTATTTGGGCGTCTGGTACGAGGTTTTTATGCGTAAGTTAATCATTGCAGTGGCGCTTGGCGCACTGACAACACCTCTGGCTTTCGCCGACGATGGCAAGGTAGCCATTGGCAGTGGCGTTGGTGGTGCCTTGGGTAACGTTATCGGCCAACAGGTTGGCGGCAGCACTGGCGCAGCGGGAGGGGGGGGGCTTGGCGGGGGGGGGGGGGGGTGGTGGGGGCTTGGGTAAAGTTATCGGCCAAAAGGTTGGCGGCAGCACTGGGGCAGCGGTAGGTGCAGTTCTTGGCGGCGCAGCTGGTGGCGCCATGAGCTCACGCGACGGCAACAAGACCGAGGCGGCCCTGGGCGGTGGCCTGGGCGCAGCTGGCGGCTCAGTACTGGGCAACCAGGTCGGCGGCAGCACCGGCTCGACCATTGGCGCAGGCCTTGGCGGCGCGGCAGGGGGTGCGCTGGGTAATAACCTGGCGGACGATAACAACCGTCATGACGGCCATGGCAAGCACAAACACAAGAAGCACAAAAAGCATCACTGAAATCTGCGCCACGCTTTACGGCTGCCAAACAAAAGCCCCCATCTTTGCGGGCTTTTGTGTGTTCGGGCCTTGGGTCTGCAGAAAGGGCCTTATTGCTCGACCACAAGCCTGGCCAAGGCGCTGCGCAACTGATCAGGAATGGGTACCGGGCGATTGCTTTGACGGTCAACAAAGACATGCACAAAGCGCCCGGCCGCACAGGCAAGCTCTTCACCCTGCTTGAACACGGCCAGCTCATATTGCACCGAGCTGTTGCCCAGCTTGCCAACCCGCAGCCCGATTTCGATCCGATCCGGAAAGGCAATAGAGGCAAAGTAATCGCAGCTCGAACTGACCACGAATCCAACCACTTCACCGTCGTGGATATCCAGGCCACCCTCCTCGATCAGGTAGCTGTTCACGGCACTATCAAAGTAGCTGTAGTAGGTGACGTTGTTAACGTGGCCATAGATGTCATTGTCGTGCCAGCGCGTGGTGACAGCTTGCAAATGCCGGTAATCAGTTCGCAGGTGTTGGGCTTGGTTCATGCAGGATCCTTATCCGAAATAGCTATCGAAGTCAGTACGCAGACTGATAAATCGCCAAGGCATGCTGCTCGGTCATCTCGCGCGGGTTATTGACCAGCAAACGCTGTTGCAGCATTGCATCGCGCGCCAGTTGCTCAAGCATGTCTTGCCCAACCCCGGCGTCCCGCAGCCGGGTTGGCAGGCCACTGCGCTCGCTGAAATCGGCCAACTCCATGATGAACTGCTCGGTTTGATCAACCGCCGCGCCCGTACGTAGTTTCTCGCCCAGCACCAGTGGCGCAAGCTCCGCATACAAAGGTGCCGCTACACTGGCATTGAAGCCCAGTACATGGGGCAGAACCAATGCGTTGCTCAAGCCATGGGGAATGTGAAAGTGCCCGCCCAGTGGATACGCCAGCGCATGCACCGCCGCGACCGGTGAATTGGCAAATGCCTGGCCAGCAAGGCAAGCCCCAAGCAGCATTGCCTGGCGTGCCTCACGTTTGCTGCCGTTGTGCACCACCTCATCAAGGTTGGCCGCCAACAGACGCAATGCCTCGCGGGCCAGCATGTCGGAAAGCGGATTCTTCTTGTGTACGCTGGTATAGGCTTCGATCGCGTGCACCATGGCGTCGATACCAGTGGCAGCCGTCACCGCCGGTGGCAAGCCCAGGGTCAAATCAGCATCCAGTAGGGCCAAATCCGGGAGTAACAGCGGCGAAACCGCACCCATCTTGGTGGTTTCGCCAGTGGTCACAATCGCCACTGGGGTGACTTCTGAACCCGTGCCAGCGGTGGCCGGCACCTGGATCAACGGCAAGCGCTGGCCCGTCGCATTACCTACACCATAGATATCAGATAGCTGCTGGCTGTTGTGCGGATGAGCAAGCAAGGCAATCAGCTTGGCAACATCCATCGAACTGCCACCACCAAAGCCCACAATCAATTCAGCCTTCAGTTCCCGCGCCTGGGCAAGGGCAGCGTCAACTATGGCTTCTGGCGGGTCGGCAACAACCTGGTCAAATACCTCGAAGGCAACCTGTTCGCTGGCAAACCCAGGCAGCACCGGGGCCAACAGGCCAAGCTGGGTGATACCGGGATCGGTGACGATCAGCACACGCTTGGCACCACGCTCGCGGCAGAGCGCAGCCAGTCGATTGGAAGAGCCTGACTCGCAGATAATCTGTGCGGTTGTCGCAAAGCTGAATGGGCGCATGATCCATGTCCTCTTATTCTCGGTTTGACGTACGGCGCCCTGGAGCGCCACAACAGCCTCAGCCATTAAAACGCAAAACTGGCCTCGGGCATGGCCATCAGACAGTCGGCGCCTCCCAGGAGAGCTTCACGATGCATGCTGGCACGCGGCAAAACACGCTGCAGGTAAAAATTCGCACTGTGCAATTTGGCCTGATAGAACTCAGCATCCGTATCACCGGCATCAAGCTGGTCTTGCGCACGCGCGGCCGCCTGTAACCAAAAGCCTGCCAACAACACATAGGCGCAATACTGCAGGAAGTCCACCGAGCAGGCGCCAATCTCCTGGGGATCACGCTGGCATGCAGCTATGACTTGCGCAGTCAATTCACCACACTCGACAAAGCGTGCCTGCACTGTGGCAGCCATGGCTTTCAAAGCCGGACGCTGAGCTTGCGCGGCACAGAGTTGAGTGAACTCATCGCACAGCTCGGCCAACTGCTGGCCACCGTCCCCCAGCAGTTTGCGGCGGATGTAATCCAACGCCTGAATACCGTTGGTGCCTTCATAGAGCTGGGTAATGCGACTGTCGCGCATGAGCTGCTCGATGCCCCACTCACGGATGTAGCCGTGCCCGCCGTATACCTGCACGGCATGGCTGGCGACCTCCTGGCCCATGTCGGTAAAGAATGCTTTGACTATAGGAATCAGCAGCGCCACGCGCTTGCCGGCAGCCTTGCGCGCCGCTGCATCGGGATGGCCATGCTCCAGATCGAGCAAGCGTGCCGTGTAGGCCGCCAACATGCGCGAGCCCTCGACCAGGGTCTTCTGGGTCAACAGCATGCGCCGCACATCCGGATGCACGATAATCGGGTCCGCCGCCTTTTCAGGCGCAGCCGGGCCAGTCAAGGCACGCGACTGCAAGCGCTCACGGGCATAGCGCAGCGCCCCTTGATAAGCAGCTTCGGCGATACCCAGCCCTTGCAAGCCAACCTGGAAGCGCGCGTCATTCATCATGGTGAACATGCCAGCCAGGCCTTGATTGGCTTCACCAACCAACCAGCCGGTAGCGCCATCAAAATTCATGACGCAGGTTGCCGCGCCCTTGATGCCCATCTTGTGCTCAAGCGCGCCACAACTCAGGGCGTTGCGCTGGCCAAGGCTGCCATCGGCATTGGCGATGAACTTGGGCACCAACAGCAAGCTGATGCCCTTGACCCCGGCCGGCGCATCGGGCAGGCGGGCCAGGACCAGGTGGGCAATATTCTCGCTGAGGTCCTGCTCACCACCGCTGATGAAAATCTTATTGCCACTGACCCGGTAACTACCGTCGGCCTGGGGTTCGGCCTTGGTGCGCAGCAAAGCCAGGTCGGTGCCAGCCTGCGGCTCGGTCAGGCCCATGGTGCCGGTCCATTGGCCACTGACAAGCTTGTGCAGGTAAGCCTGCTTCAACTCTTCGCTGCCGTGAACATTGAGCGCCAATACAGCGCCTTCGGTCAGCCCCGAATAAATCCGGAACGACAGGCTGGCGCCCATCAGCATTTCATGAAAGTTGCATGCCAGCAGCTGTGGCAGCGCCTGTCCGCCAAAGTCAGCCGGACAGGTCATGCTCGCCCAGCCGTTATCCACATATTGCCGGTATGCCTCGCTGAAGCCATCCGGCGTTGTCACCTGGCCATCAACCAGGCTGGCACCTTGCTCGTCGCTGTTGCGATTGAGCGGGGCGACCACCTCGCTGGCATAGCGTGCCGCTTCCTCGAGCACGTCATCAACCAGCTCGCGCTCAAGGCCGTTACCCAGTGTCTGACAGTGTGCGCTGATATCAAATAACTCATGCATGACAAAACGCATATCACGCAGCGGCGCTTGATAACTCATAGCGATCCCTCCTGCACATCAGCAAAACCCTTGTCGCTGGCAGCCAGTTGCGAAATCAACTGCGCAGGACGCCAATGCTCGCCACGGTTTTCCTGCAGATAGCGCAGTCGCGCCTGAATATCGGCCACGCCCTGGCTATCAGCCCAACTCATTGGCCCGCCCTTATCGGCGGGAAATCCATAACCGTTGAGGTAGACCAGGTCGATATCATGGCTATTGGCGGCGATATTTTCCTGAAGGATTTTCGCCCCTTCGTTGACCAGCGCCAGCAGGCAGCGCTCAAGGATTTCGTCCGGACCGATATCACGGCGCTTGAAGCCAAGCCGCTCGGAAACACCAAGCACCAGCGCATCCACTTCTGGATCATGCTCTGCCTGGCGGCTGCCTTCGGCATAGCGGTAATAGCCCATGCCTGATTTCTGCCCGAAGCGGCCCAGCTCGCAAAGACGATTGTCCACTTGAACCTCTGGCGCATCCTGGCCCCTGCCCGCCAGCTCACGGGCGCGCCACTCGAGATCGATACCGACCACGTCGTACATGCGAAATGGCCCCATGGCAAAGCCAAAGCCTTGCAGGGCTGCGTCTACCTGATGCGGATAAGCGCCTTCAAGCAACATCATCCGCGCTTCTCGCACGTAGGTATGGAGCATGCGATTACCAATAAATCCATTGCAGTTCCCAGCTACAACACTGACCTTGCCGATGCGCTTGCCTAACGCCAGGGCTGCATCCAAAACGGCTTTCGAGGTCTTTTCGCCGCGCACGATTTCCAGCAGTTTCATGATGTGTGCGGGGCTGAAAAAGTGCAGGCCCAACACATGGTCCGGGCGCTGGGTAACAGCGGCGATTGCATCGATATCCAGCGCCGATGTATTGCTCGCCAGAATCGCGCCTGGCTTGAGCGTGGCATCAAGGGTGCGGAAGATCTGCTGCTTGAGCTCGAGGTTCTCGTACACCGCCTCGATCACCAGGTCGGCATCGGCCAGCTCGGCGTAATCCGCAACCGGGGTAATACAAGCAAAGCGCTTGGCGGCCTGCTCAGCAGTGATACGCTCCAACTTGACGTTGTGATCGTTGGTCTTGGCGACCATTGCCAACGCCTGCTCAAGCATTTGCGCATTATTGTCCAGCCAAAGCACCTGGATGCCCGCGTTCGCCAGGCTCATGACAATGCCGCGGCCCATGGTCCCGGCGCCAATCACGGCGGCGCACTGAATATCAAAAACACTGCTCATGGTTATCCCTCTTGTAATTGAGCGGGCAAAAGATCGCCCATCACCATAAGCAACGCGCTACTATTTTTGAAATTTAGTGTTGTGATACTTAATATTCAGACTATGAATATACTCAGTTTCGACCTTAATCTACTGCGTGTGCTCGATGCACTCATGCGCGAGCAAAACGTATCGCGCGCCGCTGAGCGCCTGGCACTGAGCCAGCCAGCAGTCAGCAACGCACTTAATCGCCTGCGGGTATTGCTCGATGACCCACTGCTGGTCCGCACAGGCAGAACCATGCAGCCAACCCCCCGGGCGCAGGCCCTCGCCGGGCCGATCCGCATGGCCTTGCAGCAAATCGAGCAGAGCCTGAACGCGGGGCAAACCTTTGATCCCGCCAGCAGCAGCCAACACTTCAATATTGCGCTGACCGACTATGTCGAATTGATCTGCATGCCGCAGTTGATGCGCAAGCTCAGTGACTGCGCGCCAGGCATACGTATTGATATTCACCACCTGAATCCACGCTTGCCCGTAGAGGCGCTGGATAACGGCGAGCTGGACCTGGTCCTGGGCCGTTTCCTGGACATTCCGGCGCGTTTCAGCCGCCAGCATTGGGCCAGCGAGACCTTGCAGCTCGCAGTGCGCAGGGATCATCCACTGGTCAGCCATGGAGTGGATCTTGAGTTATTCCTCAAGCTTCGCCAGCTATGGGTACACGGCGGCCAGACACGCGGCATGGTGGACCAATGGCTCAATGAGCAAGGCCTGCAGCGCGAAGTGGTCTACACCACCCCAAACTACCTGCAAGCGGCGCACATTGTTGCCAGTAGCGACCTGGGCGCAGTCTTGCCGGACCACCTGGCCCGGCATTTTGCGGCGCTGCTGCCCTTGCAACTGTTCGACTTGCCCTTCGAGCTGGAGGCCTTTCATCTCGAAGTGGTCAGCCTCAGCCAGCGCCAGCGCGACCCGGCCCTGCAATGGCTGATCGAGCAACTCCTGAGCCTTGCCGCCGACTCGTCCTAGGCTTCAACACAACGGGACAATCACTACACAAACCAGCCCCTGCGGCTAGGCTTTGAATGGACCCGATAAAATTACGCCCAGCCAGACACCCCCCGTAAATGGAGTTACCTGAATGAAACCAATCAAACACCTGTACCTGTACTTCCAAGACGGCCAGCGCTTGGCGATGCGTTTCCCCCAGCAAAGTGCCGACCCCGTCGAGGTTGCGCGGGGAATTCGCAAACAGCTGGAATCACCGTTCCTATCGATCGAAGTCGATGGCGACTTGCTGATGATTCCGCGTGAGAGCATCAAGTACCTGCAAATATCACCGGCGCCGGTTTCGCTGCCTGACCCGGTCATCTCCGGCGCCGAGATGATTGACTAGCACCGCTACTCGAACGTCCTGCCGTCATGCTTGAGCCAGCCATCAACATGACGGCGTCCCGGGTCCCGGTGCGTCCAGTGCACGACGCCGCCTTTGGCGTTCCACTCGTATTCGCCGTAGAACTCCACGCTGTCACCGGCGCGCAAGCCGTCAATGCGTGGCGCAAGATCAATATTGTGGGCGACCAGCACGCTGGGGCCGCCTGCAATCTTGAGAATAAACTTTTGATGCCGCGAGCCTTTGAGATCGTCGCGCAAGACCTTGACCACAACCCCGGAGCCTTGAACCTGAACATCACTCTGCTGGCGGCTGGAGGCCTGCAAGACCTCGGATTTGCCAGCCGGTGCCGTGTCGCTGAACCCCGGGATCGAGACGCCCTGCTCCCTGGCAAAACCATAAGCCAGCACCAGCGCCACAATCAGGTAAGCAAGTTTCTTCATCTCGATTCCAATCCATGTGTTGTGTCGCATTTGGCGACTGTCCCTGTGGAGGCTAGGATTCTAGCCCAGCGCCCCAGATGCCGCACAAACAACCTGGCTCGGTTGTGGCAGTGCAAATTTTGCTACTGTTGCCAGCAAGGTGAGCAGGCTAAACTGGACCCATGACGACAGCCCCCTTTATCAACGCGCTTCCATTAGACCGCAAGGATGCAGGTTCTGGCCTGCGTATTGGCGGCGATTGGACCCTGGCACACTTCGCCACGCTCGAACCACAAGTCATGCAAGCCCGGCAAGATGTAGCAGCCGATGCCACGATCATCCTCAATGACATCAACCAACTGGATACCGCAGGGGCTGCACTGCTGGTCGACCTACTCGGCGAAGCGCGGCTTGAGACCCTTGAAACCTGCTCACCGCAATTGAGCGCAGAACGGCGCCAACTGCTGCAAAGCGTGGGTCATGCCATCACTGAATCCAGAAAGACGCCCCCTGCGCCCCGCCCTTCATCCATCAGTGAGTTTTTCGGCCACATCGGCATTGCTGTTGACGATTTCCTCTGCAAGGCCCGCGAGCTGGTCGGTTTTTTTGGATTGACCGTCTGCACCATGCTCAGCGTAATGCTCAAGCCCAGCCGCTGGCGCATCACCTCGCTGACCTCGCACCTGCAACAAACCGGGCTCAATGCGGTACCGATCGTGGCGCTACTGACCTTTCTGGTCGGCGCTGTGGTGGCATTTCTGGGTGCCACAATCCTGGCCGACTTCGGCGCCAGTATCTACACCATCAACCTGGTCGCGTTCTCTTTCCTGCGTGAGTTTGGCGTGCTGCTCACGGCAATCTTGATGGCTGGGCGCACAGCCAGTGCCTTCACCGCGCAAATTGGCTCGATGAAGGCCAACGAAGAAATCGATGCCATCCGCACCCTCGGCCTCAGCCCGATTGAGCTGCTGGTGGTGCCGCGAGTGTGCGCCATGCTGATTGCCCTGCCCGTGCTGACGTTTATCGCGATGATCTGCGGCATAGTCGGCGGCGCCATGGTCTGTGCATTGACCCTGGATATCTCGGTCACCAGCTTTATCAGCATCTTTCACGAAAGTATTGAGCTGAAGCATTTCCTGGTGGGCATGGTCAAGGCACCGATCTTTGCCTTCTTGATTGCCATCATCGGCTGCCTGGAAGGCTTCAAGGTCACCGGCAGCGCCCAGTCGGTGGGTGAGCGCACGACTTCCAGCGTGGTCCAGTCGATTTTCGTGGTGATCCTGCTCGATGCCATCTTCGCGTTATTCATGGTGGAGATGGGCTGGTGACCAAAGAAGCCGTGATTGAAGTGCGCGGGCTGTGTAATCGCTTTGGCGCGCAGAGCGTGCATGAAAACCTCGACCTCGACTTATACCGGGGCGAAGTGCTCGGGGTCGTCGGCGGCTCTGGTACCGGCAAATCGGTGCTGCTGCGCTCGATTGTCGGTTTGCGCACGCCCAACGAAGGCAGCGTCAATGTTTTTGGACAAACCCTGCTGGAACTGGACGAACACCAGCGCTCATTGATCGAACGCCGCTTCGGTGTGCTTTACCAGCGTGGCGCGTTGTTTTCGTCACTGACGGTTACCGAGAACATCGCGCTGCCACTGATCGAGCATGCCAAGCTCAGCCGCGCCTCGGCCGAACGCCTGGCACGGGTCAAGCTGGCCTTGGTCGGCTTACCCTGCCTGACTGGCGACAAGTACCCGTCGGAGCTGTCTGGGGGCATGGTCAAGCGTGCCGCATTGGCCCGCGCCCTGGCGCTGGAGCCAGACATACTGTTTCTCGACGAGCCCACCGCAGGTCTCGACCCCATTGGCGCCGCTGATTTCGACCAGTTGATCCTGACCCTGCGCGACGCACTCGGCCTCAGCGTATTCTTGGTCACCCATGACCTCGACACGCTCTACACCATTTGCGACCGCATTGCCGTGCTCTCGCAGAAACGTGTGCTGGTGGCCGACACCCTGGAAAAGGTCGCGGCGACCGATGACCAATGGATTCAACACTATTTTCATGGCCCGCGTGGACGCGCGGCCAAGCAGGCAGCGGACAACGCGCCACGGAGAGCTTAATGGAACCTCGCGCACATCATGTTTTGATCGGCCTGTTTACCGTGCTGGTGGTTAGCGCGGCGCTGGTCTTTGCGATATGGCTGAGCAAACACTCCGCTGACCAGCAATACAACGAATACAGCGTGGTGTTCAATGAGACAGTAAGCGGCTTGTCGCGCGGCAGCTCCGTGCAATACAGCGGCATCACCATCGGCGATGTGCAGCGCCTGTTTCTTGACCCCAAGGACCCGCGCAAGGTCATTGCCTGGATACGTATTGTCAGCAGCACCCCGATCAAGACCGATACTCGCGCCCGCCTGTCGATCACCGGCATCACCGGAACTGCGGTCATCCAGATGCATGGCGGCACACCGAAAAGCCCGGCGCTGCTCAGCGAAGATGGCGAACGGCCCAGGATTATTGCCGACCTTTCTCCTCTGTCAAAATTGCTCGCCAACGGCGATGACCTGGTCATCAACGTCAATCACCTGATCAACCAAGCCAACCACCTGCTCAACGACGAGAACCTGACGCAGGTCTCCAAGACCCTGAAAAACCTCGAAGCAGTCAGTGCAATGGTCGCCGAACAGCGCGACACACTGAACAAAACCGCCCAGGAAATCAGCGTCGCCAGCACTGAAACCGTCAAGCTGATGCGCAATGCCAATAGCCTGCTCAACGACTCTGGGCGCAAGAGCTTTGCCAACATCGAGCGCATCAGTGCATCGCTGGAGCGCAGCAGCAGCAATATCGAGCGCATCCTCGACGAGAACCGGGACGCGCTGCGCCAAGGCATGCAGGGTGTAAGCACTCTGGGCCCGGCAATCAATGACCTGCGCGACACCCTGAGCACCATCCGCTCGTTCTCACGCCGGATTGAAGACGACCCGGCCTACCTGCTGCGTAGCGATACCATCAAGGAGTTTCAACCATGAGCCGGTTTATCCGCATCAGTGCCCTCGCACTCAGCGCGCTTATGCTCAGCGCCTGCTCTATCCTGCCGGAGCCCGAGCAGCTGCATGTCTATCGCTTGCCCGGCACCGCACCGAGCGTTAGCACTCTGGCAACACCCAGCCCCATGACCTTGCAGGTCAATCGCCCCAGCAGCAACCAGATTCTCGACAGCTCACGAATTGTCGTACTGCCCGATGGTAACCAGGTCAGCACCTATCAAGGCGTGCGCTGGAGCGACCGGGCACCGACCATGCTCCGCGATCGCTTGATCGACAGCTTTATCAGTGCCAATAGTTTTGCTGCCGTGAGAAGTGATGACAACCACCTGCAAACCGACCTGCAACTGGTCAGCACCCTGCGTGCCTTTCAAAGCGAATACCGTAACGGCGCGCCACAGGTGCAGATTCAACTCGATGTGCAACTGGTCGACAGCCAGCAACAGATCATCGCCAGCAGACGCTTCAGCGCCAGCCAGGCGGCAACAGGCAACTCGGTCGAAAATGTGGTCGAAGCCTTCGGTAGCGCGGTCGATAACCTTTCAACCCAGCTGCTGCAATGGACCCTGAGCCAGAGCCATAAAAGCAACCGCTGAACGCTTACACCTGGGCCTCGACCCACTCACGCACCTGGGCGTAGGGGTAGTCCTGCAAAGCAGCGAAGCCCGCCAGGCTGCGCGCCTTTAGCTTGGTCAACAGCGGCACGCTGATGCCACAGAAAAAACGAGTCAAGCATTCGTGACTTGGCATGCCTCCCTTCAATCCCTGGTAACGCTGGATAAATTCAGCGCCCAAGTCACTCACCCTGCACTGATCGAGCGACGCCAGTGCCGGCGGCTCTGGCAGGCGGGCAACCTGGCCCTGGCACACCGAGCAATGCCCACACCGCACTGGCGCCTGGCTATCGCCAAAGTAGCCGGCCAACCGCTGGCTCAGGCATTGATCGCTGGCAAACAGGTCGAGCATGGCGTGAATACGCTCGATCTCGCTGTGCTCTTGCTGCTTGAAGTAGCGATGCAACTCCGCGCCGAGCCGGGCAGGATCAAATGCAGCGTCAAGCAGGGTATAAACCTCGGTCATTTGCTTGCTTTCAAGTTCGATCCAGGCTTTTTCCTGAAAGTAATCCAGTGCTTTTATCACTCGGCTACGCTCGGCCTGGTGCAGTTGGTAAAGCTGATCAAAGTCGACAGTGCACCAGGTTCGCGCGCGTTTCGATGAGGCCACCAAGGCCTCGACGAAACCTCGTCGCTCACCATCGAACCTGGCGATAAGCTGCTCAGGCTCAATCAAGTATTTGAAGCGATATTCAGCAAAATAGGCGTATTTAGGCGCAATAACACCTCTAAGCTCCAACTGTACCAGCAGCGTTTTCAAGGCCAGCAAGCGAATATTGCTTTGCTCGGAAAGCGCATTGAATGTCAGCTCCCACTGCCCATCCGCGCCACAGGCGAGCAACTCATTGAGCACATAAGCAATGCCTTCCAGTTCGGGCGTGTCGCCGTAGACGAAGTTTTCCAGCACATTGAGGCTGTCGCGGTTGGCCATGACCCAGCAATCCGAAGGTTGGCCATCGCGTCCGGCGCGGCCGATTTCCTGGCTGTAGTTCTCTATCGACTTGGGCAGGTCGTAGTGCACAACGTTGCGGATATCACTTTTATCGATGCCCATGCCAAAGGCGATGGTAGCGACGATGCAGTTCAACTGACCGCCCATGAACTGGCGCTGGATCGACTCACGCCGCTCATGTGGCATGCCGGCATGATAGGCACTGGCAGGAAAACCTTTGGCCGCCAGCAAATCAGCCACCTGCTCGGCGGTTTTCTGCTGGGTGACATAGACAATGCTGGGTTGCCCGGCCTTGGCCGATAACCACTCGACCAAGCGCCGCTGCTTGTCAGCCCCCGCCACCGGTTCTACCCACAAGTTGAGGTTGGGCCGATAAAATCCGGTGGTCACCACATCCGCCTCGGCTATCTCGAATTTTTGCTGCATATCGGCGATGACCGGCGGGGTTGCCGTCGCGGTCAGCAGCAAAACCTGGGCAATGTTGAATTGGCGTCGATAGTCCGGCAGCTTCAGGTAGTCCGGCCGGAAGTTATGCCCCCACTCGGAAATACAGTGCGCCTCATCCACCACCAACAGGGAGATCGGCACCTGCTGGATGAAATTGCGAAAACGCTCGTTTTTCAAGCGTTCGACTGAAATCATCAGGACCTTGAGCTCGCCACTCTTGGCATCATGCATCACCTGCGCGATGTCCTCCCGGCTCTGGGCCGAATCGATACTGGCCGCCTTGATCGAGTGGCGCTGCAAAAAAGCCAATTGGTCCTGCATCAAGGCCAGCAGCGGCGAGACCACCAGCGTCAGGTGGGGCAAGTGCATGGCGGGCAACTGATAACACATCGACTTGCCGGAGCCGGTGGGAAATATTGCCGCGACCGAACGCCCTGCCATCACGGCCTCGATCGCGGCCTCCTGGCCAGGACGAAACTGCTGGTAGCCAAAGGTGCGTTGCAAGCTGTCGTAAATCAACAATCTATCCTCGTGGATGCCGTGCTTGATGCTTAAGCAGACAGGAATGTGACAGCTTGAAGGGCCAGTGAACACCATCTCGACGACTGGTCGAAGGCACAAGGCCCCGTGGATTCAGGCTAATCGCCCGTAATCACGGGCCTCCAGGCCGACATCAGGTGCTAAGGGAATATCAATTCGCTGGCTATGACCAATCCATCTAACGCCAGGCGTTACCTTGGAGTAGATTGAACTCATGAACAGTTGCACAGGAGCTTTATATGAAGGAATCGGTTTTTACGGTAGCTTGTCTGCTTTTAGCTGAACCATCAAAAAAGCGGGCCGAACATCCTACGCACCTCATGCTCTTGCCTGACAAGAGCCGGTACACGAGGCCAACGACCTTGCCACTGGTTGAGTATCAAAACCCTCAAGTTAGCCGACAACTGGGCCTGGAAACTCCACGTAGCGTGGCCAGCTCAACGTTCAGCACCAACAGTTTGTAGCCGCAAACCAGCATAGGTCGGATGACCACCAGCAAATCTGGAGTTGGCAGCGCTGAGACCGGTTGGACCTACTGCAGAACCGCGAATGACAACGTTGCTAAGTATTCAGAGCACAGCACATAGGCAACACTTATAGCCGTGATGAGCGGCCCCCGTTTCACCTGTATCTCCGTAGCTCCACCTGCGTAACGTGTTGGAACTGTATCAGCAGTCACACAAAAAAAGCCGCCCTAAGGCGGCTTTTCCGCGTCTGCCTCAATTGCCGGAGCGGCGCAGCGCTTGTGGCGTGAAGTCACGCGGGGTCAGGCCCACGTTGAAGTTGTACATCGGCTCATTGTTATCCAGGCCATCGACAAAATAACGCTCGCCCTTGAAGTCGTAGATGGTTTCCAGGGTGCTGCCAAACATCGGCACATCGTAGTAGCTGATCGGATGGCTTTCCTGCAGGCCACTCAACTCGCCATCCTTGTTATAAAGATCGACCGCGAGGATTTGCCAGCTGTCTTCATCGATGTAGAAGCGCCGCTTGGCATAGGGATGGCTAAAACCCTTGCGCAAATCCGCCTCGACAATCCAAACCCGATGCAGCTCATAGCGCAGCAGGTCAGGGTTGACCGTGTTGCGCTTGAGAATGGTCTCATAGGGAATACCCTGCTGGTGTACCGCGTAGCTGTTATAAGGCACCAGCATTTCCTGCTTGCCCAACAACTTCCACTCATAGCGATTCGGTGCGCCGTTGTAGGAGTCGACAACATCTGCCGTGGCCATACCGTTGGTGTCCGGCTGCAGGGTGTCATACGCCAGCATTGGCAAGCGACGCACACGGCGCTCGCCACGGTTGAAGCGCCAGGCCTTGCGAATCGCCAGTACCTGGTCGAGGGTCTCCTGCACCACCAGCGCCGAACCTGCCAGCTTGGATGGCGCAACCACCTTGTATTTGTAATAGAACAAAGTGTTATCAAGATCCTTCGGCGTTACCCCCTCACGTCCGTACAGAAAGTACACATCGCGTTCGAGCTTGAGCAGGTTGTAGGCACCATTGGATAGTACCGCAGCCTGGTTTGTCACAAAGCTGATCTGGTCGCCACGGTAACGCATGATGTGGTTCCAGATGGCTTCCTGGCCATTTTGCGGCAGCGGGAACGGGATGCCCGATGCCACCCCTTCCACACCGTTGCCGCCGGATATCAACTGGGCGTTGAGCGCATTGTAGCGAGTAGCATCGTAGATACGTTGCGGCGCAGCTGCGCTACGGTGGGTCGGGAAAACCCGCAGGTGATAATCCGGGTTCTTTTCCAGCAGGACTTTCAAACCCGCAGGCAGCTTGGCTTGATACTGGTTCATGTTTTGGCTGTTGACCTGATACAGCGGCCTCTCGCCCGCGTACGGATCAGGATGATGCATGCCAGGCGAATAGCTGGCCGGCGGCGTCGCCAATCCACCTTCCCAACGCGGGATGGTCCCTGCGGCATTGCCCGCCATTTCACCACCGAGCGGTGTCAGGTCCTGGCCGAGCCGGCCAGCCTGCGCTTCATCAACCTTGGCTTGAGCCTGCAGCGCCACTGCAGCCAACAACAGAATCGAAAGTTTTCGCAACACAGTACTCCCCCACAGCGCAGACTTCTTTCATGCACCGCTTTTTTATGCGCCAGCATTGACTTGCGCTTTATTGGTCAGTCTTGGTGAGAAGCCATCCTGGCGCCGGGTTTTCCCGGTCTGGTATTCCATCCCTGAAGTGGGCCTGCTGAGGCTGCGTGCATGCCTATTCGCAAGACGCAGCTTAGCGGCAGCGCGCAGTTTAATCGTTCAAACAAGCATTTTCTTCGGCTGATATGCGAATTAGCGTTTCACTGCACATCCAGCGCCGCATCTAAAGCTGGAATGGCGGGGGCCAGGGCAATTGCAGTTTTTTGTAACCTTCAGGCTCAAGTCGCCAGGCTCGAGGTCAAGCTGGCGTGCGCAAGGTACTGGGACAGATGCAAGCGCAGCCGGGAAGGCCGCGCTTGTTTTAGAAGAACCAACGAACGCTGGCAAAGCCTGGACGGTTTAGCCCTGACGCTCGAACTTCAGGTCCCAGACCCCATGGCCAAGACGTTCGCCACGGCGTTCAAACTTGGTAATGGGACGTTCTGCCGGGCGCGGCACATAGCTGCCATCAGCCGCCAGGTTCTGATAGCCGGGCGCCGCGTTCATCACTTCCAGCATGTACTCGGCATAAGGCTGCCAATCGGTAGCCATATGCAGCACACCCCCGACCTTGAGCTTCTGTCGTACAAGCTCGGCAAACTCGAGCTGCACAATACGCCGCTTGTGATGACGGGCCTTATGCCATGGGTCCGGAAAAAACAGCATCAGTCGGTCAAGACTGTTGTCGGCCACGCAGTTACGCAGCACCTCCAAGGCATCGCAGCTATAAACGCGCACGTTGCTGAGATTCTGGGTGAGCAACCCATTGAGCAAGGCACCCACGCCCGGGCGATGCACCTCAACGCCGATAAAATCCTGTTCAGGTGCCGCAGCAGCCATCTCAAGCAAGGAATGGCCCATGCCAAAACCAATTTCGAAAGTACGTGGCGCACGGCGACCAAAGACCGCGTCAAAATCCTGCAGGCCGTCCTCAAGCTTCAAGCCAAACTTGCTCAGCCCCTGATCCAGCCCCCGCTGCTGCCCTTCAGTCATGCGCCCGGCACGCATAACAAAGCTCTTGATGGTTCGCAGCTTGGGCGAGGTTTCAGGCGTGGCCTGTGGGGAATCAGTCATTTCGTACTCTTTAATTCGGTCGTACTACGCCATCCAGAGCCAAGGATCAGGCCAATGCCGGATGACAAATAATTAATAGATGAAACTCGAAAACCCTAGCGCAGTGGTCTTCGGTGATTAATCAGCGAATCATACCCTCAAGAGGCGACGAAGCACTGGCATAAAGTTTCTTCGGCATGCGCCCGGCCAGGTAAGCCAAGCGGCCAGCTTCGATAGCGTACTTCATGGCTTCAGCCATCATCACCGGTTTCTGCGCATGGGAAATGGCGCTGTTCATCAGCACTGCCTCGTAGCCAAGTTCCATGGCGATGGTGGCATCGGATGGGGTACCAACCCCGGCATCAACCAATACCGGCACAGTGGCCTCTTCAAGGATGATCCGCAGGTTGTAGGGGTTGCAAATCCCCAGGCCAGTGCCAATCAGGCCAGCCAATGGCATTACCGCGATACAGCCCATCTGCGCCAGTTGCCGGGCGATAATGGGATCATCGCTGGTGTACACCATTACATCGAAACCATCCTTGATCAGGATTTCGGCTGCCTTGATGGTTTCGATGACATTGGGAAACAAGGTCTTCTGATCGGCCAGGACTTCCAGCTTGACCAGGTTATGCCCATCAAGCAGTTCGCGAGCCAGGCGACAGGTACGTACAGCTTCGGCAGCGTCATAGCAGCCAGCGGTGTTGGGCAGGATGGTGTAGCGATCAGGCGAAATAACATCAAGCAGGTTTGGCTCACCCGGTGTCTGGCCGATATTGGTGCGGCGCACCGCCACAGTGACGATCTCGGCGCCAGAAGCTTCAATGGCAACCCGGGTTTGTTCCAGGTCCTGGTACTTCCCGGTTCCCACCAACAAACGCGATTGATAGGTACGACCGGCGAGCGTGAAAGGCTTGTCGTTACGAACTTGGCTCATCGAAAACTCCTAGTGCGGGTTGCGCGCTTTAAGCCAAGCGCCGTGCATAAGCAGCGGCGTAACTTAGAGCACCGGGCAAAATAAATCGGTGCGGGCCTGGCTCAGCCACCACCAATGGCATGGACAACCTCGACCCGATCACCTTCAGCCAAGACGGTGCTGGCGTGCTGGCTGCGCGGCACTATATCCAGGTTGAGCTCGACCGCAACGCGGCGACCCGCCAGGTCTAGCTGAGCAATCAGCCCAGCGACAGTCTGGCCATCGGCAAGCTCTAGTGGCTCGCCATTCAATTGAATGCGCATGACGTAACGGTCACAAATCTAGAGGGGTCTGCATTCTAGCCCGATCAAACGCGATGACCAAGGCTAAAGGGCCTCATTTGCTCTGTTTTCTGACGCGCGAGTCAGTTTAGAAGCTGCCCCCGCTGCTCAGTTCGGGGTTAAGCGCCAGGCAGCCATGCCCAGGCACAACCAACCCAGCAAGAACGCCAGGCCACCAAATGGCGTGATAATCCCCAGCTTGCCTATTCCACTCAGGGTCAGCGCATACAAACTACCGGAAAACAGCACGATTCCAGTGGCGAAGAACGCACCCGCCAGCGTGACCCAGCGCCCCGGCGCATAGCATGCAAGCAGCCCAACACCGAACAACGCCAATGCATGGATCAGTTGGTAATGGGTGCCGGTCTGGAACACGGCCAGATAATCGGTGCTCAGGGTTTTCTTCAAGCCGTGGGCGGCAAACGCGCCAAGGCCCACACCGCTGAAACCCGAAAGGGCTGACAAGACAATCCACAAACGCGCCATCAATCACTCCAGACAAGGCCAGTACGATCGTTATAATGGCTCGCAAACTCCGCCGGGCCAAGCACGCATGTTTCAAACCATCCGCCGCATCCTGATCAAATCCCTGCTCTGGTTCATGGCTGGCTCGGCCCTGCTGGTACTGGTCCTGCGCTGGGTGCCACCGCCGGGCAGCGCACTGATGGTCGAACGCAAGGTGCAGTCCTGGATAGATGGCACGCCAATCGACCTGCAGCGCACCTGGCGACCATGGGCAGAGTTGCCCGACGACTTGAAAATCGCGGTTATCGCCGGTGAAGACCAGAAGTTTGCAGACCACTGGGGGTTTGATATTGCCGCGATCCGCGCAGCCATCGAGCACAATCAAGAAGGTGGCAATGTGCGTGGCGCCAGCACCCTGAGCCAACAAGTCGCCAAGAACCTGTTTCTCTGGTCTGGGCGTAGCTGGCTGCGCAAGGGCATCGAGGTCTGGTTCAAAGGCCTGATCGAGCTGTTCTGGCCGAAACAACGTATTCTCGAAGTGTATTTGAACAGCGCCGAATGGGGCGTTGGCATATTCGGCGCACAGGCCGCAGCAAAGCACCACTTCGGTATTGGCGCGCCCTATTTGTCGGCCCATCAGGCGAGCCTGCTAGCGGCGGTGCTGCCCAACCCCCGCAAATGGAGCGCCAGCCGACCAACCGCCTACATCAACCGCCGAGCGACTTGGATTCGGCGGCAAATGCGCCAGCTCGGCGGCAGTCATTACCTGAATCAACTCAGCGCTTCAAACCCGCAATGGCTGGTCGCAGTACTGGGCAAATAACCCACGCCGCACTATGGCGCGAGCAAGCGCTGCGGTACGACAAACAGCAGATCAACATCCTCATCAAGGGTATGTGCGGTCAGGCCCAGCTGGGGAAAGACCAAGGCCTGGCCACCTTCCTTGAGCTCCAGGCGTAGCTTGGGTTGGCCCAGACTGCTGATTATCTGCGCCGTGCTGACGTCGTCCAATGGCTTGAGGCTCAAATAGATAATTTCATAATGCCCCAACTGCCTGACCATTTGCGCACTCAGCGGCTGCTCCTCGCCGGTCTCGTCGACACCAGCCGCCGCCATCAGGCTGACCAACTCATCATCACTCAGAGCAATGCGGGCCTCGACGCTCCAGACTTGATCATCGGCCTGCAATTCGCCCCGGTACAGCAGCCGGGAACCATCGAGACGCGGCTGCAACCACAGCTCACCGCCCTCCTCGACCCGCTCGCTCAGATGCTTAAGCGTCAATTGGTCGTCAGCCAATGGCGCGAAGATCTCGGCCTGCCATTTCTGCAGCCAGGCCAGCGGCTCGACCATTTGCGGGGCGCGGATCAACCATGCGCCCCAGCTAAAAAAGATAAGCGAAACAGCTGCAAAAATCAGCCAGTGCTGCGCTCGCAACGGCGGCAACTTCATACTTTTCCTTAAGGATCTTTTGAAAAAGGTAGCGCACAAAGGGAGTACAAGGCGCAACGACAAACGGGAGCAACAGCCAAAGGCTCTCCACCGGGCAAGCCTAGCAAGTTAAGAACCGCGAAAAAGCGACCAGAGTCGCAGCACGGGCTGCCCCAGCATGGGCTGCCCCATCACTTCCAGAGAATCCTCAGGCAGAAAAAAGCCGCACATCAGTGCGGCTTCTTGAATCGCTATGCTCAGGCTGCAATCGAACCCTTGAGCTTGCTCATTGCATTTTTCTCTAACTGGCGGATGCGCTCAGCAGACACGTTGTACTTGGCTGCCAGGTCATGCAGGGTCGCCTTCTCTTCGGACAACCAGCGCTGATAAAGAATATCGCGGCTGCGCTCGTCCAGGCCATCCAGCGCTTCATGCAGGTTCGCCGTGGAGCTGTCGCTCCAGTCAGCGTCCTCGAGCTGCACAGCAGGATCATAGCGGTGATCCTCGAGGTACTGGGCAGGCGTCTGGAATGCACGATCATCATCGTCATCCGCCGCCGGGTCGAATGCCATGTCGTGGCCGGTCAGACGGCTTTCCATCTCACGCACTTCGCGTGGCTCGACGCCAAGGCTTTCAGCCACTGCGTTGACTTCGTCGTTGTTCAACCAGGCCAGGCGTTTCTTTTGGCTGCGCAGGTTAAAGAACAGCTTGCGCTGGGCCTTTGTGGTTGCCACTTTGACGATGCGCCAGTTGCGCAGGATAAACTCGTGAATTTCTGCACGAATCCAGTGCACGGCGAACGACACCAGCCGCACGCCCATTTCTGGGTTGAATCGTTTGACCGCCTTCATCAGGCCGACGTTGCCTTCCTGGATCAGGTCGGCTTGCGCCAAACCGTAACCCGAGTAGCTACGCGCGATATGCACGACAAAGCGCAGGTGAGCGAGCACCATTTGCCGAGCAGACTCTAGATTCTGTTGATAGAAGAGGCTTTCGGCCAGCTCGCGCTCCTGCTCTGGAGTCAGCAGCGGGATGCTGTTGACCGCATGCACATAAGCCTCCAGGTTGGCGCCTGGAACTAAAGCATGAACAGGTTGCAAGGAAGTGGACATTTGTATCCTCCGAACGACTTAAACAGGTGCAGTCTAGCACTGCTCAATATGACTTATAACGTCTCTACGAGTTCCGTCACTAATAGTCAATATCAATCAAATCAATAACTTGTCACTTGGGTGCCAGCTCGCGCAAATGCCGCGCTACCGCTAGCCAGGCGCCAATATAACCGAGCAACACCGCGCCGAGTAGTAGTGACAGACCATCGGCTACCGCCACCCCGCCCAAACTGAAGTCGCTGCCATACAAATCGGCCAGGCGCACCACTGCACCATCGAGCCAGTGCAGACCGTATGCAAGCACCAGCCAAGCCAGGATACCGGCACCCAGGCCGTAGAGCGCGCCCATGTACAGGAATGGCCTGCGCACGTAGCTGTCAGTGCCGCCAACCAGCTTGATAACCTCGATTTCCGTTCGCCGGTTCTCGATGTGCAGGCGGATGGTGTTACCGATCACCAGCAGCAGCGCCATGATCAACAACAATGTAAGGCCAAAGATAAAACGTTCACCCAACTTAAGGATTGCGGTCAAACGCTCGACCCAGAGCAGGTCCAACTGCGCCTGCTGCACCTTGGGCAATGCCGCAAGCCGGGTTCGCAGTGCCTCAAGCGCCACTTTATCGACCTCTTTTGGGGTGACCAGCACCACGCCAGGCAATGGGTTTTCAGGCAGCTCCTTCAGCGCCTGGCCCAGGCCGGACTGCTCCTGGAACTCAGCCAGGGCTTGCTCGCGGCTGACCCAGTCGGTCTCTGCCACATCGTCCATCTTGGCGATTTGTTCGCGCAACGCCTGGCCATCCGCGTCGCTGGCGTCAATCTGCAGGAACAGCGAGATCTGCGCCGCACGCTGCCATTAACCGCCCAAGCGCTCGACATTTTTGAGCAACAACGACAAACCCATAGGCAAGCTAAGCGCGACTGCCATCCCCAGGCAGGTAAAGAAGCTGCCAATCGGCTGCTTTGCCAGTCGACGTACGCTGTCAGCCAGGCTGGCGCGGGGGTTTTCCAGCCAGGAATGCAGCCGGGTCTTGAAATCCGGCCCATCTTCAAGGCTGTTGTGTTCGGCTTTTTTGGGCGCGGCACCAACACGTTGTGCTGGCTGCGGCGGTGGCATGCGGGTCGCACTCATCAGACAGCGTCTCCATCACCAATCAAACGGCCGCGCTGCAATGTCAGCATGCGATGGCGCATACGCGCGATCAACGCCAGGTCGTGACTGGCAATCAGCACGCTGGTGCCGAGGCGGTTAATGTCTTCGAACACACCCATGATTTCCGCAGCCAGGCGCGGATCCAGGTTACCGGTTGGCTCATCCGCCAAGAGCAACGCCGGGCGATGGACAATGGCGCGGGCAATGCCGACGCGCTGTTGCTGCCCCGTGGAGAGATCACCCGGGAACTGCTCGGCCTTGTCCGACAAGGCCACGCGCTCGAGCGCAGAACCGACCCGCTCGCCGATCTCGGCCTTGGACAAGCCAAGGATCTGCAGCGGCAATGCCACGTTGTCGAAAACGCTACGATCGAACAGCAATTGGTGATTCTGGAACACCACTCCAATCTGGCGACGCAGAAATGGAATCTGCGCATTGGTGATTTGCCCCAGGTCTTGCCCCGCCAGCAACAGCTTGCCGCTGGTTGGCCTTTCCATCGCCAGAATCAGGCGCAACAAGGTACTTTTACCCGCGCCGGAATGACCGGTGACGAATAAAAATTCCCCACGGCGCACACGGAAGCTGAGCTCGTGCAGCCCTACATGTCCATTTGGATAACGCTTACCGACCTGCTCGAATCGAATCATCGAGGGTGTGTCCTAATCAAAAACAATTGAGAACCTTTCGAACGGCGACCATGCTTTTCGAAGGATCCTAGGCAGTAAACTAACGCTCGGCAAACAGTGCCTTGACGAAGTCATCTGCAACAAAAGTACGCAAATCATCAATCCCTTCGCCAACACCGATATAGCGGATCGGCAAGCCAAACTGTTTGGCCAGGGCAAAGATCACTCCACCTTTAGCGGTACCATCCAGCTTGGTCAAAACCAAACCACTCAAGTTCACCGTCTGATTGAATTGTTTGGCCTGATTGATAGCGTTCTGCCCGGTACCGGCATCTAGCACCAGCAAAACCTCGTGTGGAGCGGTATCGTCGAGCTTACCCATGACCCGACGGACTTTTTTCAGCTCTTCCATCAGGTTGTCTTTGGTGTGCAGACGGCCAGCGGTATCTGCAATCAAGACATCCACGCCACGGGACTTGGCGGCCTGCACAGCATCAAAAATCACCGAGGCTGAGTCAGCGCCAGTGTGCTGGGCGATAACGGGAATATTGTTGCGCTCACCCCAGACCTGCAATTGCTCTACCGCCGCTGCGCGGAAGGTGTCACCCGCGGCCAGCATGACTTTCTTGCCATCTTGCTGCAGTTTTTTCGCGATTTTGCCGATGGTGGTGGTTTTGCCCGCGCCGTTGACCCCGACCACCAGGATTACATAAGGGCTCTTGCTGCTGTCGATCTTCAGCGGCTGCTCGACCGGCTTGAGCAGCGCCGCCAGTTCGTCTTGCAAGGACTTGTACAACGCGGTGACATTGGTCAGTTGCTTGCGTGCAACCTTCTGGGTCAGGTTCTCGATAATCAGCGTAGTTGCCTCGACGCCAACGTCGGCCACCAGCAATCGTGTTTCAATTTCGTCGATCAGGTCGTCATCGATGGTTTTCTGGCCGAGAAACAAACTGGCCATGCCTTCGCCGAGGCCGGCGCTGGTGTTCGACAAACCTTGCTTGAGGCGATTGAACCAACCACCCTGGTTGCCTGGTTTTTCTTGCTCGACAGGCGCTGCGACAACCGCTTCGGCCACCGTGTCAGCACTTGGCTCGACCGGCGTGGATACAGGCGCTGGCGGTGCAACAACAGGCTCGGGGCTTGCGTCTCGCGGCGGCTCAACCACCTCGGCAGGTTCAGCAGCAGGCGCGCTCGGCTCTGCGGGCGCAAGGGGCTGTGCCGGAACAGCTGTTTGTTCTGGCGCTTTCTTGCGTAGCCAGCCAAACAGGCCTTTCTTCTCGGCAGTCTTATCAGCAGTTTGGACGGGGTTTTCCGTGTCAGACACTGCTGGGGTCTTCTTATCGTCGTTGGAACCAAACATGGAGGCCGGCTATCTCAAAGAAGCGACGTGCCAGTATCCATGCTAAAAACCCAGGCAAGCAGGACAAATAGTCGCAGCCAACCGTCTGATGGTAGTTTTTAGTCACTTTTACAGGCATGGTCGTCAGTAAAACGGATGAGTATCCTAGCATCTCAGTACCGGCGGACGCTAAGCCCTCGCACATCAGACTGACCAGCCGCTGCTTGCGACTGTATTAATGAATGCTGGGTATGTGATGATCTGCCAAGGCGCCGGATTGAGCTGGAGAAGAAACACTTGTTGGCCCATCAACCTCAAACGCTTCAGGCGCACCGACTTGCGCTCCCATCATTCTTACCTGGCGAACCCTTATCTTCGGTGACCACCTCCTTATGAATACCATTGCCCGCCGCGCTACCGGCTTGCTGATTGGCATGCTTTTTATTCCGCTCACAGCATTCGCCGCCGAGCCCCAAGCTACTCATGATTTCAGCCTCGACAACGGCCTCAAGGTTATCGTCCGTGAGGATCATCGCGCCCCCGTGGTTGTTTCCCAGCTCTGGTACAAAGTGGGCTCCAGCTTTGAAACACCGGGACGCACCGGCCTTTCACACGCCCTTGAACACATGATGTTCAAAGGCAGCAGCAAACTCGGGCCTGGCGAGGCATCCCATGTACTGCGCGACCTCGGCGCCGAAGAAAATGCCTTCACCAGCGATGACTACACCGCTTACTACCAAGTGCTTGCCCGCGACCGCCTGAGCGTGGCGATGGAGCTCGAGGCCGACCGCATGGCCACGCTGAAGCTGCCTGCCGAGGAATTCAAGCGCGAAATCGAAGTGATCAAAGAAGAACGGCGCCTGCGCACGGACGACAAGCCGACCAACCTGGCCTACGAACGCTTCAAGGCCATGGCCTATCCCGCCAGCGGCTACCACAACCCAACTATTGGCTGGATGGCCGACCTGAAGCGCATGAGCATCGACGAGCTGCGCGACTGGTACCAGGCCTGGTACGCACCGAACAACGCCACGCTGGTGGTGGTCGGTGATGTCAGCGAAGCTGAAGTCAAAAAGCTTGCGCAGAAATATTTTGGTGCCATCCCCAAACGTGCCGTGCCAGCGGTCAAGATCCCCAAGGATCTCGACGAGCCCGGCGAACGCCGCCTGCCCCTACACCTAAAGACCCAACTGCCAAGCCTGATGATGGGGTTTAACGTACCGGGCCTGGCCACAGCCGAAAAGCCACGCAGCGTGCACGCCCTGCGCTTGATAGCAGCCTTGCTCGACGGCGGCTACAGCGCACGCCCGCCGACTCATCTTGAGCGGGAACAAGAGCTGGTTTCAGGCGCGTCTGCCTGGTATGACCCCTACCCGCGTGGCGATAGCCTGTTCATGCTCACAGCCACACCGAACACGCAAAAAGGTAAAACCATCGAGCAGACCGAGGCCGGACTGTGGAGCGAGCTGAAGGATCTGCAAAACAATCCGCCATCGGCTGAAGAGGTTGCCCGCGTACGGGCGCAGGTAATCGCAGGCCTGGTTTACGAACGTGATTCGATCACCAGCCAGGCCACCTCGATTGGCCAACTGGAAACGGTCGGTTTGTCCTGGAAGCTGATGGACAAGGAACTCAGTGAACTTGAAGCCGTGACCCCCGCAGACATCCAGCAAGCAGCCAGGAAATTCTTTACCCGCGAGCGCCTCAGCGTCGCTTATGTTCTACCGGAGGAGAAGAGCGATGAGTAAGCGCAACTACCTGCGTCCAGGCTTGTTGAGCCTGGCCCTGCTATCGACTCTATCGCTCGCCAGCCTCATGGCCAACGCGGCAGCTGCCGAGGTTAAAAGCGGCAGCAAACTGCAATCGTTGAGCGAAATGAGCGAGACGGTCAGCCACCGCAAGCTGGATATCCAGACCTGGAAAACCAGCGAAGGCGCGAAAGTGCTGTTTGTCGAGGCTCACGAGTTGCCGATGTTCGACCTGCGCCTGACCTTTTCCGCTGGCAGCAGCCAGGATGGCGACGCCCAGGGCTTGGCCATGTTGACCAACGCCATGCTCAATGAAGGCGTGCCGGGCAAGGATGTCAGCCAGATTGCAGCCGGTTTTGAAGACCTCGGCGCTGAATTCAGCAATGGCTCATACCGCGACATGGCGCTCGCAGGCCTGCGCAGCCTGAGCGCGAAAAAGGAACGCGAGCCGGCTTTGGCCCTGTTCAACCAGGTCATCGGCCAGCCGACGTTCCCGAAGGATTCCTTCGTTCGCATCAAGAACCAGGCGCTTGCCGGCTTCGAATACCAGAAGCAGAACCCTGGCAGCCTTGCCGGTATCGAACTGTTTAAGAAGCTGTACGGCCAGCACCCCTACGCGCACCCAAGCGACGGCACCGAGAAATCAATCCCGGGGATCACAATCGAGCAGCTCAAAGCCTTCCACAAAAAAGCCTACGCTGCAGGAAACACCGTGATTGCACTGGTTGGTGACCTGAGCCGCAGTGAAGCCGAGGCAATCACCGCCAAAGTTTCCGCTGCGCTGCCCAAGGGTCCTGCCCTGGCGACTATAGCCGAGCCACAAACCCCGCCCGCAAGTAACAACCATATCGAGTTTCCATCCAAGCAAACTCACCTGATGCTGGCTGAACTGGGAATCGACCGGGCAGATCCGGATTATGCCGCGCTCTATATGGGCAACCAGATTTTTGGTGGCGGCGGTTTCGGCACGCGCCTGATGGAGGAAGTTCGCGAGAAACGTGGCCTGACCTACGGCGTGTATTCAGCCTTCACCGCCATGCAGGTACGCGGCCCGTTCATGATCAACCTGCAAACCCGCGCCGAACTCAGCGAGGGCACGCTGAAGCTGGTCAAGGACCTGTTGCGCCAATACCTCAAAGATGGCCCAACCGAGAAAGAGCTGGACAATGCCAAGCGCGAACTGGCCGGCAGTTTCCCGCTGTCCACAGCAAGCAACTCGGCGATTGTCGGCCAACTAGGCGCGATCGGCTTCTATAATCTGCCACTCGACTATCTCGAAACCTTTATGCAGAAGATCCAGGCGCTGACCGTCGAGCAGGTCAAGACCGCCATGGCCAAACACCTGGACCCAGATGCAATGGTCATAGTGACCGCAGGCCCCACAGTCGAGCAAAAGCCACTGCCGCCACCCACTGACAACCCTGTCGAGCAACCGCTGGGCGTTCCGGAGCATTAATGAGTAGACAAGCAGGTAGAACGGGTGCCCACGGCGGGCTGGGACAGGTGCGAATCATCGGTGGCGAGTGGGGCTCTCGACGCTTCACGTTTCCGGATGCGCAGGGCCTGCGCCCAACCCCGGACCGAGTGCGTGAAACCCTGTTCAACTGGTTGGCGCCCTACATCGAAGGCGCCCGCGTGCTCGACCCCTTTACCGGTAGTGGCGCCCTGTTCCTGGAGGCGCTATCGCGCGGGGCTTCCAGCGCATTGGCGCTCGACCTGAACCCTGACTCGGTGGCATCGCTGCGCGGGCACCTGCAAACACTGCGCTGTGACAATGGTCAGCTCCTGCAAAGCGATGCACTTAATTATCTGCAAAACCAGACTGCAAGCGCATTTGACCTGGTATTCCTCGACCCGCCCTTTCATCAAGACCTGCTGCTGCCGGCCTGTGAACTGCTTGAGTCCCGCGGCTGGCTAAGCGATGATGCCTGGGTCTATTGCGAAAGCGAAAATGCCCCGTCAAAACTGGGTTTGCCGAGCAACTGGCGCTTACACCGCGAGAAAAAATCCGGACAGGTGTATTACTCGCTGTGGGAGCGCAGTGTCTAAGCCCTCGCGCCTCAACCACGGGGGCGCATTACGGGACTCGAATACAGGCGTTCACGGCAACACGCATGAATAACACCTTCAAACCGGCATGGTGGCTACCTGGCGCGCACTCGCAGACGCTATGGAACTCAATGTGCCGCACCCCACCCAAGCTTGAACGCCGTCGCGAACGCATGTGGCTCGAAGACGGTGATTTCCTGGATATGGACTGGTACGGCCCGCACCAGGTCGATGCCCCGCTGGTCCTGCTGCTGCATGGTTTGACTGGCTCTTCCAACTCGCTGTACATCCTGGGCGTGCAGCAATCGCTTGCCGCCCAAGGCTGGGCCAGCGTTGCCCTGAACTGGCGAGGCTGTTCGGGCGAGCCCAATCTGCTACCCCGCGGTTACCATTCCGGTGCCAGCGAAGACCTGGCTGAAACTGTCGCGCACCTGCGCGCCCAACGCCCAACCGCGCCGCTATATGCCGCAGGCTACTCACTGGGTGGCAATGTCCTGCTCAAATATCTCGGTGAAACCGGCGAAGACAGCCAGTTGCAAGGCGCCGTGGCGGTTTCGGTGCCTTTCCGGCTAGACCAGTGCGCGGATCGCATCGGCATGGGCTTTTCAAAGGTATACCAGGCCCACTTCATGCGTGAGATGGTCGCCTACATCAAAGACAAGCAACGCCTGTTCAGCCACAGCGGACAAGCCGACCAGCTATCGATAATCGAAAAGCTCGGGCCACTCGATGGACTGCGCACCTTCTGGGACTTCGACGGCAAGGTCACCGCCCCGCTCCATGGTTTCAGTGATGCCCAGGACTACTACAAACGCTGGTCGAGCCGCTATTTTCTCGGAAGAATCAGCACCCCGACCCTGTTGATCCAGGCCAAGGACGACCCCTTCGTGTTCGAACACAGCCTGCCGCAGCCCCATGAGCTGGCCACGTGCATCGAATTCGAACTGCACGCCAAGGGTGGTCATGTTGGCTTTATTGAAGGCTCGCCCAAACGCCCTGGCTACTACCTTGAACGGCGCATCCCGCAATGGTTCAGCCTGCACGCCGGGCGCGGCTAGCGGCTATACAAAAGCCTGGAGCGGCACGCAGTATCGCTGATGCAACGCTTCGACCTCGGCTCGCACCTGCGGGGCGATAAAACCTATCTCCAGCGCCATCACCTGATAAATACCCCGTCGCAGCATCTCCTCACTGAGATCGCCCGAAGTGCCTTGCAAGGTGCACAAAAAGCGCACCCAGGAGGTCAGGATGATCCAGCTATTGAGGTTCAGCGCCTCCACCTGCCCCGCCGTCATCAGCAAAATACCGGCATCGCAGAATCCCTGATAAATCCCCAGCGCTCCCTGAAGGAAACGCTGGGAAAACAGTCGGTAACGTTCAGCCAGTAAAGGGTCGCTGTCGAGCAGGTGCTCAAGGTCGCGGTGTAAAAACCTATAGCGCCACATCGCTTCAAGTAGCGATTCAAGATAGAAATTCTTGTCTTCAAGACTGGGCTCACGGCCTTCAGGCAGCCGCAAGAAGCTGTCCACATCCGCTTCGTAACGGATAAACAGCTCGGCAATGATCGCCTGCTTATTGCGGAAGTGGTAATACAGATTGCCGGGTGAAATGCCCATGAACTCAGCGATATGGTTGGTCGTAACGCTGCGTTCGCCCTGGCTGTTAAACAGCTCTAGGCTAGCCTGGATTATGCGTTCACGGGTTTTCGGCACAGCTGCCATAAGCAACAAAATCTCACTGCATTAACGATGACTGAATGCTCAACCAGCAAGAAGGTTCGAGCAACGGGTACCCGCGGGCACTGCAAACGTGGAGTTTACCGGCAAGCCACTGGGCAGCACCCAACTTTTTACATAGCTACAAACTCGTGCAGTAGCGGTAAGCTATTTGACAATATAGAGCAATTGCTCTAAAAATCTCAACTCAATAGCTTCAGGCCCCTGAAAAGCATAGCGAGCGCAGTGGTTTTTCAGAGGTTCCTAGCCTTGTGCTACTACCTGAACAAGGTCCACGCCGAACCGTAGAGAACTCAATCATGGTCGCCAACGTCGCTTACCTAGAACAAAACCAAGAGCAAATTAACCAGTTGGACAGCACCCTTGCACTGCAGCGCAAGGCCTATGAAGGCAATCCCATGCCGCCGGCCGAACAGCGTATCCAGTGGCTCAATGCGCTGCGTGACCTGATCAAGACCGAGCAACAGGCCCTGATCACAGCCGTCTCAAAGGACTTCAGCAATCGCTCCGCAGACGAGACACTGCTTGCTGAAATCATGCCCAGCCTGCACAACATCCATTACGCAACCAAACGCATCAAAAAGTGGATGAAACCTTCGCGACGCAGCGTCGGCATGCAATTTATGCCAGCAACGGCCAAGGTCATTTACCAGCCACTGGGCGTGGTCGGCGTAATAGTGCCCTGGAACTACCCGCTGTTTCTGGCCTTTGGCCCATTGATTGGCGCCCTGGCTGCAGGTAACCGGGTGATGATCAAGATGAGCGAATCAACCCCTGTCACCTCGCAACTGGTCAAGGACCTGCTGGCTCGGATCTTCCCTGAAGACCTGGTCAGTGTTGCGCTGGGCGAGGCCGAGGTGGGCATGGCCTTCTCCAAGCTGCCTTTCGATCATCTGCTGTTCACTGGCGCAACCAGCATCGGTAAGCATGTAATGCGCGCCGCCGCTGAAAACCTGACCCCGGTAACCCTGGAGTTGGGTGGCAAATCACCTGCCATCATCGCCAATGACGTCCCCCTGGATGATGCAGCCGAGCGCATCGCCTTCGGTAAAACCATGAATGCTGGCCAGACCTGCGTGGCGCCTGACTACGTACTGGTACCCAAGGACCGGATTGATGGCTTCATCGAGGCTTATCGCAAGGTGGTATTGCGCTTCTATCCAAAGCTCGAAGACAACCCCGACTACACCGCAATCATCAATGAGCGCCAACAAACCCGCCTGAACAGCTACCTCAACGACGCGCAAAGCAAAGGCGCCAAGCTGATCCCGCTGTACCCCAGCGCCCAAGGCCGGCGCGTGCCGCATACCCTGTTGCTCGACGTGAATGACGACATGGTCATCATGCAGGACGAAATCTTCGGCCCGCTGCTGCCAATAGTGCCTTATGAGCGCATCGAGGATGCATTCGCCTACATCAATCAACGTCCGCGCCCACTGGCCCTTTACTACTTTGGCTACAACAAGGGCGAACAACAGCGCGTCCTGCATGAAACTCACTCGGGTGGAGCCTGCATGAACGACACCCTGCTCCATGTCGCCCAGGACGACATGCCGTTCGGCGGTATTGGCCCCTCGGGCATGGGCCACTATCACGGCCACGAGGGTTTCCTGACCTTCAGCAAAGCCAAGGGCGTACTGATCAAGCAACGCCTCAATGCCGCAAAAGCCATCTACCCGCCTTATGGCAAGTCGATCCAGAAAATGATTTACAAGCTATTTGTGCGTTAAGTTCACTCTGAAAAAGGTAGCGAGCGACGCTAGTACAGGGCACAGCGCCAAACGGGAGTAACAGTCCGAAAGGCGAGCGCAGCGAGTAAAAACCGCAACATGGGCTGCCCCAGTAATATCTAGCGAAGTAGTTTTTCAGAGCGTTGTTAACCCATCGCCGCTCACAGCGACATTGTGAGCGGCATGCAACCCTGACGGTAACAATAAAAATGACAATGAATTCCCTCAATACTGCCGAAATAAGCCGCCGGGGCTTCTTGAAGACAGGCCTGATCGGTACCGCGTTTCTGGCAACAGCCGGGCTGACGGCAACACTGAGCGGTTGCTCGGCCAGCACGCCCGCCAATGGTTTCAAAGTTATTCGCACATCCGACATAGCGCTGCTCACTGCAATCATCCCGGTAATAATCGAAGGCGCCGTCCCTCCTGCGCAAATGCCACAGGCTGTCGCTGGTACGCTGCAAAGTCTCGACAACAGCCTCGACCACCTTTCGCCCGAGCTGCTCAAGCTCACGATCCAGCTGTTCGATGTACTGGCACTGCCAGTGACGCGCGGCCCACTGACCGGCGTGTGGGGCATTTGGAAAAACGCCAGCGCAGCCGATGTTCACCACTTTCTGGACCGCTGGCAGAACAGTTCCATCGGTCTGCTGAAAATGGGTCATGAGTCGCTGGTCAAGCTGGTGAAAATGAGCTGGTACAGCCGCCCGAAATCCTGGGCAAGCTGCGGCTATCCAGGGCCACCGACCGTTTAACCCCTTTCTTGTCACTCCATCTAATAAGAATCACCCAGAGAGCTGCCTGATATGCCTGTACCTGATCTTTTTGCCGAAGGCCTGAGCCGCGGCTGGAAAACCTACAACGGTTCTCGCCTAGAGCAAGACCTGACGCTTGAAGCCGACATAGTGATTGTCGGTACCGGCGCAGGCGGCGGTACCAGCGCCGAGATCCTCAGTGCAGCGGGCTATAAGGTCCTGCTGGTCGAGGAAGGTCCGCTGAAAACCAGCAGCGACTTCAAGATGCAGGAGGCCGAAGCCTACCCGGCGCTCTACCAGGAAGGGATCGGGCGCATGAGCAAGGATGGTGCAATCACCATTTTGCAAGGCCGGGCAGTCGGTGGCACCACCCTGGTCAACTGGACATCAAGCTTTCGCACCCCCCACCAAACCCTTGAACACTGGGCCAAGGAACACAACGTAAAAGGCCATAGCGAGGCCGAAATGGCCCCTTGGTTCGAGCGAATGGAGCAGCGCCTGGGTGTTGCCCCGTGGGCCATGGACCCCAACGCCAACAATGATGTGATTCGCAGTGGCTGCGAAAAGCTGGGCTACAGCTGGAAGGTTATCCCGCGTAACGTTCGTGGTTGCTGGAACCTGGGTTATTGCGGCATGGGTTGCCCAACGAACGCCAAGCAATCAATGCTGGTGACGACCATCCCGGCCACGCTGGAAAAAGGTGGCGAGCTGCTTTACCTGGCGCGTGCCGAACGACTGATACATGACGGCAACCAGGTCAGCGCGCTTGAGTGCCTCGCGATGGATGAGCGCTGTGTCGCACCGACTGGACGCAAAATCAAAATCAAGGCGCGCCACTATATTCTCGCCGGAGGCGGCATCAACACCCCGGCGATCCTTATGCGCTCTGAAGCACCGGACCCTTATGAGCGCGCGGGCAAGCGAACCTTTATTCACCTGGTTAACTTCTCCACGGCACTGTTTGAAAAAGTCATCAATCCGTTCTACGGCGCACCACAATCGATTTATTCCGATAATTTCCAGTGGAACCAGGGCACTGCCGGACCACTCTCCTACAAGCTCGAAGTACCGCCGCTGCACCCGGCACTGGCCAGCACGCTGCTGGGCGAGTTTGGCGTCGAAAATGCCCTGCGCATGGAACAACTGCCGCACACCAACATGGTGCTGGCGTTGATGCGTGACGGTTTTCATCCCGAGAGCGCTGAAGGCACGGTGGAGTTACGCGCAGATGGCAGGCCGGTGCTCGATTACAAAATGACCGACTACACCTGGGACGGCATTCGCCGTGCATTTCATAGCATGGCCGAGATTAAATTTGCGGCCGGGGCAAAGTCGGTGCTGCCAATGCAAGCAGATGCCAAATCCGCGACTTCGCTGGCGCAAGTGCGCAGCCAGATCGACAGCCTGAGCATGGAGCTCTACCGCACTCGCCTGGGCAGCGCACATGTCATGGGTGGCTGCGCAATGGGCGAGGACGCCAAGTTGGCGGTAACCGACAGCCCGGGTCGCCACCACCAACTGGGCAACTTGTCGATTCACGACGGTTCCCTGTTCCCGACCAGCATTGGCGCCAACCCACAGCTGTCCGTTTACGGGCTGACAGCGCAGCTATCCAGCTTGCTTGCCGAACGCCTGAAAACCGCCTAAGGCCAAACCGGGGCAATTGCCCCGGAAAGTTTTTAAGCGCATCAGCCCCCTCTAAAGCGGGGGTTTAATCGCAAGTGCCTTGCACACAGGCTTTGCCGCTGCGGACTGCTGCGCTACCATCCGAGTCCCTAACGGACTCGCCAGGATTTCACGATGAATCGAGTGTTATACCCGGGCACCTTCGACCCCATCACCAAAGGACACGGTGATCTGGTTGAACGCGCCTCGAAATTGTTCGACAGCGTGATCATTGCGGTAGCGGCCAGCCCGAAGAAAAATCCGTTGTTCCCTCTGGAGCAACGTGTTGCTCTCGCGCAGGAAGTCACCAAGCATCTGCCCAATGTAGAAGTGGTGGGTTTCTCCAGCCTGCTCGCGCACTTTGCCAAGGAGCAAGGTGCCAATGTACTGCTGCGCGGCCTGCGCGCGGTGTCGGATTTCGAATACGAATTCCAACTGGCCAATATGAATCGCCAGCTGGCGCCGGATGTCGAAAGCCTGTTTCTAACGCCATCTGAAAAATACTCGTTCATTTCATCCACACTGGTTCGCGAGATTGCGGCCCTGGATGGCGACATCAGCAAGTTTGTCCATCCAGCCGTAGCCGAAGCCCTGAACCAGCGTTTCAAGAAATAAGCCACCATCCAGCTATACTTGAGCAGACCCGATAGTCCAAGACAGAGGCCCTGAAGAGCACTGGCTTTGCGTGAAAAATGGCGCCCACCGTGACAATCCGGCACAATTCACGTCTCGAAGTTTGAAATCGTCGACGCTATGCGCCTCGACAGGAGCCGTACCGCATGTCCCTGATCATCACCGACGATTGCATCAATTGCGACGTCTGCGAACCTGAGTGCCCGAACGCTGCGATCTCTCAAGGCGAAGAGATCTACGTTATCGACCCTAACCTGTGTACCGAATGCGTCGGCCATTACGATGAGCCGCAGTGCCAACAAGTATGCCCGGTGGACTGCATTCCGCTCGACGAAAACAACGTCGAGAGCAAAGACGAACTGATGCAGAAATACATGATAATTACCGGTAAGGCGTGATCAATCGCGGTATCTTGTCGCCCTGCCCTGTAACGGCTGATCACAGGTATTGATGCCTGGGACCCCAGTCAGACCCTCGCTGCGACAACAACCGATGGTTACCATGACTCGACAGCTATTTCTCTGCGCACTACTTCTCCTTGGTTCTTTCAGCCTGCAAGCAGCCACCGGTCCAGGTCAGGCTGCAGTTGCCAGCGCTCACCCAGCGGCTACAGTTGCCGGCGAAGAAACCCTGGCCCATGGCGGCAATGCATTCGATGCGGCAGTCGCTGTCAGCGCTGCACTCGCGGTGGTCGAACCCTACAGTTCCGGCTTGGGTGGCGGTGGTTTCTTTCTCCTGCGCCAAGCGGGTGAGCAACCCAGTTATCGCTTTCTCGACGCCCGCGAACGCGCACCTCTGGCGGCGCATTCGGACATGTATAGGCGCAAGGGTAAAATCCAACCCGAACTGTCACTCGATGGCCCGCTTGCCGCTGCGATTCCCGGCCTGCCAGCTGCCCTGGTTGAACTGGCCCAACGCTACGGCCGACTGCCCCTGAAAGACTCCTTGCTACCGGCGATTCGCCTGGCGCGAGATGGTGTTTCCTATGACAGGGTCTACCGTGAGCGAGCCCGCTGGCGACTGGCGGCAATGCGTGACGACCCGGAAACCGCGCGGATCTTTCTGCACAAGGGGGAGATTCCAAACGAATTTGGCTTGCTGCGCCAACCCGATCTGGCGCGCACGCTCGAACGTATCGCCCGCGACGGCAAGGCTGGCTTTTATAGCGGCGAAACCGCTCGCAAACTGGTGGATGGCGTACGTAAAGCAGGCGGTATCTGGACCCTGCGCGACCTCAGCGAATACAGGGTGGTTGAGCGCAACCCGCTGCGTTTCCAGCTCGCCAATGGTCGTGAACTGATTAGCGCACCGCCGCCGTCAGCTGGCGGCATCGCCATTGCCCAGAGCCTGGCGATGCTGCAACAACTGCCGTGGCAAAAGGCCGAGCCCGTGCAGCGCACGCACTATGTGGTCGAAGCATTGCGCCGTGCTTATCGCGATCGCGGCCTGATTGGTGACCCCGACTTTATCAGCAACCCTGCCCCACAATTGCTCGACCGCGCTTACCTGAAACAACTCGCACAAAGTATCGACCCACAACGCGCCACCCCAAGTTCGAGCCTGCCCCCGGCTGGCAAGCTGCATGAAGGCAATCACACCACCCACTTCACCGTGCTCGATGCCGATGGCAACGCAGTTTCTGCCACCTTGTCGATCAACCTGCCTTTTGGCGCGGCCTTCGTCGCTCCCGGGACCGGCGTATTGCTCAATGATGAAATGGACGATTTTGCCGCTGACATCGAGGGGGCAAACGCCTACGGACTGACCGGAAGTCGCGCCAATGCAGTGGATGCGGGCAAGCGTCCGCTATCGAGCATGAGCCCGACCTTTATCGAGAGCCAAGAAGACTTCGCCAGCTTCGGCACGCCGGGCGGCAGCCGCATTCCGAGCATGGTGCTGCTCGCTATCTTGCAGTACCTGGACGGGCAACCTATTGCCAGTTGGCCGAGCGTAGCGCGCTATCACCACCAGTACCTGCCTGATGTGATCGAGCATGAGCCAAATACCTTCAGCACCAAGCAAATCGCCGACTTGAAGGCTCGCGGCTATCAACTCAAAGCACTGAACCGCCAGTACGGCAATCAACAGGTGTTGTTCTGGCACAAGCAGAACAACCTTGTAGAGGCGGCCAGCGACCCGCGCGGCATTGGCACCGCACAGGTCATCAAAAAGCAGGCAGGCGCCAAGCCTGAATAACGCGGGCATCCACGCCGATCACCCCAGGGTGGTTGGCGCTTTTTTCACCCACCATTTGCGGCTGCAAACAACTGAGCTGACTACCCGCAAGCCCTTGCTAGACAAGCTTAGCCTTGTCTCACCCCACAGCTGGCGCTCTAGCGGAATGCCAGGTCGCGCAGGAACAAGGTGATGGGCGGGAACATGATCAGCAATACCGACATCAGCAACAGAATCGCGAAGAACGGCAAGCTGCCCCGGATAACCTCGAAATAAGGCCGTCTGAATACCGCAATGGCCGTGAAGATATCGCACCCAAATGGTGGCGTGGCCGACCCAATGGCAGCCTGCAAGGTAATGATGGTACCGACCAGCACCGGATCGAGGCCAGACATGCGCACCGCAGGGGCAAATATTGGGACAAGAATCAGCATGACCACGATAGGGTCGACAAACATGCAGCCGATAAAGAATGCGATCGAAATGATCACCAGCAACTCAGTCGGCGATGCACTCATGATGCCGATACCGCTGAGGATCTGCTGGGGTATCTGGGCAAACGAGATCACCCAGGAAAACGCCGACCCGGCTGCCACCAGAATAAATACCACAGCAGTAATCAGGCCTGTGGACAGAGCAATCGATGACAACTCGTTGAGCTTTACCCGACGAAAGATAAGCACTTCAAGGATGAGCGCATAGAGCACCGAAACAGCTGCCGCTTCAGTCGGGCTGAACACCCCGGTGTAAATACCGCCTATGGTCATCACCGGCAGCAGCAAGGGTAATATCGCGCGACGGCAGGTGACCAAACGCTGCATCCAGGTAAATTTCTCACCGGAAGGAATACCGGTAATGCCCGCATAGATGTAGAAATAGCCGCAAAGCAGGCACATCAGCAGCAAGCCGGGGCCTATGCCGGCGATAAACAACTCTGCAACCGAGGTGCCCGAAACCACGCCGTAAATGATCATGCCGATGCTGGGTGGAATCAACAGCGCAATGTCCGAGGCATTGATGATCAGGGCCATGGCAAAGCTATCCTTGTAGCCTTGCTGCAGCATCTTGGGGCGCATGATGCTGCCCACCCCCACCACGGTCGCCTGGGTCGAGCCCGACAACGCGCCAAACAGCGCGCAACTCAGGGCCGTGGTCACAGCCATGCCGCCACGCACATGCCCGACAAAGGCCATGGCCACATCAAGCAAGCGATTTGCCGTAGCGCCACGCGTAATGATATCCGCCGCCAGGATAAACATCGGAACCGCCACCAGAGCGGCCGGGCGTATACCGGCAATCATCTGCTGGACGATAAACTCCGGACCCATGGTGAAAAACAGGGTAAAGCCCGCCGCAGATGCAGCCAGTAGGGTCGTCATCATCGGAAAGCCACACAGCAGCAATACCAGCATGATGATCAATAGCGTGGTCGTCATATCCATGGGTGTGGGCTCAATGCTGCGTAGGAATGGTGGCGTCGACGTGCAATGCCGGGGCCTCACGAAGGCCTAGCAACACCTGCAACTGGACAAAGGCGTGGCGTACGAACTGCAAACCAGTCATGCCCAGCCCCAATGGAATCACCAGGTAGATGTAATGCAGCGGTACTTGCAGCGCTGACGATGAACGCCCTATGCGTGCTGCCGACTCCACATAGCCCACCGATGCCCATGTCAGCCAAAGCATCAAGGCGGCGGTGACAGTATTGATGATCAACAGGGTTAGCGCTGCGGGCTTGCCGGTGAGGTGCTCGATAAAGGCACTCATGCTGATATGTCGGCTATGCCGCGCGGCATAGCTACAGCCGACGAAGGTGACAAAGATGATCAGGAACTGGTTGAGCTCTTCGGAAAAGTAGATGCTCTGGTTGAACAGGTAGCGCCCGAATACGTTGCTGACTGAGTTGAGCGCCATGAGCAAGATGCCGCTTGCGAGGATGAAGGCCTCAAGCTTCTCCAGCATCCAATCCAACTTACGCAGCCAAGCCATAGCGACCTCCAGTCCGGCTCGTACGAGCGGACACTGTTCTTGTTGTGGAGGCCAAACCTTATCGCCGACAAAAAACCATGTCAATTATTTATTTGAATCATTACATATGCTCAATAATCGAGCATATGTAATGATTTTGCGCTGTTTTAGAACACAAAATGCATGGGCGGAGGCGTTTCAAGCACCAGGCCATTCAAGGTGGTCAGCCCCGTCTCTATTCGTGAGCGGCTCTGCTCGGCCCCCAGGCTGATGCGGATGTGCTGGTTGGTTCGATCGACAGCGGCGGGAAAGGGCTCTGCTGGAAAAATCATCACGCCTTCCTGCCGCGCACGCCGTGCAAACTTCTCTGGCGACCAATGCCCCGGCAGTTCAGCCCAGATATGCATACCATTGGGGTCGGCCTTGAACTGGCAGGCCGTCAAGTGTTCACGAGCCATGGCCTGGCGCACGGCAAACTCCTGCTGCTGGAAGCTGATCATGCGATCCAGAGTGCCATCCTGCATCCACCAACTGGCAATCTCGAAAGGCACCAGGGTCGCCATCCAGGTGGTACTGCGCAACCGCCCGATCGCTTGCTGGACCATATTGGGCGGAGTCACCAGGTAACCGGCGCGCATACCGGGCAGGGATATCTTGGTCAGGCTGGTCGCATAGAAACTGCGCTCTGGAATAAAAGCCGACAACGGCGGATGACGGTCAGGCTGCAAGGCGCCGTAGACATCATCCTCAACCACTGTGAGGTCGTATTTGCGCGCCAGCTCTGCAATGGCCTGGCGCCGCTCAAGCCCCATGGTGTCGGTGGTTGGATTGTTCATTGTCGGCGTACAGAACAGCACGCGCGCGCCTCCTTGCTTGCAGGCCGCCTCCAGCGCATCAGGCAAAAGCCCTTGCTCATCGGTTGCCAACCCCTTGAGCTTGAAGTGCAGGGTCTGCGCCAACGCCATCAGCAACATGCCGGTTTCATGCTCGCAAAGTACGGTATCTCCGGGCTTGAGCAAGGTTGCCATGGCAATCGTCAGGGCGTGGGCTGCGCCATTGCAGAACAGCATGTTGTCCGGGTTGACCGGTAGTTTCTGCTGCGCCATCCAGCCACAGACCACCTCGCGATGCTGGGTCAGGCCCTGGGTCGGGTGGAATGAAGTAATGAAGTCATCGCGCCCTTCACGGGCCAGGCGCTCAAGGCTTTCGCGATACAGCTTGACGTGCCGCGGGGTGCACACCGGATGGGCCGTGGACAGGTCGATGCCACGACTCGGGTCATCATGTTCATCGGTCGAAAGGTAATCCGACTCATGACTGATATGTCGGCTACGAACAAAGGTGCCACTGCCGACTTGCGCATAAATAGCGCCCTGCTTTTCGGCATGTGCGTAGGCATTGCTGACGGTTTGCACACTGACGCCAAGCGTATCGGCCAACTCGCGATGAGTTGGCAACTTGCTGCCAGGCAGCAATGCGCCTGTGTTGATTGCTTCGGTCAGCGCATTGCCGATGGCCAGGTATTTAGGCTGGCCAGGGCGCATAAATGGAATTAGGTCAATTGTCATAGGTCAATAAATCCCTTGACGATAATTGTAATGGTCATGATATTGATCTCTAAACGTATTGACCTGCATTTGTCACGGTTACTTTAGCAGGCTTCAGTACAATTTCTCCAGCAAGCGCTCATAACTAATCCAAGCTGAGCGCCCGGGGAAGATCCATGAAACTGCGCAAATGCGCATGCCAGTGGGTCGCAGCACAGGTGCCCGCCTGATACTGCCAGCGGGCTGATTGAGTTCTGAATGCGCTTGCGTTCGTTATCGAGATGCTGTCATGAGTGAAATTGCATTGAATTTCAGCCGTGCCGAGTACGCCCAGCGACTGGCCAAGGTGCGCGCCGCAATGGTCGCCAAAGGGATCACGACCTTGATTGTGCACGATCCATCAAACATGGCCTGGCTCACCGGCTATGACGGCTGGTCGTTCTACACACCGCAGTGCGTGGTGGTAGGCGAGCAAGGCGAGCCGCTGTGGTTCGGCCGGGGGATTGACGCCAATGGTGCTCGGCGCACGGTTTACCTGGCTGAAGAAAACATCGCCTCCTACAGCGACAACTATGTGATGAACCCGCCACATCACGCGCTCGACTACCTGTGTGAGCAGGTGCTGCCCGCTCGCGGCTGGACCAGCGGCGTGATCGGCGTGGAAATGGATAACTATTACTACAGCGCCACCTCCCATCAGGCGCTGCAGCGCGGCTTGCCCAAGGCACAGCTGGTCGACAGCACAGGACTGGTCAACTGGTGCCGGGCAATCAAGTCTGCCCAGGAAATCGAATACATGAGCGTGGCCGCGCGCATTGTTGAAAACATGCACCGGGCCATCTTCGAAATGATCGAACCCGGCCTGCCAAAAAACATTCTGGTGGGTGAAATCTACCGCGTGGCCTGTGCCGGCCACGACGGCAAATTCGGTGACTATCCGGCAATAGTGCCAATGCTGCCGTCAGGCAAAGATGCCTCGGCACCGCACCTGACCTGGGATGACCGCCCCTTTATAAAGGGCGAAGGTACATTCTTCGAGATTGCCGGCTGTCACAAGCGCTACCACTGCCCGTTGTCTCGCACGGTTTACCTGGGCGAACCCTCTGCCGCATTTCGCAAGGCGGAAGAAGCCATCAATGCAGGGCTGCAAGCCGGTCTTGCGGTTGCAAAACCCGGCAATACCTGCGGCGACATCGCCCGCGAACTAAACAGCACCCTGCGCCGTTACGGTTATGACCGTGGCGACAACCGCTGCGGCTACCCGATCGGCCTGAGTTATCCGCCAGACTGGGGCGAGCGCACCATGAGCTTGCGTGAAAGCGACACCACGGTGTTGCAACCGGGCATGACCTTTCACTTCATGCCTGGCCTGTGGCTCGACGACTGGGGGCTGGAAACCACCGAAAGCATTCTGATTACCGAAACCGGTGCCGACCCCCTTTGCGATTATTCACGTCAATTGTTTGTGAAGGCCTGAGATGAGTATTGCGGCAATGAACATTTCACCCGAAGCTGAGTTGCAGACGACCCGAACGCCAGGCGCCAAAACCCTCGCGGCAAGCACCATCAGCGTGACCGTTGATTTTGACCAGGACGGCGTACAGCACGGCTTTCTCAAGCTGCCCTACTCCCACGATTTGTCGGCGTGGGGCTGCATCATGATTCCGATTACCGTGGTAAAGAACGGCAATGGCCCGACCGCGCTGATGACCGGGGGCAACCATGGCGATGAATACGAAGGCATCACCGCCTTGCTCAAGCTGGCCAGCGAACTGCGCGCCGAAGACGTGCAAGGCCGGGTGATTATCGTCCCGGCCATGAACTCCCCTGAAGTTCAAAATGCCAGCCGTACCTCACCGATCGACAAAGGCAATATGAATCGATCCTTCCCCGGCAATCCTTATGGCAGCATGACCGAGCGCATTGCCGACTACTTCCAGCGCACCTTGATTCCGCTGTGCGACTACGCGCTGGATATCCATTCCGGTGGCAAAACCCTCGATATCCTGCCTTTTGCAGCGGCCCATCGCTTGCAGGACCCCGAACAAGAGGCCAAGTGCATTGCAGGCGCCCAGGCGTTCGGCACTGCGGCAAGCATGATTCTGTTTGAGTTGGACGCAGCCTCCTTGTACGACACCGCAGTCGAAGCGCAAGGCAAGGTGTTCGTCACCACCGAACTGGGCGGCGGCGGCACAAGCACCCCGAAAACCATGGCGCTGGCGGATCGTGGCGTGCGTAACTTCCTCAGGTTTGCTGGCATTACCCAAGGCCAGCTTGAGCCTGCGGACGCACCACAGGTGTTATTGGATATGCCTGATGCAAGCTGCTACGTACAAAGCCTGCATCGCGGCATTCTCGAACTCAACCTGAGCATTGGCGACCGCGTTCGCCGTGGCGACCTGGTCGCCCGGGTACATGCATTCGAACGCACAGGCACGCCAGCAGTCGAGTATCACGCCGAGCGCGATGGCTTGCTGGTTGCCAGGCGCTTTCCGGCGCTGGTGGACATAGGCGATACCCTCGCAGTGATTGCCGACATAGTGGAAAACTGACAACAACCTGCACTTAAAAAGAAGAATGGAGAAAGCACCATGAGAAAGTTCAGCACCCTGAAAAAAGCAGCCATGGCAGCCGCCATGGGCTTGGTTCTGGCGGGGCAGGCGGGCCTTGCGGCGGCAGAGGAATGGAAGTTTGCACTCGAAGAGATCAGCGGCAGCGTACAAGACGCCTATGCACAGAAATTCAAACAACTGGTCGAGGAAAAAAGTGGCGGAAAAATCACTGTCACGGTTTACCCCTACGGCTCACTGGGCGAATCGGAAGACCTGACCGAACTGGTGGCCAATGGCGTTATTCAGTTCACTCACGGCTCAACCGGGATTCTCGGTTCCACCGCGCCATCCATGCAGGTGTTCTCTGTGCCTTACCTGTTGTCGCAAGACAACAAGGTCAACCTCAAGGTGCTGACTGAAAGCCCGACCATCTACGGCCCAATGGCTGACAAGCTCAGGACGCGCAACCTGCGACTGCTGAGCATGTACCCAGAAGGCGAAATGGTCTGGACCACCAACAAGGAAATCCACAAGCCTGCGGATTTCGAAAACGTAAAGATGCGCGTCATGGCCTCGCCCATGCTGGTTGAAGCCTACAAGGCCTTCGGCGCCGTACCCACGCCACTTCCCTACTCGGAAGTCTATGGCGCACTGCAGTTGAAGATGGTCGACGGCCAGGAAAACCCAATCTTCGCCATTGAAGAGATGAAGTTCTACGAGGTCAACGATGTGCTGACCTGGTCGGGCCAGCAGCAGTTCACCGTGGCCGTTCTGTCGAACGAATCCTGGTATCAGGGCCTGCCCGATGATGAGAAAAAGATTATCGATGAAACCGTTGCCGAACTCGGCCCATACATCTTCGATACCCAGGAAGAGTACAGCAAGACCCGCCTGGAAAAGATCAAGAAAGCCAAGCCGAGCATCAAGATCGTGCACCTGACGCCGGAAGAGAAAGAAGTATTCCGCAAGGCGAGCCTGCCACTGCGCGACAAGCTGGTCGAACTGGCTGGCGAGGATGCAGGCAAAACGCTTAAAGCCTTGCAGAAAGAAATTGCCGACCTGGAAAACCAGTAGGTAACCCACAAGAGCGCCGCTGGAAAGCACTGCATTCGCATGACTTTTCCAGCGCTACTCTGGCCGACGAGCCCCTCGTCGGCCTGTCTACATCAGGAGCGCAGGTGCTCTGCGCCGGAGCACAAGCATGCGTCTGGACAGTTACGACCTGAAGATCCTGCAGATCCTGCAGAGCAATGGCCGCATTACGAAATCCAGCTTGGCCGAAGCGATCAACCTGTCGGTCAGCCCTTGCTGGGAGCGGGTCAAGCGTCTTGAAGAAGCCGGGATTATTCGTGGCTATAGCGCTCAATTGAACCCCGAAGTGCTGGTCAAGCGTGCGCCGGTGCTGGTCGAGATCAGTCTCAAGCAGCACAACCGGGAAGCCTTCCAGCGTTTCGAGCGCGCCATCAACGAATGCGCCGAAGTCACCGAGTGCTATGCCACAGGCGGCGGCATCGACTACATCATCAAGGTCATGGCCCGCGACATTGACCAATACCAGCGTTTGATCGATCGCTGGCTAATGGCTGACCTGGGCATTGAGCGCTACTTCACCTACATAGTGACCAAAACCATCAAGCAGTGCGAACCACCGTTGGATATAGACAACGAGCCGACTTGAGCCGCTGTTTTGTGCCAGCCAAAAAAACACCCGATTAGGCACCGGCAAAGCAAAAAAACCTCGGGCACAACCACTGCAAAGAGAAAAAACCAACCGCCAATACCTCCTAAAGTGGAAGCCATAACAACGCACCACGCCCTGGACTGAATGACACCAGAACAGGCCAGTAGAGAGGATGCAGCGCATGCACAATTTCGAAGATCCACGCTTGATTCGCCAGTTGGCCTATATCAATGGCAAATGGACCGCAGGCACATCCGGGCGCGATGAAGCGGTGATCAACCCCGCAACAGAAGAAATCATTGGTCGCTGCACCCAACTCGACGAGCCTCAGGTCGTGCAAGCCATCGAGGCCGCCAACAAAGCATTTCCTGCCTGGCGGGCGATGTCACTTGAAGCCCGTGGCCAGATCCTCAAGAAATGGCACGACCTGCTGCTCGAACATAAACAGGATCTGGCCCGGCTCATGACGCTGGAGCAAGGCAAGCCATTGTTCGAGGCCCTGGGCGAGATCGACTATGCGGCCTCGTTTATTCCCTGGTTTGCAGAAGAGGCACGCCGCAGTTATGGCGAAACCATTCCGAGCCATATCAACAATGCGCAACTCGGCAGCGTCCGCGAGCCCATCGGCGTCGCCGCACTGATCACGCCCTGGAATTTTCCCTGTGCGATGATCACACGCAAAGCCGCTGCAGCATTGGCCGCCGGCTGTACCGTGCTGGTCAAGCCGGCGGGAGAAACGCCCTTCTCGGCCCTGGCCCTGGCCGAACTGGCTGAACGCGCAGGATTTCCGGCGGGTGTATTCAACGTCATAGTCGGCGAACCCGAAATGGTTTCAAAGGTGCTATGCGCCAGTGACAAGGTCAAAGCCTTGTCCTTCACCGGCTCGACCCGCGTGGGTCGCCTGCTGCTGGAACACTCCGCGGCGACGGTGAAGAAATGCTCCATGGAACTCGGTGGCAACGCCCCCTTTATCGTATTGCCCGATATGGATGTGGAGCAGGCTGCCCAGGCCGCCATCGATGCAAAATTCCAGACCACCGGCCAGGATTGCCTCGCCGCTAACCGCATCTTCGTGCACCGCTCGCTATACCAGCCATTCCTTGAAAGCTTCGCCCGGCGCATGGGCGAGCTGACACTAGGCAACGGCCTGGTTCGAGGCGTCAATCAAGGCCCGCTGATCAACCAGAAGGCCGTTAGCAAGGCCCAGGAGCTGGTCGAGGATGCCATGGCCAAAGGCGCGCGCCTGCTCGTTGGCGACCAGGATCAGGCGCCCGGACGCAACTTCTTCGTACCGACCCTGCTGGCCGATGTCACTCCTGAAATGCGCCTGTACCGCGAAGAGAATTTTGCACCTGTTGCGGGCGTGCTGCCCTGGGACGACATCGAGCAATTGATCATCCAGGCCAACGACACCGAGTACGGCCTGGCCGCCTATGTATACGGCTACGACATCCGCCAGATCTGGCGACTGTTGCGCGCTTTGGAGTTCGGCATGGTCAGCGTCAACTCGGTGAAGATGACCGGTCCACCGGTGCCATTCGGCGGCGTCAAGCAGTCAGGGCTGGGCCGCGAAGGTTCGAGCCACGGCCTGGATGAATACACCCAGATCAAATACTACTGCCTGGGTAACTTGCCCAGTGTCAGCGGTTCCTAATTGCGCTCGGTCAATTGAGCGCCAACCTATCAACCAAGGACATAATCATGACCCTCGACACCCAGAAAATCATCGAGATTGATCGCCAGAACGTCTTCCACGCCTCGACTCACCTCAAGCAGCATGCCCATGGTGAAAGCCCGGCGCGCATCATCACCGGCGCCCAGGGCATCCGTATTCAGGACTCGCTCGGCAACGAATTTATCGACGGGTTTGCTGGCCTGTATTGCGTCAACATCGGCTATGGCCGCACTGAAATGGCCGAGGCCATTTACGAGCAGGCCAAGCAGCTGGCCTATTACCACACCTATGTTGGCCACACGACTGAAGGCATGGCACAGCTGTCGGAGCGCATCGTCAAGCTCGCCGGCCAAGGCATGAGCAAGGTCTATTACGGCATGTCCGGTTCGGATGCCAACGAAACCCAGCTCAAGTTGGTCTGGTACTACAACAATATCCTCGGTCGCAAGGATAAAAAGAAAGTTATCTCCCGTGATCGGGGTTATCACGGTTCGAGCATCGCATCCGGCTCAATGACTGGCCTGCCGGTCTTCCACGCCCACTTCGACCTGCCCCTTGAGCGCATCAAGCACACTGTCGCGCCGGTTTACTATCGCCGCGAGGATGACGCCATGAGCGAGCAGGAGTTCTCGGTTTACTGCGCACAGAAACTTGAACAAATGATCCTTGCCGAAGGCCCGGACACCGTGGCGGCGATGATCGGCGAACCAGTGCTCGGCACCGGCGGTATCGTGCCACCGCCAAAGGGCTACTGGACTGAAATCCGCAAGGTGCTGGATAAATACGACATTCTGCTGATCGCCGACGAAGTGGTCTGTGGCTTTGGACGCCTGGGCATGGACTTCGGCTCGCAATACTATGAAATGCAGCCCGACCTGATCACCGTGGCCAAGGGCCTGACCTCGGCCTACCAGCCGCTTTCCGGGGTGATAGTCGGCGAACGCGTGTGGCAGGTGCTTGAACAAGGCACCGACACCTACGGCGCCATCGGCCATGGCTACACCTACTCCGGCCACCCGATGGGGATCGCCTCGGCAATCGCCAACCTGAACATCATCGAGCGTGAAAACCTCACAGGTAACGCCCGCGATACCGGCGCTTACCTGCAACAACGCATGCAGCAAACCTTCGGTGATCATCCGTTGGTCGGTGAGGCACGAGGCATTGGCCTGCTGGCTGCATTGGAGTTCTCCAGCGACCGCAGCAAGCGCCAGCACTTCGACCCGAACCTGAAGGTGGGCGCACAGATCTCCGCTGCCTGCCTGGAAGAAGGCCTGATCGCCCGCGCCATGCCCCACGGCGATATTCTCGGCTTCGCCCCGCCGCCGGTCGTCAGCCGTGATGAAGTCGATGTCATAGTCGCCCGCGCCGAGCGCGCAGTGAACAAGGTCACCGACAAGTTGATCAGCAGCGGCGACTGGCAAGCCAAGTAACAGCCGCCAGAAACCCGGCCGGACGCGATCAGCCTCCGGCCTTGCCAAAGCCTGGACGGCGGACAATATGCAAAACGAACTGACCCTCAAAGACATCTATCTGGCCCAGCAACGCATTGCCGGGCTGGCTGAGCGCACGCCGCTGTTGCGCAGCGAATCGCTGTCACGCCGTTGGGATTGCAATGTCTGGCTCAAGCTCGACAACCTGCAACCCACTGGCGCATTCAAGTTGCGCGGTGCGGTCAACGCTTTACTGGGGCTGGATAAGGCCCAGCGTGAACATGGCGTGGTAACCATGTCGACCGGCAACTTTGGTCGTGCACTGGCCTATGCCGGCCAGCACCTGGGGATTGCGGTGACGGTTTGCATCTCGAAGCTGGTGCCGGACAACAAGGTTGCCGCCTTGCGCGAAAGCGGTGCGCAGGTGGTCATTGTCGGTGACACCCAAGATGACGCAGACATCGAAGCGCGACGCCTGCAAGAGGAAGAAGGCCTGGCCTATATTTCGCCCTTTGATGACCCGCTGGTGATCGCCGGGCAAGGCACTTGCGGGCTGGAGATCATCCAGCAACAACCGCAGATCGATACCGTCTTCGCCGGGCTTTCCGGTGGCGGCTTGATTGCAGGGGTTGGCCTGGCCGTCAAATCGATCAATCCCCACGCAGAAGTCATCGGCGCCAGCATGAATCAAGGCGCGGCCATGCTTGAAAGCCTTGCTGCGGGACAACCGGTGCAAGTGCAGGAAGTAGCTTCGCTGGCAGACAGCCTGGGTGGCGGCATTGGCCTTGATAACGCCTGGACATTCGCCATGACGCAACGCTACATGGATCGCGGCTATCGCGTGGACGAACAGCAAATTGCCCGCGCCATGCTGCACCTGTTCAACCATGAGCGTCTTGTTGTAGAAGGCGCGGCGGCGGTAGGTATCGCCGCGATTGAACAACATCAAATTGACCTGCGCGGCAAGCAGGTTGCGCTGGTGATCAGCGGCCAGAATCTATCCAACAACAGCTTTACCCAAGCCTGTCATCTCGCGGGAGAGCCCAACTATGCAGATTTATAACCGGCAACAGATTGCCGAAGTGGTCAAGCTCGACTGCGCAGCACTTGAGGCAGTTGAGGCAGGCTTTGCTGCGCTTGGCCGTGCCGAGGTTGAAATGCCGCCGATCCTGAGCATGAAAATCGCCGAAAGCAATGGCGAGGTGGATTTCAAAACCGCCCACATCCATGGCTGGCCACCCTTTGCCATCAAGATCAGCCCCCGCTTTTTCGACAACCCGAGCCTGGGGCTGCCCAGCCTCAACGGCTTGATGCTGCTGTTTTCAGCCAAGACCGGGCTGGTCGATGCAGTATTGTTCGACGAAGGCTACCTGACCGATATTCGTACCGCGCTGGCTGGCGCTATTGCCGCCAAACACCTGTCACGCACCAACTCACAACGGGTTGCGGTGATCGGCGCGGGGGTGCAGGCAGAGTTGCAAGTCGCAGCCCTGCGCCTGGTGCGCGATATCCGCGAGGTTCATGTCTACAGCCGCGACCCGAGCAAGGCACAGGCTTACGCAACCCGCATGCAGGATCAATACGCGCTCAATGTGAAGGTGCACGACAACGCTGCCAGCGCCTGCGCGCAAGCTGACATCGTGGTCACGACCACCCCGGCGCGGGAACCTGTGCTGAATTGGTCGGACCTGCCCAAAGGCGTGCATGTCACAGCCATGGGCTCGGACAACCCGCACAAGAACGAACTGCATCCGACAATTCTGGCCAGCGCCGATGTGCTGGTGGTCGACCGTATCAGCCAGTCGCGCGCGCTCGGCGAACTGCATCACGCGCCCGCGTTGCAACGCGAAGTTTTAGAGCTCGGCAGCTTGATCAGCAACCAGCAATCCGTGCGTAACAGTGACCAGCAAATCACAGTCTGCGACCTGACCGGCACCGGCGTGCAGGACACCGCAATCGCCAACTATGCCGCGCGTCTGCTTGAGGACGCTTGAAATGATCGAAAGCTTCGCCGAGTTTCAGGCCGTGCAACAACACTTCGACCACCAAAGCGCCTGCGACAATGGTCGCGTGCGTATTGGCCTGATCCAGCTGGCCAGCGACTTCACCCTGGAAAACGAATGGCGCCAGCTGCTTGGCGAGCGGGTTGAGCTGTACAGCACGCGCACCCCCTGCAGCCCGACAGTAACCCCCGATGGCTTGCGTAGAATGGCGCAGGACCTGACGCAATCTGCCGCCTTGTTGGTCCCGGGCCTACCCCTCGATGTGCTCGCCTTCGGTTGTACTTCAGGCAGCATCTTGATTGGCGAACAGGAAGTCAGCCGGCTGATCAACCTGGCTCATCCAGGCATTGCGGTGACCAACCCGTGGAGCGCGGTCAAGGCTGCATTACGTGAGTTGAACGCCCGAAAGGTGGCAGTGCTCACCCCCTATATCGGCGAGGTCAATTACCCCATATACCTCGGCTTGCAACAAGCGGGGTTGGAAATCAGCGCATTCGGCACCTTTGCCGTACTCGATGACGCCTTGATCCCAAGGATTCCAGCTGATGCCATTGCCCAGGCAGCCGAGCAGTTGTTGCTTGGCAGCAAAGCAAATGCACTGTTCCTGTCATGCACCAACCTGCACAGCCTTGAGCTGTTGGACGAACTGGAGCAGCGCCTGGGTTTGCCGGTCATTTCCAGCAACCAGGCGCTGTTTTGGCACGCACTGCAACTGACCAACTGCATCCATCGTCCGCAAAACTTTGGCAGCCTGCTGCGTTGAGCCAATGATTTCCAGCCCCAACGGCAAACAAAGAAACCCTGTCCGCCAGAGCTTCAACCTAGGGTGCGGCAACGCGAAGCTCGCCCACCCGCACTCAAGCACCGCAAAACTTGAAAATCCTCCCAGGTGCGCAGCCAACAATGGTCGACACCTGATGGTGCGCCCGGGGCTGAAAATGTAGCATTGGCGCCGAATCATCATGGAGGCGCGCATGGAGCTTGCGACGTTAGCCTTATTCCTGCCCGCGTGTTTTGCCTTGAATATGGCGCCCGGGCCGAACAACCTGCTGTCTATCAGCAATGCAACCCGATACGGACTGCGTACATCCTGTATCGCGGGCGCCGGGCGCTTGCTGGCCTTCGCGATCATGATCGCACTGGCGTCGGCGGGTTTGGCTGTGGTGCTACAAACCTCGGAACTGGTCTTCCATGGAATCAAGATAATTGGCGCTGGCTACCTGTTCTACCTGGCCTACCAGCTATGGGGCGCCCCGACAAAAGCCGAATCCGAGCCCGAAAACACTCACGCAGATTTATGGACCCTGGCACGCCAGGAGTTCCTCGTCGCGGCAGGCAACCCCAAGGCCATCCTGATATTTACCGAATCCCTGCCACAGTTTATTGATCCGGCAGCAGGCATTGGCGCCCAATTTACAGTCCTTGGGTTATGTTTCCTGGCATTGGAATGGATCGCGATCGGCATCTACGCATACATTGGGTTGCATATGCGCCGCTGGTTTGCCCGGCCTTGGGGCCAGAAGATCTTCAATCGATGCTGTGCCGGACTATTGTCCACTGCCGCCTCGATACTCTTGATGGCACGTCAGGCCTGACGAACATTAGCGGGCTCGCCTGATGCCCTGGGCACGAGAGTGCTGCCATTGCCTTTTTCGGGCAAAAAAAACCCGGCATTCCCACGAGAGTGCTGCCATTGCCTTTTTCGGGCACAAAAAAACCGGCATTCACCGCCGGTTTTTTGCTTTGGGTAGAACTCAGTTATTGCCTTTGTAGCCTACGCTGGTGCAACCCAGGCAACGCTGGAACGCCTCGCGACCAGGCTCCTGAATCAACGCGGTAGCGGCCTCATCAATGTTACCGCCGAGCGCAGTAAATGGCAGGCTGACGATAAATGCAGCCGTACCAATGATGGTTGCACCAATCAGCAGTGGGCGTGCGATCAGCAAATCGCCAATCATGGAATAGGCCTTTGGCGCATCAGCAGTGTAGATAGGATCGCCACTGGTGTTGACGTCTTCGCGAACCACTTCAGCTGACGCCGGGAGTGCCAGCAGGCCAGAGGAAAGCGCCAGGACAACAGCGATCGAGCGAAACAGATTCATGGAGTAATCCTTCAACGATACAGAGTCAGTGCTTATAACTATATCAGCGCTGCGCCAATTGTCAGCGTGATTAACTTCAATATCCGTGCACAACCACCGTTGAACCGACTCTTTGCCTTGATAACGCAGACTGCATCACTCTTTGGCGGTATCTCGACGTCGCCAAAACGCCTGGCTGACCAGCAATAACGACCTAGCGTTGGCACCGTCCACAATAGACACTGGCGCGCTGCCCCAGCTTGAGCTCACGCAATGTGCTGCCGCAGACCTTGCAGAATTCACCGCCACGCCCATAGGCGAAAAGCTCTTGCTGGAAATAACCGGGCTGGCCGTCACCGCCGATAAAATCGCGCAAGGTGGTGCCGCCACGTTCGATGGCGTGGGCCAGGATGCGCTTGATCTCCAGCGCCAGCTTGGCATAGCGCGCCTTGGAAATGCTGCCGGCCTCGCGACGCGGGTCAATCCCGGCGGCAAACAAGGCTTCGGTCGCATAGATGTTACCCACACCGACCACCACGGCGTTATCCATGATGAATGGCTTGACCGCCATCGAGCGACCACGAGATTTTTCATACAGGCGCTCACCTGAAAAGGCTTCAGTCAGCGGTTCCGGCCCCAGCTTGCTCAGCAGCACATGTTCCAGTGGCGCCTGGCTCCAGAGCAGCGCGCCAAAACGGCGCGGGTCGGTGTAGCGCAGCGCCATCCCCGACTCCAGCTCGATATCGACATGTTCGTGTTTGCCTGCGGGGGAGCCACAGGGCACCAGCCGCAAGTTGCCAGACATGCCCAGATGGCTGATCAGGCTGCCGGTTTCGAGCTTGATCAACAGGTACTTGGCCCGTCGCTCGACGGCTTCGACCCGCTGCCCCGAAACCACAATGTCCAGGTCCTCGGGAATCGGCCAGCGCAAACGCCGGTCACGCACTATGACCCGGCTGATACGTTGACCGACCAGATGAGGCGCGATGCCGCGACGGGTAGTTTCGCCTTCAGGTAATTCGGGCATGGGCCGCCATTTCTTGAGGTATTTCAGCCACTAATATTCCCATGATCCCATGGCTAAAACCAGCAGACACAGGCGCCAAGGGCTGCTACTGCGCTATAATTTCGCTCTTTTTCCGGAGAGTGCCCAATGTCCCTGCCAAGCCTGCGCCTGAAAGCCAATGCCGACCGACGCCTGCGCGCCGGCCACCTTTGGGTCTACAGTAACGAAATTGATGTAGCTGCCACCCCGCTCAACGCTTTTGCCGCTGGTGACCAGGCAATTCTCGAGGCCGCTGGCGGCAAGCCGCTTGGGGTTGTGGCGCTGAGCCCGAACAACCTGATCTGCGCGCGCCTGCTGTCGCGTGACATCAAGCATGTGCTGGACAAATCCTTGCTGGTGCATCGCATCAACGTGGCATTGAGCCTGCGCGAGCGCCTGTTCGACAAGCCTTGCTATCGCCTGATCTACGGCGACTCTGACCTGTTGCCTGGCTTGGTGTTCGACCGCTTCTTCGACATCCTGGTGGTGCAACTGGCGTCCGCCACCATGGAACGACACAAAGATGATGTGCTCGCCGCATTGATTCAGGTGGTCAAGCCCAGCGGTATCCTGTTCAAGAACGACTCGGCCGCCCGCGACGCCGAAGGCCTTGAGCGTTATGTCGACACTGCCTTTGGCGTGGTGCCTGAATGGGTGGCGCTGGAAGAAAACGGCGTTAAGTTCGAAGCGCCGGTCATCGAGGGCCAGAAAACCGGCTGGTTCTATGACCACCGCATGAACCGCGCTCGCCTGGCGCCCTACGTCAAGGGCAAGCGGGTGCTGGACCTGTTCAGCTATATCGGTGGCTGGGGCGTGCAGGCAGCCGCGTTTGGCGCCACTGAAGTCATGTGCGTCGACGCCTCAAGCTTTGCCCTGGACGGCGTTGAACGTAATGCCACGCTCAATGGCTTATCCGAGCAGGTCATCTGCGTTGAAGGCGATGCCTTCGCCGCGCTCAAGGAATTGAAGTCGGCCGAAGAGCGCTTTGATGTAGTGATTGTCGATCCACCCGCGTTTATCAAGCGCAAAAAAGACATGAAGAACGGCGAGGCCGCTTATCGCCGCCTCAATGAGCAGGCCATGCGCTTGCTCAATAAAGACGGGATCCTGGTCAGCGCTTCCTGCTCCATGCACCTGCCGGAAGACGACCTGCAGAACATCTTGCTGACCAGCGCACGTCACCTGGACCGCAATATCCAGTTGCTTGAGCGCGGCGCGCAGGGCCCGGATCACCCGGTGCATCCAGCCATTCTCGAAACACGTTACATCAAGAGCCTGACTTGCCGGTTGCTGCCAAATAGCTAAAGCCTCCTTGCACCTGCCACATTCACAATCGCTGAATGTGGCAGGCTAGCACTCGCCAACCACGGCCTGCCCCTCCATACCCGAGACGACCACGCACTAATGCGGTGCGAGCAGATCGGTGCCCGTTACTTTTTTTGCCCTGCTGCTGTTACTGCTTTCTACACCTTGATGGCCAAGTGCCAAGCTCGCGACCGATTTTATCGACCCTACGCCCCATCAAATGGACCATTTGTTTGGCTTGGCGTGTTAATTGCTTTGCTCTGGTGCATAAACGGGTCAATAACAGCAGATCGCAGATGAGCAGGCGCTACTGCTGAAAAAAGTACACAGGTTCTGGTCATGAGCCGGAGCTTGTTTTTGTTTTCGGGCGGGGAGATGTATGGCTGTATGGCTGATCAAGCTGGGGACAAACCGTTCCTGCAATTCACCAACGTAAAAAAGACCTACGACCACAAGAGCCTTGTGGTCAAAGACTTCAACCTCGATGTAGCCAAGGGCGAATTCATCACCCTGCTCGGCCCATCTGGCTCAGGCAAGACCACCTGCCTGATGATGCTCGCTGGCTTCGAAGACGTAACCAGCGGCGAAATCCTCATCAACGGCCGCCCTGTGACCAGCATTGCGCCCTACCAGCGCAACATCGGCATGGTCTTCCAGCAGTACGCGCTGTTTCCGCACATGACCCTGCGTGAAAACCTTGCCTACCCCTTGAAAGTTCGCAAGATGGCCAAGGATGAAATCAACGCCAAGGTCGATGAATACCTGGAGCTGGTTGAACTGCAGGATTTTGGCAATCGCCATCCCGGCCAGCTTTCCGGTGGCCAGCGCCAGCGCGTGGCACTGGCCCGCGCGCTGATTTTCGCCCCCGATATCGTATTGATGGATGAACCCCTTGGCGCGTTGGATAAGAAACTGCGCGAGCAGATGCAGTTTGAAATCAAGCGCCTCCATGACCAATTGGGCTTCACCGTAATCTACGTCACCCATGACCAGACCGAAGCGCTGACCATGAGCGACCGCATTGCGGTGTTCAACAATGGCATTGTCCAGCAATGCGCGGCGCCGCACGTCTTGTATGAGCGCCCGGCCAACCTGTTCGTTGCAGGCTTTATTGGCGAGAGCAACACCCTCAGGGGCACCATTGCCTCGGTCGAGACCGACACAGTAACAGTGCGTCTCGAAGACGGCGCACAGGTCAGTTGCCTAAAGGCCAACTGCACTGAAATCGGCGCGCCGACCACCATTTCGATCCGCCCCGAGAAACTCACCTTTACCGATCGGCTTGGCACCACCGGCAACCAGATCAAGGCACGCTTCGTCGCCCGCCACTATGTCGGTGAGTACATTCGCTACCAGTTCGAAACTGCAGACAAGACCGAGTTGGTGGTCAAGAACCTCAACGACAGTTCTGCACCGCAGTTCAGCGCCCAAGAAGAGGTCGCACTGGCCTGGCTGGCAATAGACAGCCAGGCGCTGGACCGGCCACAGGCTCAAGCAGCTACCTAGGAACGGCCGAGCATAGCCACGCCAAAAGCGAGCGAGGTCATGACCGATCAACAACGCAATGGACTGTCGCAACAACCTCTAGAGCAGTAGTTTTCCACCACATAAAAACAGGTAATGGAGCACTGATATGGCTAGATCACTGAGGAATGGAATTTCCGCTTTCGCCCTAGCGGCCGCCATGGGTTTGGCGTCGCTGGGGGCACACGCAGAGGAAAGCTTGACCGTGGTTTCATGGGGCGGCTCATATGGCGCTGCGCAAAAGAACCACATGATCGATCCCTTCCAGAAAGACACTGGGGTCAAGGTTCTGTTCGAGGATTACTCGGGCGGCGTTGCCGAGATGAAGGCTCAAGTCGAGTCGGGCAATATCCAGTGGGACGTGGTCGACGTTGAAGTTATCGACCTCGAGCGCGCCTGCTCCGAAGGGCTGCTGGAAACCATTCCGCATGACATCCTGCCAGCTGGCGCAGACGGTACACCGGCCGAAAAAGACTTCATCCCCGACGCCCTGTCCAACGAATGCGCCATCGGCAATATTGTCTGGTCGGTAGTCTATGCCTACAACGAAAAAACCATCGGCAATACCAAGGCAACCAGCATCGCCGACTTCTTCGACACGGCCAAGATCCCAGGCAAGCGCGCCATGCGCAAGCGTCCTCAGGTCAACATGGAATGGGCATTGATGGCTGACGGCGTTGCGCCTAAGGATGTCTATGAAGTGCTGGCAACACCTGAAGGCCAGGAACGCGCCTTCAAGAAGCTCGACACCATCAAGAAAGACATCGTCTGGTTCGACTCCTGGTCGCAGGCACCACAACTGCTTAACGACGGCGGCGCGGTGCTGGTGCAATCGGCCAACGGTCGCTTCTATGACTCGATCCGCAAGGAAGGCAAGCCTTTCGTTATCGTCTGGGACGGCCACGTCTATGACCTCGACGCCTGGGCAGTGCTGAAAGGTTCGCCGAAAAAAGACCTGGCGTTCAAATTCATCGCCTACGCCACCCAATCCAAACCCCTGGCAGGCATGAGCGATGTGGCTTATGGCCCAACCCGCAAATCTTCGACGCCTATGATGGACCCTGCCGCCGCACCGCACCTGCCAACAGCGCACCTGGACAAAGGCATCCGTGCTGGTTCTGAGTTCTGGGCCGACTACGGCGAGTCGCTCGGTGAAAAATTCAACGAGTGGTTGCTCAAGTAAGTAAATCCGCCACCCGCTGGGCCAGAGCCACCATGGCTCAGCGGGCTTGACCATTTATCCAGGACGACGGAGTTCAGGCTTGTCATCGTTAACCACCACCGAAGCCAGACAAGCAGCCAGCGCACAACGCAAGAAACGCATCACTGCGTTTATGTTCGTGGTGCCACTGCTGGTGTTTATTTTACTGACCTTCGTTGCGCCCATCGCCAGCATGCTCTGGCGCAGCGTGCATCACCCGACTGTGGCCGAGCTGATTCCGCACACCCTCGAAGCCCTGAAAGACTGGGACGGTAAAGCCGTACCCGATCAGCACACATTGCAGATTTTTGCTGTCGAACTTAATGGGCTGGCCAAAGAACGCCTGTCCGGCAAGCTCGCAGAGGAGTTCAACCGAGCCTACACCGGCATGTCCAGCGTGGTTAAATCCACCGCCCGTAAAGTCGCCAAGCTCAAGGGAGACGATCTCAGGGACAAAGGCGCCCAAACCCTGCTCGACGCCAACCCCAAGTGGCAACGCACCGATCTTTGGTATGCCATCCAGCGCGCAGGCGAAAAATACACCTACGACTATTACCTGACTGCACTCGACCTTGAGTTGAAGCCCGACACAGGCATCCAGGTACGCGAAGAGACCCAAATCTACCTGCAGCTTTACAGCAAGACCCTGACCATGGCACTGGTCATCACCCTGCTGTGCGCCGCACTGGGCTACCCGCTTTCCTACTATTTGGCCGGCCTTTCGGAAAATCGCGCGAACTTGCTGCTGGTGTTGGTATTGCTGCCGTTCTGGACATCGCTACTGGTGCGTACCACGGCGTGGATTGCACTGTTGCAGACCAACGGGGTAATCAACTCGTTCCTGATGGGCGTCGGCTTGACCAATGAGCCGTTCGAGATGCTCTATACCTCGTTCGCCACCGTGGTCGCCATGACCCACATTCTGTTGCCATTCATGATCTTGCCGCTGTACAGCGTGATGCGCGGCATTGACCCAAGCTATATGCGCGCCGCCTTGTCGCTGGGGGATAAACCCATCCCGGCCTTCGCCAAGATCTACCTGCCAATGACCCTGCCCGGCCTGAGCGCTGGAGCCTTGCTGGTCTTTATCATCTCGGTCGGCTACTACATTACCCCGGCACTGGTCGGCGGCACCGACGGCCAGATGATCAGCAATATCATCGCCTTCCACATGCAACGCTCGAACAACTGGGAACTGGCTGCCGCGCTGGGCTCGCTATTGCTCGCGCTGATTCTGTTGCTTTACTGGCTGTACGACCGTTTTGTCGGCGCCAGCAATATCAAGTTGGGTTAGATCATGACCAAGGCTCCTGCATATTTCGGTTTCTGGTATCGACTCGGCTCATGGCTGCTGAAAAGCACCTCATGGCTGGTGCTGTTTTTCCTGATCATGCCGATTCTGGCGATCATCCCGCTGTCGTTTAACACCGAACCTTTCTTTAGCTTTACCAAGGGCATGCTGACGTTCCAGCCCGAGGCGTATTCATTGCGCTGGTATAGCGCGATCTTCAGTGATCCGAAATGGATTCTGGCCATCCAGAACAGTTTCTTTATCGGCATCTGCGCAACGATCATCGCCACGGCCCTGGGCACCTGTGCCGCAGTTGGGCTGGCGCGCGACGACATGCCTGCGCGACGCTTGATCACCGCGCTACTGCTTTCGCCAATGATTGTGCCGCTGATCATCACCGCCGCCGGTATGTTCTTCTTCTACTCGGACCTTGGCCTGGCAGGCAATTATCTTGGGGTGATCCTGGCCCACGCCGCGCTCGGCACACCCTTTGTCATCATTACGGTGACTGCAACTCTGGCGGGCTTCGACTATTCATTGGTGCGAGCGGGCCTGAACCTGGGCGCACGACCTGTCCGCGTGTTCTGGGACATCATCATGCCGCTGATTCGCCCCGGAGTTATTTCCGGCGCGCTGTTCGCCTTTATCACCTCGTTCGACGAAGTGGTGGTGATCCTGTTCATGGCCGGGCCGCAGCAGCGCACCATTCCCCGGCAGATGTTCTCGGGGCTGCGCGAGCAGATCAACCCAAGCATTCTGGCGATTGCCACGCTGCTGATCATCCTCTCGATCATCATGCTGGTGACCATCGAACTGCTGCGCCGCCGCTCAGCACGCTTGCGTGGCGTCGAGGCCTGACCAGCCAGTTGCCCCGTCGGCACCGGCGAACGACTCGTCCGTAAGTTGCAGCAACCCTTTCGCCAAACCGCTTGCAGGGATTAGAATCAGAAGTCCCCTGCCACACCTCGGCGGAGCTGGTCGCTGCAGCGCTAACCCTGCGCCACAAGCGACCTCAGACCAACACCCGGACATTTCCGTTTGCGTTGTGCCTGAACCCGGCTCACCCTACGTATATAAGGGCGCCTGTAAAAACCACTGAGTTACCCGCCGCAGTTGTTTTCACAGGCGCCCGCCAACCGTTATTAGCTGCAGGAACCCGTCATGCCTGATTATCGCTCGAAACCCCCCACCCACGGCCGCAACATGGCTGGCGCCCGTGCCCTATGGCGTGCCACTGGCATGAAGGATGAGGATTTCAAGAAGCCGATTATTGCCATCGCCAACTCCTTCACCCAGTTCGTACCTGGCCACGTCCACCTCAAGGACATGGGCCAACTGGTCGCCCGCGAGATCGAAAAAGCCGGCGGCGTGGCGAAGGAATTCAATACCATCGCGGTCGATGACGGCATCGCCATGGGTCACGGCGGCATTCTCTATTCGCTGCCAAGTCGCGAAATCATCGCCGACTCGGTTGAATACATGGTCAACGCCCACTGCGCCGACGCCATTGTCTGCATCTCCAACTGCGACAAAATCACCCCCGGCATGCTGATGGCTGCCTTGCGCCTGAACATCCCGGTGGTATTCGTCTCCGGCGGGCCGATGGAAGCGGGCAAAACCAAGCTCGCCAATCATGGCCTGGACCTGGTTGACGCCATGGTGATTGCCGCTGACGAAAACGCATCGGATGAGAAAGTTGCCGAATACGAACGCAGCGCCTGCCCAACCTGCGGCAGTTGCTCAGGGATGTTCACCGCCAACTCGATGAACTGCCTGATGGAAGCGCTGGGCCTGGCCTTGCCGGGCAATGGCTCGACCCTGGCCACTCACGCGGACCGTGAACAACTGTTCCTGCGCGCCGGTCGCCTGGCGGTCGAACTGTGCCAACGCTACTACGGCGAAAACGACGACTCGGTGCTGCCGCGCAACGTGGCCAACTTCAAGGCATTCGAAAACGCCATGAGCCTGGACATCGCCATGGGCGGCTCGACCAACACCATCCTGCACTTGCTGGCCGCCGCGCAAGAAGGCGAGATTGCCTTTGACCTGCGCGACATCGACCGCCTGTCACGCAAGATCCCGCAGCTGTGCAAAGTGGCGCCGAACATCCAGAAATACCACATGGAAGACGTGCACCGTGCCGGCGGGATCTTCTCGATCCCCGGCGAACTGGCGCGTGGCGGCCTGCTACACACCGATGTAGCGACCATCCACAGCCCGAGCATGGCTGAAGCGATCGCCCAATGGGACATCACCCAGACCCAGGATGAAGCGGTGCATACCTTCTTCCGTGCCGGCCCGGCTGGCATTCCAACACAAACCGCGTTCAGCCAGTCGACCCGCTGGGATACCGTGGATGACGACCCCGCCAATGGCTGCATCCGCAGCGTGGCCAACGCCTACTCCCAGGAAGGCGGCCTGGCCGTGCTCTACGGCAACATCGCGCTCGATGGCTGGGTGGTTAAGACCGCCGGCGTCGATGAGTCGATCCATGTGTTTGAAGGCAGCGCCAAAATCTTCGAAAGCCAGGACAGCGCGGTCAAGGGCATCCTCAATGACGAGGTCAAGGAAGGCGATATCGTCATTATCCGCTACGAAGGCCCCAAGGGCGGCCCGGGCATGCAGGAAATGCTCTATCCAACCAGCTACCTGAAATCCAAGGGCCTGGGCAAAGCCTGCGCCTTGCTCACTGACGGTCGTTTCTCCGGCGGCACCTCCGGCTTGTCCATCGGCCACGCTTCGCCAGAAGCCGCTGCCGGTGGCGCAATTGGCCTGGTTCAGGAAGGCGATAAGATCCTTATCGACATCCATCAGCGCAGCATCAACCTGTTGATCAGCGATGAAGAACTGGCCGCACGCCGTGCCGAGCAAGACAAAAAAGGCTGGAAACCAGCAGCGCCACGCACCCGCAAGGTGACCACGGCGCTCAGGGCCTACGCCCTGCTTGCCACCAGCGCCGACAAAGGCGCGGTGCGCGAAAAGGCATTGCTCGACAAACTGGTGCCTTGAGCCATACCGGAAGCCGCTTTATAGCGGCTTCCGTCATTTTACCCACAGCGTTGAACAACCCACGGCGGACCTCAGGTCAGCCAAACATCGTCCACCCAAGCACAATTCTGTAGAATCGCGGCTTTTTGGCGGACGGCTGTATGACTTCCCTGGCAGATTCTCCCCTACCTGAGCCGACTCAAAGCGAACTGGTGTACGGCCCCGATGCCCGGCCCAAGCCTTTGATTGCCCTGGTCGCGGCACTCCAGCACTTGCTGGCGATCATCGTTCCCATCGTCACCCCCGGCTTGTTGATTTGTCAGGCGCTGGGCGTGTCGGCCCGCGACACCAACCTGATCGTGTCGATGTCGCTGGTGATCTCCGGGATTGCCACCTTTGTCCAATGCAAACGCTTCGGCCCCTTTGGCGCTGGCTTGCTGATTGTGCAAGGCACCAGCTTCAACTTCGTCGGGCCGCTGATTGCAGGCGGCGCATTGATGGTCAAGCAAGGCACCCCGGTGGAAGCAGTGATGGCGGCCATTTTCGGCGTGGTCATCGCCGGCTCATTCGTTGAAATGGGCGTATCACGCATCCTGCCCTTTGTTAAACGCCTGATTACGCCGCTGGTGACCGGCATCGTGGTGCTGATGATTGGCCTGACGCTGATCAAGGTTGGCTTGATCAGCATGGGTGGCGGCTATAGCGCGATGGGCAATGGCACCTTCGCCAATGCCGAGAACCTGATGCTGTCGGGCACAGTGCTGGCGATCATCGTCATACTCAACCGCATCCCGGTGGTATGGATGCGCAGCGTCGCCATTGTGATCGCCCTGGCCGCCGGTTACGCAATGGCAGCCTATATGGGGCGCCTGGACTTTAGCGGCATGCACCAGGCAGCTGCTTTTCAACTGCCCGTCCCGCTGCATTTCGGGCTTGGCTTTTCCTGGGCGTTGTTTATCCCAATGCTGGTGATTTACCTGGTGACCTCGCTGGAAGCCATTGGCGATATCACCGCCACCAGCAAGATTTCCGGCAAGCCGGTGGACGGCCCGCAATGGATGCAGCGCATCAAGGGCGGCGTGCTGGTCAATGGCGCCAACTCGTTGCTGGCAGGTGTGTTCAATACTTTCCCCAGCTCGGTGTTTGCGCAGAACAACGGCGTGATCCAGCTTACCGGTGTGGCCAGCCGGCATGTCGGTCTTTGGATTGCCGCGATGTTGATCCTGCTTGGCTTGTTTCCAAGCGTTGCAGGGGTGATTCAAGCCGTGCCGGAACCAGTATTGCGCGGCGCCGCCTTGGTGATGTTTGGCGCAGTGGCGGCTTCGGGGGTCAATATTCTTTTGGTGATGTTTGGCGCAGTGGCGGCTTCGGGGATCAATATTCTTGCCAGTATCCAGCTTGATCGCCGCGCCCTGCTGATTATTTCAGTGTCACTGGCGCTGGGATTGGGCGTGTCGCAGGTGCCGGAATTTCTTGCGCACATGCCTGCGGCGCTGCGCAATGTGCTGGAATCCGGCGTGGCCACCGGCGGTATCAGCGCGCTGCTGCTCAACTGGTTTTTACCAGAACAGCCATCACAGAAGTAGCCCGACGCCAGTGGTGGCCTGGACATCGGTGCGTTGTCCACCCTACAGGCATTACCCCTGTAGGGTGGATGACGCTACCACTGCAACGGCTAACCAACACAGCCTCACAGCGGCTTTTCAAAAACCTTGGAGTTGCGCTGGAAGTTATACAGCGAGGCCCTTGCCGCTGGCAGGCGCTCGACACCGCTAGGGCTGAAGCCGCGCTCGCGGAACCAATGAGCAGTTCGCGTGGTGAGCACCATCAGGTTTTTCAGGCCCAGGGCCCGCGCCCGCTCTTCAATACGCTCAAGCAGCTCATCGCCGCGACCACCGTGGCGATAGGCTGGATTAACCGCCAGGCATGCCAGCTCGCCGTAATCGGAATCCGCAATTGGGTAGAGCGCGGCGCAGGCGATGATCAGCCCTTCGCGCTCAACGATACTGAACTGCTCGATTTCACGCTCAAGCACCTCACGCGAACGCCGCACCAGAATGCCCTGATCCTCCAGCGGACTGATCAGCTCGATCAAGCCACCGACATCTTCAATGGTCGCCTCGCGGATCGACTCAAACTGCTCTTGCGCAACCAGGGTGCCGTTGCCCGTGCGGGTGAACAACTCGTTGAGCAGCGCGCCGTCTTCGATATAGCTGACAATATGGGTGCGCCTCACACCATCACGGCAGGCCTGGGCGGCCGCATCAAGCAGCTCAGCCTGATAATTACTGCCAAGGCGCTGCACATAGGCTGGCACCTGTTGCGGCAAGAGTTCACGCACCAGCTTGCCGTCTTCATCGAGCAAACCTTGTTCCGGGCTGTAAAGGATCAGCTTGTCGGCAGACAGGTCAATCGCGGCGCGCGTGGCGACATCTTCACAGGCCAGGTTGAAAATCTCCCCGGTCGGTGAATAGCCCAGCGACGAGAGCAGGACAATGCTGCGCTCATCCAGCAAGCGACCAATACCCTTGCGGTCGATACGCCGCACCTCGCCGGTATGGTGATAGTCCACGCCATCGACCACGCCAATCGGCCGCGCCGTGACGAAGTTGCCGCTGGCAATGCGCAAGCGAGCGCCCTGCATCGGCGAGGCAGCCATGTCCATCGACAGGCGTGCCTCAATGGCGATACGCAGTTGGCCAACAGCATCTATCACGCATTCCAGCGTCGGGCTGTCGGTGATGCGCAGGTCGCGATGAAAGTGCGGTGTCAGCCCGCGTGCGTTGAGCCGCGCCTCAATTTGCGGGCGCGAACCGTGGACCAGCACCAGGCGCACGCCCAGGCTGTGCAACAGCACCAAGTCGTGAACGATATTGCCGAAATTTGCATGGGCAACGCCGTCGCCGGGCAGCATCACAACGAATGTGCAGTCCCGGTGGGCGTTGATATAAGGTGAGGCGTGACGCAACCAGTTGACGTAATCGTGCATTCCCTAAAACCTGTGAGTCGAGTACATGACGCAGAACACGGCGCGCTAGACGTTTGCGGCGCCAGACAGATGAAAAAGCAAAGCCTTGCCGTTTTATCGTCGCAGTTGAGACTTCGTCACGCGTACGCTCCTCCTGATACAGGTTGGTTGCAGCAGCTTGTTGCCCTTTTAGAGGATCTTCAAGGTTTTGGCTGCTCGCTGGATGGGTTCAAACAATAGCTTTTAATCAGCTCACGTAACAGACGTACTGTCGGCTCAAGACGTGACATTTCCAGGAATTCGCCCGGTTGGTGGGCACAATCGATATCTCCGGGGCCCAGTACCAGCGTCTCGCATCCGAGTTGCTGAAGATAAGGTGCTTCGGTGCCAAACGCCACTGCGGCAGCCTGATGGCCGGTCAAGCGTTCCGCCAGGCGCACCAGCTCGGCATCGGCCGCTTGCTCGAATGGGGGCACGCTGGGAAATAAGGGTGCGTAATCAATCTTGACCTGATGCTGCTCGGCCAGTGGTTTCAGGCGTTGCTGGATTGCCCCACGCAACACCTCCGGCTGCATGCCGGGCAGCGGGCGCAGGTCGAACTCCAGCGAGCATTGCCCGCATATGCGATTGGGGTTGTCTCCGCCATGGATGCAGCCCAGGTTGAGTGTGGGCTGGGGCACGGTGAATTGCGGGTTGTGGTACTCGGCCTGCCACTGTCTACGCAGTTGTTGCAGCTCGCCCATGACCGCCTGCATGGCTTCCAGCGCGCTGTGGCCCAGGCTGGGATCAGAGGAGTGCCCGCTCTGGCCAAGGATATCGATACGCTCCATCATGATGCCCTTGTGCATGCGGATCGGCTTCAGGCCTGTCGGCTCGCCAATCACCGCCGCTCGTCCCAGTGGTCGCCCGGCATCAGCCAAGGCACGGGCGCCGGACATCGAGCTTTCTTCATCGCAGGTGGCCAAAATCAGCAAGGGCTGCTTGAACGGCTGGTTGAGCAATGGCCGGACGGCCTCGATAATCAGCGCAAAGAAACCTTTCATGTCGCACGAGCCAAGGCCCAGCCAGCGGCCATCGACCTCGGTCAGCTTCAGCGGATCGGTCTGCCACAGGGCGGCATCAAAAGGCACGGTGTCGCTGTGCCCGGCCAGCACCAAGCCGCCTGGGCCGGAACCATAACTGGCGAGCAGATTAAATTTGCCTGGGGTGACTTCCTGCGTCTCGCAGGCAAAGCCAAGGCTTTCCAGCCAACTCGACAACAGCTCGATCACCGCGCGGTTGGTCTGATCCCAATGGGCCTGGGTGCAGCTCACCGACGGCGCGGCAATCAGTGCGGCAAATTGCTCTTTAAAGCTCGGTAGATTCATGGCCAGCCTCCGCTTGCGAGCCCCCATCATAGAAGCAACGCCTGCCAAGATTAAACCACCGAATTGATTTCAGGGTGCAAGGCAAAGCTTACGCAGCCCCAGGGAGTGCCGTACTGCTGTTCTCAGAAACCGCCACGGCGTGGCTGAGCCAGTATCGGCCATAGAACTTGCAAAGGTGGACAAGCTTCGCGTTGTCGCACCCGAGGGGCCATGCGGTTTTTTTAGCCATCAACCCAGGTTAGCGGGTTGATGGCCAGGCCTTATAAAGCGCCGCCAAAAATCGCCCGCAGGATAAAGAAGAAGAAAATCGACAGCGCGGCACCAACCGGCAAGGTGATCAGCCAGGACATGAAGATCTTGCCTATCACGCCCAGGTTCAATGCGCCGATACCCCGGGCGATACCAACGCCCAGAACCGCACCGACCAAGGTATGAGTGGTCGATACTGGCAGGCCTATGGCCGAAGCGCCCACCACTGTGGTTGCAGTGGCCAGTTCAGCAGCAAAGCCACGGCTTGGCGTCAGTTCGGTGATTTCTTTGCCGATGGTGGCGATAACCTTGTAGCCGTAGGTCGCCAGGCCGATAACGATGCCCGCCGCCCCAAGCAGCAACACCCAGCTTGGCAGCGCAGCCTTGGCACCAACCATTTCTCCGCCGGAGTTAATCACCCCGACAATAGCGGCCAGGGGGCCAACGGCTTTGGCCACATCGTTGGAGCCGTGGGCGAATGCCATGGAGCAAGCGGTAAAGATCATCAACACCGCGAACACTTTCTCAACACTGGCAAAGTGGAAGTCTTTATCGGCTTCAACGTCAATCTTGATCCGACTGAGCAAGATGATGCCCAAAATCATTCCCCCCGCGCCGACAGCGACCGAAAGCATAAAGCCTTCACCCGCGGGGAGGTTCAGGCCGATGTGCTTGAGGCCCTTGTTCATGGTCATGATCGAGACCATAAAGCCGGTGGCGAACATATACAGCGGGACAAAGCGCTTGGCGTTGGCAAAGGGCTCATCCGTGTCGATGATCAGTTTCTGCACGCTCATGAACACACCGAATGCGACCACGCCTGACAACACCGGCGACACGACCCAGCTGGCCACGATCGGCATCACGCCAGACCAATGCACGGCATCAAAGGACACACCAACAGCGGCAAAGCCAATAACCGCGCCGACAATCGAATGAGTCGTCGAAACCGGCCAGCCCTTGGTCGAAGCCACCAGCAGCCAGGTGCCCGCCGCCAGCAAGGCGGACATCATTCCAAGCACCATCAACCCGGGGCTGATCATCGATGCATCGACAATCCCGCTCTTGATGGTTTCGGTTACCTGCCCGCCTGCCAGGTAGGCACCGGCGAACTCGAAGATCATGGCGACGAAAATCGCTTGTTTAATGGTCAGGGCACGTGAACCGACCGAGGTCCCCATGGCATTGGCAACATCGTTCGCGCCGACGCCCCAGGCCATGAAAAAACCGAAAAGGCAGGCAAGGACAAGTAGCACGAAGCCGTAGTCCGCAATCAAAGACATAAATAAATTTCCGTCATTCCTAGAAAGAGTACTAACGCTTAGCGCGCCAGCAGTTGTTCCAGTCGGTTACCTACACGTTCAGCGCGGTCGGCTACATCCCCGAGCCACTCGATAACTTTGTAGAGGAACATGACATCGACCGCAGGAAGATCCTTTTCCAGTTTGAACAGCGCACGACGAACAGACACTTGCATCACGTCTGTCTCGCGCTCAATTTCTTCAAGCTCCATGACCATTGACTCAACCAGGGTCGCCTCGCGGCCACCGAAACCGGCCTCGAGCAACGAGTCGAGTTCTTTCATCGCCTTGAGCGCCTGGGCACTGGCATCTACACAGCGCTGCACATAAGTGCGCATCTCGGGCTGCAGCGATGCGGCAATGGTCATGCGCCGGCCAAGCATCAAGCCTGCAATGTCCTTGGCCCGGTTAGCGATTTTGTCCTGTACACTGAGCAGTTCAAGCAGATCCGAACGGGGCACAGGCAGGAATAAGTTTTTCGGCAAGTGCAAGCGCACGCTCTTTTTGAGCTTGTCGGCTTCGTTTTCAAGCCGCGCCATTTCCTGTTGTACCTGTTCTACCTTGTCCCAGTCTTCAGCCATAACGGCTTCGAAAAAAGGTACAAGGTTCGCCGCGCATTCGTGGGCTTTGGCGATATGTTGCTGCATAGGGCCGATGGGTGAACGACCGAACAGGCTTACAAACGGATTGATTGGCATAGGGTGGACCCCTGATTAAAGAAGGCGGCAAGTATACGGATCGCACCTTATGCTCGCCAGCACGGTCATCGGACTGTCACAAATTATACTAGGCGTAAAACGCACCATCATGCTCAAAGAAACAGAAATTAAGTTACGTGTCAGCCGCGAAACCCTTGAAGCCCTGCGGGCTCACCCCTTGCTGAAAAAGCGCAATAAAGCTGGCTGGGAGCAACATGAGCTATTAAATCAATATTTTGATACCCCGGCTCGTGACCTGGCTCAAGCAAAGGTCGCTTTACGCTTGCGCCGAGACGGTGAAGCCATCATTCAAACCCTCAAGACCCGTGGCCAAAGTGTAGCCGGTCTGTCGGAACGCAATGAATGGGACTGGCACCTGACCAAAGCCAAGCTTGATCTGAAAAAGCTGGATGACAACTGCTGGCCGTCCGCGCTGGCCGAACTCGACAAAAAACAGCTAAAACCCATTTTCACCACTGACTTTACTCGCCAGAAGGCCGATATCGCCTGGGGCCGTGGCAAAAGCAAAGTGGTCATCGAGGCCGCCCTGGACCTCGGTAAAGTCATTGCCGACGGTAAAGAAGAAGAAATCTGCGAGCTGGAACTCGAACTGCGCCAAGGCGAGCCAGAGGCACTGCTCGAACTGGCAGCGGAACTTGCAGCAGACCTGCCCTTGATGCCCTGCGACATCAGCAAGGCCGAGCGCGGCTATCGTTTATTCGATGCCGCCAGCTACTCGCTGAGCTTGCCCGCCCCTGAACTCAAGGGCGAAATGAGCCTTGATGATGCCTTTAGTGCGATTGCCTGGCACCTGCTCGCCAGCAGCCAGCGCCTGGCCGAGCAATACCGCTTCAATGGTCATTGGCGCCTGCTCAACGACTGGCTTGAACAACTGGTCGACCTGCGCGCCCTGCTCGGCAGCCTGGGCCAAGCTGCGCCACGCGCCAGCAGCAGCGACCTGCGCCAGATACTCGACAGCTTGCTGAACGACTGGCGCCCACGCCTGCACGCCGGTCAGTGGGATGAAGCAGCCCGCGCAAGCGCACCAGCCCAGTTTGCCGAAGAGCTCAACAACCAGCGTTGGGGCCAGTTATCGCTGAACCTGTCGCGCTGGCTGTTGGCCCGTAGCTGGACGGTTGAACGCAACAACCGTGGTAATCGCCAAGGCGCCGCGCCACTGGCCAACTGGCTGCCAACCCTGATCGCCGAGGAAGGCGCCAGCCTGCAACTCAAGCGCTATCAACAGCAACCAGAAGACCTGGCGGAACAACTGCCGCGCACCGAACGCCTGCTGGCATGGCTGCGGATGGCGCGCAGCACCTTGGACGTTGCCGAAGTTGACCGTCTGTACGGCGAACTGAGCAAGCTCAGCGAATTGGCCCAGCGGGACATCGACGAAGAATGCCTCAATGCCCGTAAAGCCCAAGCCATATCCGTTGCCAGCCTAAAATCCTGGCGCCAACTGGTTAAATAAGCGGCGCCCGCTGCAAACACTGACAAGCCGCGCCTGCAACGGGCGCGGTGGCGAATCAACTAGCGCCGCGAAAATCACCGCTGGCGCAAAATGAAAATCATTGGCGCCCAAAGCCGCTGGCGCATAGGGTTTATAGCTTAGGGCGCAGCGTTTTGCGCTTGCTGAGTGAACAGCAAAAATCTTCAGAAACCACTGGCGCTGACGATAACAAGGTCATAATCCTTAAATCCTGGGTCGCTAATGAAAAGAGTCATCGTTCTGTTATTGGCTGTTCTGCTCTTTACAGGGTGTACCAACCAGAAGTTCAAACAGGAGTACCGCTCCCAGATCAATACGGTCAAGGTGCTTCCCGTCTTGTGGAAACCCACCGAGATAAGCTATCTAGGGCGCGAGCAAGCCTTGGGCGCAGCATTGGGTGCAGGCGTCGGTGCAGGTATAGGTATGGCATCTGGGGCATCGAACCTGGCCACATCCGCTCTAAGCGGAGCAGGCTTTGCAGCAGGTATGCAGGCTGGCAAACTTGCATCGATGTCGACCGTCGACGCAATCCTTTACAACATGGAGTCGTCTGATATCGACTTAGGGGAGCTGGTAAAAAACAGCTTCGAGGAACAACTAGCCGCAAAGAATCATTTCAAGGTCGTCGATGACACTGTGCAGGCTGATGCAGAGATTCAGCTGACTGTTACAAGCTGGGGATTTTCCCTGACCCAAGGGTTCAGCAGCGTGGTCTATCCCACGATCATCGTAACCGGTGTAATGACACGCGGGAATGAACTGATCTGGCAACGCAGTGAGCCGATCACGGCGTTCAACGGCGCCAACACTTATGGATACACGCCGTTACGCTACCGCACAGAACCGGAATTAATTCGTACCGCATTGACAGGGATTGCGCAAATTGTCGACCGATACCTGGTCGAAGACTTAATGGAGTAATTACTTAAGCTCAATGCTCGCTTGGAGTAGATGGCCGGCTCAATGCACCCTTGCAAGTCAACCAGGCGCCCCAGAACAGGCTACTGAAAAAGCGGGTCGCATCGCCAAACCCGGCATCATGCAGGAGCTGTTGCACGGCCGCTTCGGAGTGCGGAGGGTCAGCGCCTTGCAGGATTTTCCCGAGCTTGGCCTTCACTTCATCGGCGCTGGCACCATGCTGTCGCCAGCGTTGCCCCCAGGCGGCAAGCAGTAGGGGTTGGCTGGCATAGGCATAGTGATTGCCCGCGACTATCAGCGGCGCGCCCGGTTTCAGGTGAGCCCGGATTGACTGCAGGATCTGGCGCTTCGCATTGTCACCCTCAAGATGATGAAGCACGCCGATCAAGGTTGCAGCGTCATACGCCTGGTCTGCGCCCAGATCGTCAACATACCCAAGATGCAGGCTCGTTCGTTCAAGCAGATTATTGGTCTTCAACTGTTGCGCTGCGGCCTCCAGCATAGGCGCGGACGGATCAACAGCGGTGAAACGCCAATCCGGCTCCAGCGACGCCATCGCAATAATCTCCTGCGCCGTGCCGCCAGCTCCCACGACCAATATGTTCGCGGGCTGGGCGTTACCCAGGCTTGCCGCCAGCATGCAAGCCGCCAAGTCCTGGCAGGCGTCGTAACCCGCGAGCGCAATGCGGCTCTGGCGGGCATATTCGTTGGCGCGTGAGCTATCGAATTTTTCAGCTGAGTTCAGCGGCGATGATTTCAAGGCAGTTCTCCATGTCCTTGACTCAAGCTACGCCACATCCTGAAATAATAAAAATTCATTAATTTTATAAGATGCATTCCCAAAAGGAATGTTATGTCGATCTTCAAAACAGCCCGCACGAACCTGGGCAGCCAACACTGGAGACTGATCACTCGGGTTAGAGCGAACGATCAAGGGCTTCACAACCACGGACTATCTCATCTTCATTGCCGGTAGCGCGGAGCTGTTCGGTCTGGGAGACTGGCTGTGCCTGGGAGTAAGTGCATGCGAACCTTGCACATGGATCTCCGGACAACAATAAGACTGTTCAAGTAGGTGCTAGCGCTCAAAGCCTTGTTCAAGCGAAAGCAATCGATCACCGCATAGCGCCGAACGAAAACTGCCAAAGGGAAGCCTGTATGAGTTTTAGACGCAATTCGCTGTTGTTGAGTCTGATAGGCGGTTTACTTATAAACCAGACTATCTCTGCTGCCACCGAAACTACGCCGCTGGATGCAAAAGCCAGCACCCCACAACAGCTGGGCTTGATGCAAGGCATACCGCCAGCAGCAGAAAAAGTGGTGAATTTCTCCAATTTCCTGCAATTTCCTTTCACTCGCTGGTCGTTCTCCCATATCCGTGAAGTAGTGCCTACGGTGCAGGTGTCCCGCGGCAGGGGCGCAATAAGCGCTTTACCCCGCGCGGAACGAGACGATATCGACAGCCTGACGTTCACCCCCATAGGCAGCGACAAACCCATGACGTGGGAACAATCGCTCGCGGCCAACTACACCGATGGCATCGTGGTGTTGCATCGTGGAAAACGGGTGTACGAACGCTACTTTGGCGCGCTAAAACCTGAAGGCCAGCACATTGCCTTTTCCGTGACAAAATCCTTTATCGGCACCCTGGCGGCGATGCTGGTTGCCGACGGGACCCTGGACGAAAACGCGCAGGTGTCACGCTATGTACCGGAACTCAAGGACAGCGCTTTTGGCAATGCCACCGTGCGCCAAGTGATGGATATGACCACCAGCATCGATTACTCCGAAGACTATGCCGACCCCAAGGCCGGGGTTTGGGAATACGGCCGCGCTGGGCATCTGATCCCGCGTCCTGCCGGCTACACTGGCGCCACTTCGCTGTACGCCTTCTTGCAAAAACTCAAGGTCGAAGGCGAGCACGGCCAGGCGTTTGCCTACAAGACCGTCAACTCCGACGCCCTGGCCTGGGTGGTTCAGCGGGCAACGGGCAAACCCTTTGCCGAACTGCTGCAAGAGCGGATCTGGAGCAAACTGGGTGCAGAACAGGACGCCTATCTCATGGTTGATGAAGTAGGCACTGGCTTTGCCGGCGGTGGTTTCAATGCCAGCCTGCGGGATATGGCCCGCTTCGGCGAAGCCATGCGCCTCAATGGCCACTTCAACGGCCAGCAGATCATCCCCGAAAGCGTGGTTGCCGATATCCGCAAGGGCGGGGACCAGAGCCAATTTGCCAAGACAGGCTACAAAACCTTGCCGGGCTGGAGCTACCGCAATATGTGGTGCGTCGCCAGCAACGACCATCAGGTATTTACCGCGCGTGGTATCTACGGCCAAACCATCTATGTGGACCCCAAGGCCGAAATGGTGATTGCCCGCTTTGCTTCCTATCCGGTGGCGACTAACTCACGGATCGATCCGACTTCACTGCCAGCCTACACGGCCCTAGCCAACTTGCTGATGGCCAGCGACAAGTAAGGTGTTCCCCTTTATTGGCCAGCGGCCCTGCAGCCGCTGGCCAGGCATGTGGTACAGGCCGAACAAGCAGGAGGGGACGCAAACAGGTCTAGACGCTTTCAGCCCCCTTCTGCCGCAAGACTTGCATCAGCCGCTCGACAACCTGAAACTCCACAGCCCCTTCACTGGCGCCCGCCTCAAACACGGCACAGCAGGCCGAAGCGTCCCCATGGCTGATACGGTAGGCGGCAATTACGCTGCCTGGCCCGCAACCTGTGTGCCCACATAGGGAATGGCCGCCATCAATTGAGCCCTGCATTACACCAAGGCCATAGCCCGGCGTGATCCATGGCCGCCCGGGAATCGGACCGCCCAATACTCGTGCGCCCTGCATTTGCTGAAGCAACTCCATGGACAGAAGATCCCCAGCGAAGAGTCGATCCAGAAATAACGCAGCTTGCGAAACCGGGCCAAGCAGCACGCCATGATAGACCCACGCGGGATCATAATCGGCACGTCCCAAATGGGTGCTTTGTAAATCTGCTCGCGTTTTGGCAAAGCGAACATTCATCAGGCCCAAAGGGATGAGCGCCCGTTGAGTCAACGCATCATCAAGCGTCAGGTCAGTCAGCCGTTCAATAAGCCGACCGACAAGCAAGTAGCCAAGGTTCGAGTAACGCCAGCCGGTTCCGGGGCTGTATCGAAGCCGAGCCCCATCAAGGCGCTGCATCATTTCATCCGCCGACCATGCTGGCTCATTATTGGCAACGGCTGCGTGATACTCCGCAAGCTCGCCATAATCGGCGAGCCCGGCCTCATGCCGCAGTAGCTGGCGCAAGGTAAAAGGTTGGCCAGCGACTCTGTCGTCCAGGCCCACCAGCCCATCACGCACCAGCGTCAAGGCTGTAGCTGCCAGGACTGTTTTAGTAAAACTCCACCAGGGCACCACCGGCTCTGGCCGATCATTGGTGAGAAGCTGACCATTAACTACCAGTGAACTCAGCATTGGCTTCCTTGGAGGGTTGAGCGGCCCGACAAGATATCTCATTAGGCCACGCGTACTCGAATCCAAGAGCGATTGAAATCAACATCGACTCACATGGGACGCTTTTCTACCCAGTTTCGATATTGACGAGTGCGAAAGATCGCTGCGAGCTGTTGCAGGACAAGCGCGCGCAGCGGTGACACATTCGGATGGGTTTTCTTGTCGCGACTGAGTTTGAGCAATTGAAACTTGACGACCGCCATGTTCGCCAAAGACGCGACGGTTTTGTTTTTCCAGGTGATCGGCGGCAATTGCGGAGCGTTATCCTTACCCTGGAACCAATCACGGGGCAGGTACGGATCAATGGCCAAGGCAGTCCCGATACCCACCATGTCGACGCCGCTTTGGACGACCATTTCGGCAACCGGGCGCCGCCGTATGCCTCCGGTGACCATTATGGGCATTCTGGCCACGGTCTGGATGTCACGCGCGAACTCTACAAAGTAGGCCTCGCGAGCCAGAGTATTGCCATCACGCGCCTCGCCCTGCATGGCAGGGACTTCATAACTGCCGCCAGATAATTCCACAAGTTCCACAGCCAGGTCGTTAAGTAATTCAACCACCTTCTTGGCGTCATCGGCGGTGAATCCACCCCGCTGGAAATCGGCCGAATTGAGTTTGACCGCCACCGCGAAATCCTTAGAAACCACGGCCCTGACCGCCTTGACAATCTCGACCAGCAAACGCGCCCGGTTTTCCAGGGAGCCGCCCCAGTCGTCGGTTCTTTGATTGGTCAGAGGCGAAAGGAACTGGCTCAATAAATAACCATGGGCAGCGTGGATTTCCACACCGGTGAAACCGGCTTGCTCGCCAAGAAGGGCAGTATTGGCAAAACGCTGAATCACCTCTTCAATCACGCTTTGGCTCATCGCATGAGGCGTGGCGAATCGTTTAGAAAGCTTGCCCAGACTCAATGGTATCGCCGACGGCGCCCAGGTCTTTTGCCCGAGATTTGCCTGCATCTGCCGGCCTGGATGATTAATCTGCAACCAGAACTGAGCTCCACCTGATCGACCGATTCGCGCCCAGCGTCTGAACTTCTCCAGTTGTTGCTCATCCTGCAGTACCACACCGCCCGGCCCAGTCATGGCGCGGCCGTCGACCATCACATTGCCGGTGATGATCAGCCCCGCCCCACCGTCGGCCCAGGCTTGATAAAGGCGCATCAGTGCTTCGGATGGCGCTTGCTCCAGGTCCGCCATGTTCTCTTCCATGGCAGCTTTGGCGATGCGGTTCTTGATAGTCGAACCATTGGGAAGTTGCAGGGTGTCGAACACATTCATGGGGCGATCCTCAATTGACATGGAATCACTTTAAGATTGAAGTGAACTTTAAGGTCAATGTCTTTTTGATGTTATTTGACCCTCACCGAGAAGCGTCGACGAATTAGCCAGCGCACCAGCAACAAAGGGGTTGACCTTAAAGCGAGGTTTAAGCTGAGCATGAAGGACCCGCACAACGAACCGAGCCTGAATGATGCTCAAGACCCTTGTTTCCTGTACCTGGATATTGATAGGCGGTGCTTTCATGACTTTTGCAAAGGCTGAACCCAATGTTTCAACCGCAATTGTGGAGGATCGCCAGATACTGGTGATCATGACCAATCACGCCAGCTATCCGTCGCGAGCCGACACCACGGGGCTGTGGCTGACCGAATTGACGCACTTCACCGATGTGGTGGAGGCGGCCGGCTACACAACGGTGTTTGCCAGCCCAAAGGGTGGCGCGGTTCCACTGGATGAGCGCAGCCTTGGCTGGCTCTACATGGACAAGGCTGCCCGCAAGCACTTGCAGTCCCCGGCCTTTCGCGCCCGCTTGCAAAACACACTACCTATTGCCGATATCGACCCGGCGCGGTTTAGCGCCATCTATTTCACCGGAGGCCATGGCGTGATGTGGGATTTCCCGAAGAATCCAGATCTGCGGCGCGCAGCTGAAACCATCTACAACCGGGGTGGTATTGTATCGGCTGTCTGTCATGGCGTTGCAGGCCTGCTTGAGCTAAGGGATGAGCAAGGCCACTTGATCGTCAAGGGCAAGAGTCTCACCGGATTCTCCAATCTGGAGGAGCGCCTTTCAGGCATGAACAACCAAGTGCCCTTTTTCCTCGAGAGCACACTGGTGAGCCAGGGTGCGCGCTATCGCAAGAACTGGCTGCCCTTCATTTAATTTGTCATCACCGACGGCAGGCTCGTAACGGGACAAACCCCTCAATCGCCAAAAGCAGTAGCTGAAGCGGTGGTAAGCCAGCTTGCAGCAGACAGGGCAATACGCTGACACCTCTTCATACCTGCTGAAAACCCACGCGCGAGCTGCCCCTGTTTTTACGCTTGACCTTAAACTTAAGTTTAACGTTAAGGTTATTTCAAGCCGCTTTTCTGAATGTGGCCCTGGCCGACGCCATCAAGCAGATGCACTCGACTTGGAGAGACACAGATTGAAATTCACAAGCATCGTTTTAACAGGATTGCTGTTCAGCACCATTACCAGCCATGCGTTGGCGCAGACGCCGGAAATGCCCAGCCAAAGCGACACGACCCTGATCGATATCGCAGGTCACCAGGTGCCCGTCGTCAAGGGCGGGCTGTACGACCGCTTCCGCTCCAACCCGCCGCTGTCGGTGATTGCAACTGAAGTACCGGGCGTCGACCTGAGCTGGTTCAAAGGGCTGGAGAAGAACAAGGTTGATATCGGCTTTGAATCCTACTCACCCAACTTTTACTACCAGAACAGTCGCGTCACGGCTGTCTATACGGCAGATCTGGACAGGCTTAGAGCACTGATGCCAGCTGAAGTACTGGACAGCGTGCAACCCCTGCAGATCTGGCCAGGTCGTGGCTTGATCGCCTTTACCGCGTACCACTACGAACATTGCGATAACGACACCTATAACGAAATCGCGTTGTCCATCATCACCAACAAGCCCGGCCACTCCAACCTGGGTCCGCTGACACTGGTCGGTCAGTCGATGTCTGGCGACTTCTGGGGTTATGTACTCAAATTGCCGGTCAATACAGAGCTTGCGCGGGTGCGCGGTGTTGTCGGTTACAACCTGCCGAAATGGTTGACCGAGATTGAGCGCAAGGAGGATGCCCAGTCTGTGGTCTATGCCATCACCGACAGCCAGACCGGAAAAGTGGATCTGTCCTTCACTGCGAAGAAGCTCGACGATCTATCGCGTGATATTGATATCGTCACGAGCAGCTTCACCAACCTGGATCACCAAGGCCAGCTGGCCTATGGATATGCCGTTTCCCGCCAGCTCAGCCATGGCTCGAGCAGCAGTGCGGATTCGGCCACCCTTACATTGGGCGACGGCAGCCTGTCGAACTACATCCGCACCCTGAAACTAGGCAAGCTGATGAAGTACGAATACGTACCTGAGTTCCAGAGCGCGCTCTACGCACCGCAACCGCTGGCAACCCTGGTTGGCGAACCCTAGGATCTGTTGTGCCCGTCAGGCCTTGGAAACCTGGCGGGCGGCTTTACCCTTGGCAGCGACAGCATCACCCCGGCCTGAAGCCCCAGCCTCATCACGCAGGCGATGCAACAACATCTGCGCATTGTCCGCACAGGCCATGCCCTCGGGCTTAGCCTCGATACCCTTGATGACCAGCAGAAGCTGGGCTTTGTTCGGGGAAAGCCGTTGCTGCAGGATTTCGATTTCCGCAACCTTTTGCTTAAGCCCATCAAGCAACTCATCGTGCTGCCAGCCATTGGCATTCATCGGCATTAACTGCCGGATCTCTTCCAATGAAAAACCTGCGGCCTGAGCGCCGGTAATGATTTGCAAAACCCACTCGGTATCAGGCGCGTAATCCCTATAGCCATTGGCTTTGCGCTCGACGGACTTGATCAGGCCGCTGGCCTCGTAGAAGCGAATGCGTGAAGGCGCCAAGCCGCTGATTTTCGCCAGTTCACCTATTCTCATATCTCACCCAGAAAGCTATTAACCTTAATCCTGACTTTAAACCTAAAGCCAGTAGCCAGCCAAAGGTTTGCGAAGCAGAATGCTTAAAACCTGATCAGGCTAGGTCCGCGACAAGCCGGCAACCAAGGCCTGGACCGATCTATGCGCGTCGCTAATGGGCAATAACTACGGCGAACAGAAAAATTACCAAACCCGGAGATAACCGCCCCTCATACGAGACGGACAAACGCTTGGCATGACAAAGCCCGGCAATGCCGGGCTTTGGCTTTATGTCGCTGCAGATGAGCCACTTCCCGCGGCGGGAAACACCACCGCTGAGAGGTCATTGGCCCGTCAGTTCAGGTGGGCCTTCAGTTCACCGGCAGCTTGGCGCATTGCTGCCTTGACCTCAGGAATATCGCTCAGAGGGTTAAGCAGCCCGTAATCGTGGATCATTCCGTTATAGCGCCCCGAAGTGACATCGACACCAGCCGCATCCAGCTTTTGTGCATAGGCTTCGCCTTCGTCACGCAGTACATCTAGACCGGCAGTCTGGATCAAGGCTGGCGGCAGCCCTTTGAGTTGCTCTGATGTCGCGCGCAGCGGTGAGGCATGGATGTCGGCACGTTGCTTTGGATCAGTGGTGTAGTTATCCCAGAACCACTTCATCATCCCAGTTGTGAGGAAATGCCCCTCGCTGTACTGGCGATACGAAGCGGTTTCAAAATTGGCATCCGTAACCGGCCAGAGCAGAAGCTGAAAACGCAACTCGGGGGCCTTGCGCTCCTTGGCCATCAAGCTGACAACCGCTGCCATGTTGCCACCAACGCTATTGCCTGCGACCGCCAGGCGGCTACCATCGACACCGATTTCCTTGCCGTTCTCCGCCACCCAGCGCGTTGCAGAGTAGGCCTGGTTGATGGCGGTTGGATATTTCGCCTCAGGCGACGGCGTATAGTCGACATATACAGCTACGGCACCAGAGCCGACCACCAGATCACGAATCAGGCGAGCATGGGTCGGGTAGTCGCCCAGCACCCATACACCGCCATGGAAGAACATGAAAGCAGGCAGCTCGCCGGTCTGTTTTTCGGGGCGCACGATGGTCAGCCTGATCGTCTTGCCATCTGCCGTGATGGTGCGTTCGCTAACCTCGGTGCCGGAAAGATCCACCTTTACTGACGTCTGTGCGCCAGTCAGAACAGCTCGGGCCTGCTTCGGGCTCAACTGTTCGATTGGCGTTCCGCCACCGGCGGCCAGAGCATCGAGAAATGCCTGGGTATGATGTTCTGCAACAGGTTCAGCAGCGTAGGCGCTGCCAAGGGAAACAGCGAGTGTCAAAGCGGTCAGGCTATTTTTCAAGGCGTTCATAGTTATATCCATTCAAGTAAGGGTTCGACTGAAAAAGGCATCGCGACCAGTCTGAAGAGTTGCGATGCCATCAAATGAAAAGATCAGGAAACGGTGCGCTGAGGTGCCTTGTGCACCATGGTGTAGGCGTAATCGACACCCATGCCATATGCACCGCTGTGTTCAAGCACCAGGCCCATCACGGCCTCATAGGTATCTTTGTGAGCCCAGTCGCGCTGGTATTCGAGCAGCACTTGCTGCCAGGTCACAGGGATCGCGCCTGCCTGCACCATGCGCATGACAGACATATCGTGGGCCTCTTTGGTCGTGCCACCCGAGGCATCGGTCACGATGTACACCTCGTAGCCTTCCGCCAGAGCTTCAAGCGCCGGGAAGGTCAAGCACACTTCAGTCCAGAGCGCCGCGATGATCAGCTTCTTGCGCCCGGTTGCCTTGACGGCTTCCACCAGTTTCTTGTCCTCCCAGGAGTTCATTGAAGTGCGCTCGATCGGCTGTTGCTCCGGGAACACCGAGAGCAGCTCCGGCCAGTTTTAGCCACTGAAGCTTTGCGTTTCCACCGAGGTAAAAATGGTAGGTACGTTGAAGATTTTGGCGGCCTTGGCCAGGCCGACCGTGTTGTTTTTCAAGGTCTGGCGGTCAATGGAATGCACGCCAAATGCCATTTGTGGCTGGTGGTCGATCAGGATCAGGGCAGAATTGGTCGGGTTGAGCAGTTCGCGGTTAGACATGGGCGTTTCCTTCCAAGGCATGTGGTTCTGATTAGTAGTGCCGTCGTTTGGCGCTGGCCTGTACCGGCGCTGTGGATGCCACTTTAGGGCTAGCCTTAATAAGGGACAATCCCATAAAATCGAGAATCATTGATTCCAAATTGGGGACAATATTGGACCGCATAGATTGCATGCGCACTTTCGTAGCTACAGTCAACGCCAACGGTTTTGCGGCAGCAGCCCGAATGCTTGGGGTACCTCGCTCAAAAGTCAGCAAGCAGATCCAAGCGCTGGAGTCCTCACTCGGCGTGCAACTGCTACTGCGTACCACTCGCAGCTTGCATCTGACGGAGGCCGGCAGTGATTACTACGATGCCTGCCGCGAGCTGCTCGCCTCACTGGAGGAAGCAGAACAACGGGCCCGCAGCGGGCTGGCTGAAACCCAGGGCGTGCTGAGGATCAATGCGCCCATGTCGTTCGGCCTGTGTCGGCTAGGGCCGTTGATTTCCAAGTTTTATCAACTGCATCCTAAGGTCGAGTTGCAACTGGTGTTCAGCGACCAGCAAGTCGATCCGGTAAAGGGCGGTTTTGATGTGACTATCCGCATCGCCAGCCTGGCAGACTCGTCTTTCGTGGCTCGGCACCTGGCACCCGCGCCGCGCGTGCTGGTAGCGTCCCCCTGCTACCTGCAGGCTAATGGAATACCCAAGGTGCCGCGCGACCTGGCCACGCACCAATGCCTGAACTACGGCTACCTGCAAGGTGGTGTCAGCCTGCAACTCAGCAATGGTCGAGAAACCCAGAACGTATTGGTGACTGGCCCCTTGCATGCCAATAACGGGGATCTTCTAGCACAGGCGGCCGAGGCGGGAATGGGCATTGCTCTATTGCCGACCTTCATTGTGGAAAAAGCGCTCGAAGAAGGTCGCCTGGTAGCCGTGATGTGTGACTGGCAAGCCCCTCCTATTTCCATCAATGCGGTCTATCCCGGCGCGCAACGTGTGCCACTTAAAACCCGGGTGTTTCTGGATTTTCTTGTTCAGGAGTTACGTGGTTAGATCCAGTGCAGTCCAGAGTCTGGCATGTCATCGCATGCCGACGTGCTGTTTTCAGACACGACCAAGCCCCTGTTTTGTCGATATGCCAACAGCGGGTAGCTGTTGGCTTCATAAAACCAACCTGTCTCCAATTGCTCCTTGACCAACAATATTCCGAGCCCTGTTCCAGGCTCAGCTGTAGAAGCTCGAAGGCGGAACGCCGAACTGTCGGCGGAACGCTGCTGCAAAGGCACTCTGGCTGTCATAGCCATGCTGCAGGGCCACTTGCAGCACCGGCAGGCCCTCGGCCAGGGCCTCCAGCGAGAGCAATAGGCGCGCCTGTTGGCGCCAGCGACCGAAGGTGATGCCGGTGCTGCGAAGAAAATGCCGGTGGAAGGTTTTCGGGCTCATCGCGAGTTGTTCCGCCCAATACTCGGCACCACCCTCCTGCGCCGGATTCTGCTCCAGGGCGCGGCAGACCTGGGCTATGCGTTCGTCGTTCGGCCAAGGCAAGTGGAAAGGCAATACCGGAAGGCTGCGAAGTTCGTCCAGTAGAAAACGCATCAAGCGACCGTCCCGGCTTTCTGCCCGGTACTGCGCTGGCACTTGGGTAGCAGCCTGGATAAGTTCTCGCAGCAGTGGCGACACATCGATCACGCAGTTGCCCACCGGCAGCCCTTCGATGGCGTCGGGGTTAACAAACAGGCTGCGCATGCAGGCTGTGCCGCGCATGCGCAGGGAGTGCTCGACGCCAGCCTGCAACCAGACGCCTCGGGTCGGAGGTATGACCCATCGCCCCACTGGGGTCTCCACCACCAGCACCCCGGAGATGGCATAGATCAACTGCGCGCGGGGATGGCTGTGGGCAGGCACTTGATGGCCGCTGGGGTAGTCTACCGCAACACCGGTGACTGGCATGGCCAGGGAATCGTAGAACAGAGAACTGTGGTCGACCATGGGCAAGTCCAAGGCATGCGGCAGGCTAGCTTAGCCGCAGAAATGACCATTTGGCGATAACGATGGACCATTTGCCGTAAATATCCGGGCCTGCAGCTTCTTATACTGGGCGCATGTCTCTGCGGAACCATGCCATGAACGCTGCGCCACCCTCACTAACGCTACTAACCCTGAGCTACGGCCGGGGTCTGTTGCCGCCTGAGCGGCGGCGACTTGCGATCTCCCCCAGATCCCGACCTTAAGCAGACCGCCATGGCGGACAGGGGAGATCGATACCACCCGTTTTCCCGTTCGAGGCCCAGCCCATGCTCCGCAATCCACAAACTAGGTACCGCCCCTCCCCCGTCATAGACCTGCCTGACCGCCGCTGGCCTTCGCGCCGCCTAACTCAGGCGCCGGTGTGGTTGTCCACCGACCTGCGCGACGGCAACCAGGCGCTGTTCGAGCCGATGAGCCGGGAGCGCAAGCTGCGCTTGTTCAACGAGCTGGTGCGCCAGGGGTTCAAGGAGATCGAGATGGGCTTTCCGGCTGCCTCAAGCACCGACTTCAAGATCATCCGTCAGTTGATCGACGAGAATGGTATTCCCGATGACGTCACACCCATGGTCATGACCCAGCTGCGAGACGACCTGATCGACGAGACCGTGCGCGCCGTAGCTGGCGCGCGGCGAGTGATAGTGCACCTGTACAACGCCATCGCCCCGGTGTGGCGGCGCGTGGTCTTCGGCCTCTCGGTGGACGAAATCGAGCAGTTGGTGATGCGTCACGTGCAGTCGTTCAAGGAGAAGGTAGCCGTGCACCCTGAGACCGAGTGGGTGCTGCAATACTCCCCGGAAACTTTCTGCATGGCCGAGTTGGAGGTATCGCTGCGCATGTGCAACACCGCCATCCGCACCTGGGATGCCGGCCCCGACCGGCCGATCATCATCAACCTGCCAACCACTGTGGAAGTGGCGACGCCAAACGTCTTTGCCGACCAGATCGAGTGGATGCACCGGCGCCTGGAACGTCGCGAGCATGTGGTGCTATCGGTTCACCCCCACAATGATCGCGGCACTGGCGTAGCCTGCGCCGAGCAGGCGCTGCTGGCAGGCGCCCAGCGCGTGGAGGGCTGCTTGTTCGGCAATGGCGAGCGCAGCGGCACCCTCGACTTGGTAACCCTGGCGTTGAACCTCTACACCCAAGGCATAGACCCGCACCTGGACTTCTCCGATATCGCCGGAGTGGCACGAATTGCCGAGGCCTGCCCCGAACTACCAATCCACCCGCGCCATCCCTATGTCGGGGACTTGTTGTTCACCGCCTTCTCCGGCTCACATCAAGACGCCATCGCCAAGGGGTTTGCCGTACAGGATCCCAAGGGTTTCTGGGAAGTGCCCTACCTGCCAATCGACCCCAAGGAGCGCGGACGCACCTATGACAGTATCGTGCGGGTCGACGGCCAGTCAGGCAAAGGTGGCATTGCCTACCTGCTGCAGCGAGACCACAACGTGCTGATGCCACGGCGGATGCAGGTGGAGTTCAGCGCTATCGTGCAGAAAGTAGCGGACAGCAGCGAGACAGAACTAGCCAGCAGCGAGCTCTGGGAACTCTTCCAGCGCACCTACCTGGCACCAGCGCGCTCGGGTGGAAATCTTGTCTATGTCAGCCATCAACTGTTCGAGGACGACGCTGGCCAGGCCCTGATACTGGAAATCGAGCTATCCAACGGCCACCAACAAAGTCTGCGTGGCGTGGGCAAGGGTCCGATCGACGCGGCAGTGGCCGGCCCCGGCCTGCCCATCCGCGTCGACGGCTACGAAGAACGCAGTTTGGGTGCTGGCGCGCAAGCCCAGGCCCTTGCGTTGGTCGAAGTGGCCTGGCCCGGCATGGCTGGCTCTCGATTCGGCGCCGGTGGCCACACGAACATCGTGACAGCGTCGATCCAGGCACTGCTCGTTGCGGTGTCACGCTTCGAAGGAGGCCCAGCGCAGTTAGCTGTCCGCTAATCACTTCGTAAGAAGTTATCCTGCTAGCACTGACACTTTCGGCCAGCAGACATTGTCCGTCGCTGACCGAAAGTAGCATGTCGCCAGCACTAAAAGCAGAGCCCGCACCACCGAATCAAATCCATGGGTGGTTGGTAGCAGTTCGTTCACCACCCTGGGGGGCCTTTGTGCAAAATGTCCCGTGGCTCGATCATCAGCTTCTCTTCTTCACCTTGTGCAGCTGTTTACTGCTCTACGCCCCGTGGTACGACATGTAAACCAGTTCTGGCCCCTTGCAGTTGTATCTACGCTTTGCAGCGCACGGACCTCAAAAGACGAGAGCGAATTGAGTACAGATCGTCCCCTCACAAGCGGCCTACAGCTGTAAGGTCTGCGTCTATGTCTGCCTCCTAAATGCAGCGACTCTCGGATTGCATGTCAGACGGACGGCTGATTACCGCATTGACATATCGGTAAATCTCGATATTATCCAGCCCATGGAATTGATCGAAATATTCAAAGCCCTCTCCAACCGCACGCGTCTTGAAATCCTCAAGGGGTTGAAAGATCCGGAGAAAAACTTCCCCCCACAAGATGAAGGGGACGTTCATGCGGTCGGGGTTTGTGTAAGCAGCATTCAAGAAGGCGTCGGCCTGTCGCAATCGACGGTGTCCGATTACCTGGCGACACTGCAACGAGTGGGCCTAGTTGAAGTCCGTCGCATCGGGCAATGGACCTACTACAAGCGCAATGAAGCAAACATAAGTGCTCTTGCCGAGATCATAGGCAAGGAGCTGTAATTTTTTATCATCAAATATCGATAAATCCCGATATTCCGTTTTACCGAAGAGGACATTAGAAATGAACTGAGCCAAGAGAAACGTCCGTAAATTTTTCCGTTTTTTAATATCGAAAAATCTCGATATCTCTTTTTACCGAAACAAGGATATACAATGAAAGCGCAAATACTTAAATCATTTGGTGGACCGGAATCATTCGAGCTAAGTGACGTACCCAAGCCAGTGCCAAGTGCAGGAGAAGTTCTGGTGCGGGTACACGCAACCTCTATCAATCCGTTGGATTTCCAGGTTCGACGTGGCGACTATTCCGACTATGTGCCACTGCCAGCCATTACGGGGCATGACGTGTCCGGTGTTGTTGAAGCCGTCGGGCCAGGTGTGACGAATTTCGTGCCTGGCGATGAAGTCTGGTACACCCCGCAAATTTTTGACGGCCCTGGAAGTTATGCCGAGTACCACGTTGCAGCCGAAAGCATTATCGGCAAGAAGCCATCGACGCTGAGCCATCTCGAAGCAGCCAGCCTGACCCTGGTTGGCGGAACAGCATGGGAAGCATTGGTCGTGCGTGCGGCACTCAGAGTTGGGGAGAGCATCTTGGTCCACGGCGGCGCGGGAGGCGTCGGCCATGTTGCGATCCAAGTGGCAAAAGCCATGGGCGCCAAGGTGTTCACCACCGTACGCGAAGCAAACTTTGAGTTCGCCCGAGGCCTGGGGGCCGATGTAGTCATTGATTACGAGAAAGAGGATTACGTCGACGCCATCCTGCGTGAAACCGATGGCCACGGGGTCGATGTGGTGTTCGACACCATCGGCGGCAACACATTGTCGCGCAGCCCCGACGCGCTCGCGCAACTTGGCCGCGTGGTCTCGATTGTAGACATTGCCCAGCCACAAAACCTGGTGCAGGCCTGGGGTAAGAATGCCAGTTACCACTTCGTTTTCACCAGACAAAACCGCGGCAAGCTCGATGAGTTGAGTGCATTGGTCGAACGTGGTCAGTTGCGACCCCATGTAGGCGCGGTCTACTCCCTTGCAGACATTGGTCTCGCCCATGCTCTGCTGGAGAGCCGCAATAACGGTCTCCGGGGAAAAATCGCGATTGCAGTCGAGCCACAGGCTCATCTCGTCAGCGCGAATGTTCAACCGTTGAACTCAAATTGAGAGGATGTCCCATGATTTATGAAATCGCTTTGCTGCCAGTTCACAAAGAACATATCGAAAACTTCAAGCATGCCTTTGCAGAGGTCACGCCTTTGCTCAGGCGGGCAAAGGGTTACGGCGGGCACATGCTCGCCCAAGGAATAGAGACGCCCGAACGATTCAACCTGATTGTGCGCTGGCAATCCCTTGAGGATCACAAGGGCTTCGAAGCGAGTGAAGACCATCAGGTGTTCATGGCACGTTTAGAGCAATATTTCCCAGAAGAACCGACGGTCTACCACATCGAGGGCGCCGCTTTTACGACGGGAGAAGATGGTGATCGGCACAGCTTCTTTGATAGGACGTTGCCAGCGTCTTAGACGGTTTAATGGCTTTAAACAATTGGTCGCGCTAAGGAATGTACAAGCTTGATGTGGCTAATTTGCAGTGATCGCGATTTGATCTGACAATTGTAGGCTTGAACACAGGGTTGTCAGATCAAATTCAGCTGTTGTGTGCGATGATTTTATTGCGGTCTAGCCAAGTAGGCAGTGATCAGGACTAGATCGATTGGTCACTTCTGGCCGCTTTGAGTCTTTAGCATCAAGCAGGAGTCGGCCAAAAAGTGGACACTGACTTACGGCCTGATGTAGCAGCAATTGAAATTCACGGAGTTCCTGCATGCTGAGAACCTTTTCCTTTTATGGAACAAGCGCTCTAGCTCAATGCAGGGACGCTCGGCGATGACCGTGGCCCAAACCGGGCTTGATGCACGCTCGAGCTGGCAGCAGTCTGTAAGCTGAATTACTCAACCACTGCACGGATAGTGATTTCGATCAGCTGCTGTGGGAACGCAAGGCCAGATACGCCTATGAGATTGCTGGCGACCTGTGGAATTTCGGCGCCATAAAACTCCTTGCGAACCTTACCGGCTGCAGCGAACGCCGCTGGAACGTCGATCACGAAAAGAGTTTCCTCTACCACGTGCTCCAGCCCCGCACCAAACTCCGCCAACAAATCGACGATGTTCTTGTAGGTCTGCCGCATCTGCGCTTCCATCGCGGAAAAATCAGCAGGTTTTCCCTCCGGATTCAGGTCAGCGGGGGCGATGAGATCGCCTTTGGAATCATGGCTCAACTGCCCTGAAAGATAGATTGTGTCCTTGACCTGAACGGCTTGTACATAGCCGTACAGCCCCTCCCAGGCGACACCGAAGCTAGCAGTTTTCTTTGCTGGAAGGTTACCTTGGTTTGCCATCACAGATTCTCCATGTAAGGAAGTTGCTTCGTGGTCGCAGGATGATGGCCAAGAGCACGAAGAAAAAACTGCATATCTGTGCTCAATGGCACAGAGAAACGCGGACGCCGAGAGCACCTGCGCTAGCGCCTGCTGCAATGCCAAGAGGCAAACCGAAGCCTAATTTGAACTCCGGCTCTGCCTCTCAGAAAGATCACTTACCCGCAGTCAAAGCGGTGTAGCTGGTGATCAGGTTGCGATAGTCCGGGATATGGTCGGAGCAGATCTTGGCCAGACCTTCCACATCGTTGCGCCAGTCGCGGTGCAGCTCACAGGCTACGGCAAACCAGTTCATCAGTTGCGCGCCGGCCTGGGTCATGCGCTGCCATGCCGAGTCACGGCTGATCTGGTTGAAGGTGCCGGAAGCGTCGGTCAACACGAACACGTCGAAGCCTTCTTCGATGGCCGCCAGGGCCGGGAACGCCACACAGACTTCGGTGACCACACCGGCGATTATCAGCTGCTTCTTGCCGGTGGCCTTGATCGCCTTGACGAAGTCTTCGTTGTCCCAGGCGTTGATCTGGCCAGGGCGGGCGATGTACGGCGCATCCGGGAACATTTCCTTCAGCTCCGGTACCAGTGGGCCGTTGGGGCCGGTTTCGAAGCTGGTGGTGAGGATGGTCGGCAGGTTGAAGAACTTGGCGATATCAGCCAGCGCCAGCACGTTGTTCTTGAACTTGTCCGGATCGATGTCACGAACCAGGGAGAGCAGGCCTGCCTGATGGTCGACCAGAAGAACGACAGCATTGTCTTTGTCCAGGCGGTTGTAAGTGGCGTTGGTCATGGTGAAGTCCTCGATTTACTTTCAGTGGGTTCCGGCTATGCCGGTGAGTTTGGTTTGCCTTGCAGTGCGTCACTGCATGGAAGAAATATTAAATTCGAGACGATCAATGCACTAGACTATGAAAATTGCCTCTAGCGTTCTATTTAGGGAACGATCTATGGAAGACCTCAACAGCCTCTACTACTTCACCCAGGTGGTGGAACAAGGCGGCTTCGCCGCAGCCGGACGCGCGCTGGAGATGCCCAAATCCAAGCTCAGCCGGCGCATCGCCCAGCTTGAGGATCGCCTAGGTTTGCGCCTGCTGCATCGCACCAGCCGGCACCTGTCGCTTACCGAGATCGGCCAGGAGTATTACCAGCGCTGTCTGGCCATGCGCGTGGAGGCCGAAGGCGCGGCGGAGGTAATCGAACGCAACCGCGCCGAGCCGCGCGGCATGGTGCGCTTGGCCTGCCCGACAACGCTGCTCAATTCCTGGGTCGGGCCAATGCTGACCCGCTACATGCTCAAGTACCCGCTGGTGGAGCTGTACATCGAGAGCACCAACCGCCGGGTAGAACTGCTGCATGAAGGTTTCGACGTGGCCTTGCGGGTGCGCTCCCCGCCGCTGGAAAACACCGACATGATAATGAAAGTGCTGGGCGCCAGTACCCAGCGTCTGGTCGGCCACCCGGACCTGCTGGCCTCGCTGCCAGAGAACTTCAAGCCCGAGGACCTGGGCCGTTTGCCGAGCCTGTACTGGGGAGGGTCACGGCGGGACTATCAGTGGGAGCTACTCGGCCCGGACGATGGACGGCAGGTGATCGCGCACCAGCCACGGATGATAACCGACGACCTGCAAGCCCTGCGCAACGGCGTACTGGCCGGTCTGGGTATCGTTCATCTGCCCTGGGTGGCAGTGCGCGAAGACGTGGCCGCTGGCAAGCTGGTGGAGATGCTGCCGGGATGGGCGCCCAAGTGCGGCATCGTTCACGCCATATTCCCGTCGCGCCGTGGCCTGTTGCCCTCGGTACGCACACTGATCGACTTCCTGGCCGAGGAGTTTAGCCAGAGCGATATGGCGTAATCTAGTAGAGCGGTGGGCAGCCATAAATACCTGCATTGGCCGAGAGTTGCCCGTCACTAGTGTCAGCTTTCGGCCACAAGCAGACATTGACACCGTCCAACGGCCGGAAAGGCCGACGCCCGAATCGTTTACATGCACGTTGCGGAAATACTGTGATGAATGCCGTGAGCTCAGGCTGGTATCAACCCCGCTTCCTGGTAGCTCAACATCAAATCGTCAAACAAAGCGATGTCCGACCTCGTACGCGCGATTAACTGTGCGCCTGCGATAGCGGTGTAGATGGCACGAGCACGACGCTCACTGTTCAACACATCGCTCAATCCAGCGTCCGTCAAGCATTCAGCAAGCCACCTCACGTTGACGTTCGCGAAGGCCTCGACCTCTTTGCTCACTTGATCGGGTAGGTCCTCGTACTCAGCGGCCATGAAGCTGGACAGGCAGAGTTTGTTACCGTTCACCAATGATTGACGGAAGATGGACGAGTACCGCTGCACACACTGGCGCGGATCAGGGGTAGCGAGCCGTATGACTTCCAGCGCAGCCAGCGTGTCCTGCCAGTAGCGTTCGGCAACGGCGGCAGCCAAGTCTGCCTTGCTGGGAAAGTGGTAGTAGATGCTCGCGTTTTTTATGCCAACCTCTTCGGCGATGCTGCGGAAATTGATACCGCTGTATCCGTGCAACTGTGCAGCTGACTTCGCAGCCGCCAATATTGCCTCTCGAGCGTTTTCACTCACGTCGCCTGCCTCACCTTGCCGCATTTTCGTGCCGCGTACTTTACTCATTTGGCTGTTACCTGCCAATTGGTAGGTTGGCGTTGACGGCGACATAATCTTTGGCTCATGCTTTACCTACCAATTGACAGGTAGGCTTCCAGATGACTACTGCACCGCATCAGCGAGTGGCTTTCGCTGCTCCCTCAATGAAGATTTACGACTGGTTCAATGGCCCTTACCCAGCGCGAGTACGTATCGCACTGGCCGAGAAGGGCCTTCTATCAAAGGTCGAGTTCGTATCGGTAAACCTCTGGACCGGCGAGCACAAGGCACCTGAGTTTCTCGCCATAAACTACTCCGGCACCCTGCCAGTGCTTGAACTCGGGGACGGCACGCTGATCGCCGAATGCACTGCAATTACCCAGTACCTGGACAGCCTCGACGGTGAGCCGACCCTTTCCGGCAAAACGGCTCTGGAGAAAGGGCTTATTCATATGATGACCAAGCGCGCCGAAATTGAGTTTCTCGATGCCGTGAGCATGTATTTCCATCACGCTACCCCAGGCCTAGGCCCGAAGGTCGAGTTGTACCAGAATGCTGAATGGGGCGAAAAAATGGGCGAGAAAGCGATCAGGGGCATGCATTATTTTGACAGTCTGCTTATGGATCAGCCTTTCGTTGCCGGCGACACATTTTCGATGGCCGACATCGCCCTTCTGGGCGGGATGATCTTCGCCGGCCTCGTAAAGCTGGCGGTGCCCGAAGCGTGCGTCGCGTTGCGCGCCTGGCATTCCAGGATGCAAGAACGTCCCAGCGTTAAGACTTGGCAGGCTCTGGTTGAACAGGGCTCGCCAGGGGTTTGATGATCGAGCCAAATGCGCATCCGCTGTCGTCATTAGCGGATGCAACTCCGAAGGCTCTCTTCTCGCGCTTTATCCCAGAAACGATGCCTCGTACAAAGCTTGAAGGTACTGTCAGTACCTGAAGTCGACGAAGCGTTGCAAACGTCGGAGCAAAAGGAGTACTAGCTGCTTATGCGGCGATCTAGCCAGATATTGCTATCCGGCTAGATGCGGCCCGGGAGAAAATACAACGATCGCCGTAATCTGCACCTATCAGACCGCTGTATAACCGTGAATCAGAGTTTGTATCCGCCGCTCGCCTCAATCACTTGTGCGGTAATCCAACACCCTTGGTCAGAAGCCAGAAACGCGACCACTGCGGCGATATCGGCGGTTTCACCGAAGCGCCCCAATGCGGTATCGGCCTCAATAGCGGCGACCATCTCAGCGTTCTCGCGCACGGCGGCATTCATGTCGGTTCGCACCCAACCCGGTGCCACCGCATTCACGGTGATACGGCGCGGGCCCAGTTCCATTGCCAGTGCATGAGTCAGGTTATTGATCGCTGCCTTGGCCATGGAGTAGATCGGCACGACTGGCAAAGGGCGGGCACCAAGGCTGGAGGACAGGTTGATAATCCGCCCGCCATTCACGAAGCGGCTTAACGCCGATTGAATTACGAAGAATGGCGCGCGAGCGTGGACGGCGAAGATCGTGTCCCAGCTTTCCGGGCTGGCATCGGCTAGGCCGCCCCACCCAGAGTTGCCAGCGTTGTTGACGAGAATATCGAGTCCATTGCTGCCGTTGCGGTCGACGAGTTCGCTGTCTAGCTCTTCGAAAAGTGCGGCGATAGCGGTTGCATCGACCCGGTCGGCGTGAAGTGCGAAGGCGTTGCCACCGGCTTTTCTGATGGCAGCGACTACTTCGTCAGCAGCGGCTTTGTTTGCGTTGTACGTCAGAGCCACCGTAGCGCCCTCTTGCGCGAGACGTTCAGCAATCGTGCGACCGATGCCGCGCGAGCCTCCGGTGACCAACGCAGTTTTTCCAATAAGTGACTGTGACATGTGAGTGTCCTTGTGAATCTGGAGGGATGATCAACTGATCGGTAAGCGTCCGTTCAAACGGTACGTTGGCGCAGGATCGGGCCTGGGTTTGCTTCGACAATGGCAGCGCCCAGTCGAATCAGGTCGGCGTCGCCGCTGTATTCATGCTCGGCGATCTGATGCAGAAGCACGCCCAGTTGCTCCAGCTGTCGGGCAACTTTCAGAGGGCCGGCGTTGATGGGGGTAAAGCCAGCGTCTTCGATCAGTTGCCGAACGATTTGCCCGGCTTGTTGATCGTCTGTGGCATAGAAAACGTTTGCCTTGGTGGGCGACGAGGCCCAGGCAGCGGCTTCGAGCACAGGCGCGGCCAGTTGGCTAAACGCCTTAACTACCCGAGCGTTGGGTAGGCGTTTTTGCAGGTACTCGGCGGTCGAGTTGTCGCGCATAAACTCGACATCATGAAAGTGCACGAAGTCTTTGGTGACGCCGAGGGGGTTCATGGTTTCGATCACGATTTTGCCGTCGAGCGCGTCGCCTATCTCATCAACAAGCGCATCCGTCCGAGGCCAGTAAACCGAGAACAACACGGCGTCGCCAAAGTCTGCTGCCTGTTTGAGGGTACTGAGGGTGGCGCGGTTGCCCAGTTCGGCCAGCAGAGGTGCGATCTTGCGATCCTCGCCATCTTTGGCCAGTACCAGTTGGTGGCCTGCGCCGGCCCAGGCTCGTGCGAGTCGGCTGCCAACGTTGCCGGTGTTCAGAATGCCAATCTTCATGTGTTTTCTACATCCCGTTGCTACCGTGGAAGGCCACTGTATTCAAACGTGAGAAGTAGAAAAATATAGCGATTAGCGACACACCGTTGCTTTTACAGACAACAATATAGTTTCAGGAATTGGCGGGATGTTGCGGACAGAACCCATGGCTTAGCGTTGGCAAAACAAGGCACCGAACGCCCTCGAAGGGCGCTCGGTGTGGAGTCTATTTTTTTAGCGTATTGGCGCTGGCCAACTCCAGGAACAGCGCAATATGGATGGGTGGCATGCCCTCCAGCGTTCCGCCAATCGGAGAAGGGCGTTCGGCCTTGCGGATCAACTGTCGGGCCTTTTCAGGAGCTATTGGGGTGCCGGGCTGCTGATAGACCTTTTTGGCCTCGGCATCGGACAAACCCGGTGCGATTGCGGGCGCATAAGGCCAGAAATAGATCGGCGTATTGGGTTCGATCCGCCAACTGTCTTCCAGTGAGCCCGCGTCGACCACGTTGTAACCAACGGCCTCGATGAAGCGGGCCACGGCGTCCTTGGCATCACGGTCGTCACCGGCAATCGGCAACGTAGTGCGCTCGGCATCGCCCACCGGGCGGGCGTTGTGCTGCATATGGATCCAACCGATGTTGTGGATGCCCTTTACCACCTTCGAACCCCACAGGTGCTTCTGCACCAGCTCACTGGATGTCAGCTCGCCATTGTCGAGATCCGCGCGGCGAAAATCGCCGATGCCTGGGTAGTAGTTGGTTTGGTCAATGACCACCTTGCCGACGAGTTTGTCAGCGGGAAGGGTTTCGAAATTTGCCAGAGGGATTGCCAGCGAAACGATATCGGCAACGGCAATCGCTTCATCAACGGTGCCAGCGCGAGCCCGTGAGCCCAGTTCTGTTATCAGCCCAGCCAGCGAATCGGGGCCGCGGGAGTTGCTGATAACCACGTTGTAGCCTGCTGCAGTGGCCAGGTGAGCAACCGCTTTGCCGACAAGCCCGGAGCCGATGATGCCGATGGTAAGTGTCATCTTGAGTCTTTCCTTCTAGGGGGAGAACGGCGCGGCACGTGCGTAAGACACACATCCGCCGTGAGAAGCCATGCAAGCAAGCCGAACGCACAACAACAGGTGGGAGCGTCTGGTTTACGGGCCGCTTAAAACCGCATCCAGCGGGTATCACCGCTGTGTCGATGGCATACGGCTTGTTGTATGGGCCGCACTTTAGATTTGCCCCATGGCTTGATAAATACGCCCCACGATCAAATACTGTTGTCCATGAATACATCAATCGATTTACCCGAAATGCGCGTCTTCGCAGCCGTCGTCACCGATGGCTCGTTCACCTTGGCGGCTGACCGGCTAGGCACAGACAAGGCGCGCGTCAGCCGCATTGTCAGTCGCATGGAAGACAAGCTTGGTGCCCAGTTGCTGACCCGCTCGACGCGCCGTCTGAGCGTGACTGAAGTCGGGCGCGACTACTTCGAGCGTGCCATGAGCATCCTTACCGCTGCCGAGGCCGCCGAGGCGGCGGTGGCACAACAGTCCAGAGAACCAAAGGGGCTGCTCAAGCTCACTGCCGGCTCTGAGTTCGGCACGATGGTGGTGGACAATTGGGTGGCGGACTTCCTGCGGTTGGCGCCGAAGGTGACGGTTGAGGCGGAATATACAAACCGCCTGGTGGACATCATTCACGAAGGGTTTGATGTCGCCATTCGCGTTGGCGCGCTGAACGACTCAGGCCTTTCCGCGCGCAAGCTCGGCGAAGTGGATTACGGGCTGTATGCGGCCACCGATTACTTGAAACGCGCCCCCGCAATTACATCGGTCGCTGACCTGAAGCATCACGACCTGATCATGAAGACGACGCGCGGGCGCGCCAACTGGGCGCTGGTCAACGGCGCGAAAACCGAGAAGGTTACGGCGTCCCCGCGCTGTGCGGTCAACAGTACGGTCTCTGCGAGAAACCTCGTGCTTACCGGGCTCGGGATCACACAGTTGCCCCGTTTTATGGCTGAACCGCATGTGGTCCAAGGCACGCTGAGCTGTGTGCTTCCCGGATGGGCAGAGGTGCCTGCGCCCGTCCACGCGGTGTTCGCATCCAGCCGCTACATGGACCCCAAAGTGCGCAGTTTTGTGGATCTATGCCTAAGTGCGTTCAAGGACAACTGAGGCGCTAGCAGCTAACACTGTGTTAGATGCTCTCGTTGTAACTGGCGGCAATCGGCCACTAGCAGACCTTCGGATGCCCCTACCTCGAGGCGATTCAGTTCGCTTTCGGCAGTTATTGCGGGGGAAGCAAGAGAAGCGCGCGAATGAGTGGCGGACTAAGAGCGTCACGCTGATACGTCAACAGCCCCTGGTCTTTAGCAAAAATAAACACCTCATGTGGAATGCGGGCTTTCGCCACGTCTATAGGCTCCCTATCGTTTGTACTGACTCAGAAAGCTGCTAACCGGCGGTGTCATTAGTAACTGTCCATTGCTTGGAGTCTGGCTCGTGTTTCCGCCAGCACCTTGAGTCTGTGCTACCGACACGCCAGTTTCGCCACGATTGAGCAGTGCCATATTCTACAACAACAAGACTCCTGAAGGAGACCTAAATGAAGACTGTACTGTCCTCACTAACACTTGCCATGTCCGCGTTGTTGCTTTCCACGCAGTTGCAGGCCGAACCCAAGCGACCAGAGTGTATCGCCCCGGCAAAACCGGGTGGTGGTTTCGATATTACCTGCAAACTCGCACAGGTAGGTTTGAAGGATGCGGGTCTGCTGAAGCGACCGATGCGAGTTACCTACATGCCGGGTGGTATTGGTGCCGTTGCCTATAACGCGGTGGTCGCTCAACGTCCAGATGAGCCTGGCACCATTACCGCGTGGTCGAGCGGCTCCCTACTTAACCTAGCCCAAGGTAAATTTGGTCGCTATAACGAAAAGGCAGTTAGGTGGCTAGCGGCCATCGGCACCGATTACGGTGCCATTACCGTGCGTCAAGACTCTCCCTTGCGTACGTTCGACGACTTGGTTCAGGCGTTGAAGCAAGATCCCGCGAGCTTGGTGATTGGGGCTGGCGGCACGATTGGTAGTCAGGACTGGATGCAAGCTGCACTGATCGCCCGGTGTGCCAACGTCAACCCTCAGAAGCTGCGCTACGTTGCCTTTGAAGGAGGTGGCGAGCCAGTTACCGCATTGCTTGGCGGGCACGTGCAACTGATAACCAGCGGAATTGGTGAATCGACTGCACAACTTGAAGCGGGCAAGGTGCGGGTTCTGGCCGTAATGTCAGATCAGCGATTGCCGGGTAAATTGGCCGACATCCCCACGCTCAAGGAATCGGGCTGCGATGCGAGCTGGCCCATTGTGCGTGGTTTCTATATGGGGCCGGAAGTGAGCGATGAGGATTATAACTGGTGGAAACAGCAGTTTGATGTGCTGTTGGCTAGCGAAGCCTTCACCCAGCAGCGTGAGCAGCGCGACTTGCTGCCGATGGCGATGACGGGCGAAGAGTTACAAGCGTTTGTCTATAAGCAGGTTGATCAATTCAAGTCCTTGGCCGGTGAGTTTGGACTAATCGAATAGCGCCAGCACCCTCCAGGCTTTCGGCAGGCGATACAACGTTCTCAGCAAACGTTGTGTCGCTTTATGCTTTCCGCGAGTTGATCGCTTGCTTCTGGACAGCATCGGCCATTTCGCTGAATCTTCTGTCGTGAGCAAAGCTCAGCTCCTGCATACTGATGTTGCACATAGGCTGAAAATCGAGCCACAACCGGCCCATTGCATTCCTTCTGGCGTCGCCGCCTCGTAATGTCGACTGATATTTCGGCGGCCGCCTCACGTCAGCAGTAAGGTGGTATGAGCTTATGGAACTCAAGCAGTTACGCTATTTCTTGGCTGTGCTGGAGAACAAAAGCCTGGGGCGCGCCGCGCTCGAACTGGGCATCGGAACCTCGGCCTTGAGCCAGCAAATTAGCAAGCTGGAGAGCGAATTGAGCACGCGCCTGCTTAGCCGCACTTCGACTGGAGTAGTACCGACTAACGCGGGTGTTGCTTTTCAGCATCACGCCCAGCTCACCCTGCGGCAGGCCGAAAATGCCGTGCAAGCGGCGCAGCGGGGCCGCATGAGTGGTTACGTTAGTGTCGGTTTACCGCCCACTACCGCATCGGTTCTGGCCCTGCCGCTGATCAGCGCGATGCGCGAGAAGTATCCGGATATCCAGTTGCATTTGGTGGAGAGTCTTTCGGGCCACCTAGCGACCCAGCTGAATGCCCGCCAGCTCGATCTCGCTGTGCTGTTTCAAACCGACACCGGCAAGCGCTGGAGCGTTATGCCCTTGCTAGATGAGACCCTGTTCGTCATCGCGGCCCCCACGCTCGAGGGAGCTCCCACTGGCGAAAGCATCCAGTTGCAGCAACTGGGAAACCTGCCTCTGGTTATGCCCAGCCTGCAGCATGGCTTGCGCAGTACCTTAGTGAGCGCCTTTGAGCGAACGGGTATAGAGCCTAATATCATCATGGAAATCGATGGTCTGGCCGTGCTGATGGACACGGTCAGGTCCGGCTATGCGGCGACCATTCAGCCTGGCGCCGCTGCAGCTCGCTCGGGCGAGTCCGGCTTGCGGGTGGTGCAGATCAGCGATGCCCATGTAGGGCGCCGCAATCTTCTGGCTAGCCTGTCCGACGATGAGCTTTCTCCTGCGGCCCTGGCCGCGCGCGTAGTGATTGTGGACGTCGCCCGCGAGCTCGTACGCAGCGGTTGCTGGCCCGGATCAAGCTTGCTGAGCGAGGCACCAAAGACTCGCTGATAAGTCTTTAATAAAACTAAAGCCCTCTCGTTGGAATGGGCCTTTCGAGTATTTAGGGCACGTTCTACATTCGCCTCACAGTAGGGGGCGGAAGTATCGACTCCTTGCAAACAGGAGGCGATATGTTTGATGTTTTAGTGATTGGTGGCGGAAATGCCGCTTTGTGTGCAGCCCTCATGGCCCGTGAGGCTGGCGCGAGTGTACTGTTGCTTGAGGCCTCGCCGCGGGAATGGCGCGGCGGTAATTCTCAGCACACACGCAACCTGCGCTGCATGCATGATGCGCCGCAAGACGTGCTCGTCGAGGCTTATCCGGAGGAGGAGTACTGGCAGGATCTGCTTAAGGTCACCTCTGGTATCACCGATGAGAAGCTTGCACGTCTGACCATCCGGGCATCCTCGACATGCCGGGACTGGATGCGCAGCCATGGCGTGCACTTCCAGCCTCCGCTCTCAGGAGCCTTGCACGTTGCGCGCACTAACGCGTTCTTCATGGGGGGCGGCAAAGCTTTGGTCAATGCGTACTACCGCAGTGCGCAGAAGTTGGGCGTGCAGATTCGCTATGACTCCCCGGTGGATACGCTGGAATTAGCGGATGGCCGCTTTGTGGCTGCGCAGATCCCTGAGCGCGTAGTGAATGGCGTGTGTCTACCCGCAGAGCGGATCGAAGCGCGCACGTGCGTGCTGGCTGCCGGTGGGTTCGAATCCAACCGCGAATGGTTGCGCGAAGCTTGGGGCCAAAACGAGAGAGGCGAGTGGCCGGCTGGTAATTTTCTGATTTGTGGAACCCGTTTCAACATGGGGGTCCTGCTGCAGCACATGATCGCAGCCGGGGCAGACAAAATTGGCGACCCAACGCAGGCCCATATGGTGGCCATCGACGCCCGTGCGCCACTGTATGACGGCGGCATCTGCACTCGTATCGACTGCGTCTCGCTCGGGGTGGTGGTCAATCGCGAAGGGCAGCGTTTCTATGATGAGGGTGAAGACTTCTGGCCTAAGCGCTACGCCATCTGGGGGCGTCTTGTGGCGCAGCAGCCGGGCCAGGTGGGCTTTTCGATCATCGATCAGAAGGCCGTTGGCAACTTCATGCCACCTGTATTCCCCGGCACTAGGGGCAACAGCTTGGGGGAACTCGCCCGTAAGCTGGATATTCCAGAGGCCGTATTCATCAAGACTGTCGAGAATTACAACCAGGCCTGCCGTGTGGGCCGCTTCGATCATACCCAGCTCGATGACTGTCATACCGAAGGGCTCAGCCCGGCGAAAACCCACTGGGCTCGACCGATTGATACGCCGCCCTTTTACGGCTACGCCCTCAAGCCCGGTCTCACCTTCACCTACCTAGGCCTGAAAACCGACGAGACCGCCGCCGTTCATTTTGCAGGCAAGCCCAGCCCGAACCTATTCGTTGCCGGTGAAATGATGGCCGGCAATGTGCTGGGCAAAGGCTATACGGCTGGCGTCGGCATGAGTATCGGCACTGCTTTCGGCCGTATTGCCGGCATCCAGGCGGCAGCGGCGGCCGGCTACTCCTCCCAAGTGACTCCTGAAGGACAAGAACATGCAGTTGTCTGATCCGCATATCCGTGAAGATAGTGACTGCGCCGAAGGCTACAACTTGATTTCGGTGCTCAACCTCGATGAAGCGGAGGTCGAGCGGCAGCTAAATATCTGCAATGCCTGTCGCTATTGCGAGGGTTTCTGTGCCGTATTCCCAGCGATGACCCAGCGCCTTGAATTCAAAAAGGCTGACATCCATTACCTCGCGAACCTGTGTCACAACTGCGGCGCCTGCCTGCATGCTTGTCAGTATGCAGCCCCTCATGAGTTCGCGGTCAATGTGCCCCAGGCGATGGCGAAGGTCCGCCTTGATACCTACACCGAGTACGCTTGGCCGGCACGCTTCGGCGCGCTATACAAGCACAATGGCCTGACCCTGGCGTTGGCCTCAGCGGCCGGTCTGGCGCTATTTCTGGTGCTGACCCTTCTGGCTCGCGGAACTTTGTTTCCTGGGCCACTGGCCGGCGACTTTTATGCGATCTTTCCGCATAACACCCTGGCTCTGATGTTTGGCGGTGTCTTTGGTTTTGCAGTTCTAGCGCTGCTGATTGGGGTGACGCGTTTCTGGCGGCGGATCTCTCCGGCCGAGACGCAAGCCATCGTCAGCGGAGCCGCAGTGGCTGAAGCCTCGGGCGCAGTGCTCAAGCTCAAATACCTCGACGGTGGCCATGGCCTGGGTTGCAACAATGCCAGTGATCGCTTCACCCTGTGGCGTCGTCGCTTTCACCATTTGACCTTCTACGGCTTCATGCTGTGCTTTGCAGCCACCAGCGTCGCCACTCTGTATCATTACCTGCTGGGTTTGGAGGCGCCTTACCCGGTGCTCAGCTTACCGGTGATGCTGGGAATAGTGGGTGGTATCGGCTTGTTCATTGGTCCTGTGGGTTTACTGGTGCTGAACTATCGTCGAGATCCAGCCCATGGAGATGCTGCTCAGCGTCCGATGGATCGCGGCTTTATTTTTCTGCTGCTTCTGATCAGCCTGACGGGGCTGGCCTTACTTGCCTGGCGTGATACTGGAGCAATGGCCTTGCTCCTAGCAATACACCTGGGGGTGGTGATGGCATTCTTTCTGACCATGCCCTACAGCAAGTTTGCCCATGGTTTCTTCCGCAGCGCGGCGCTGCTCAAGTACTCCATCGAGAAGCGTCAGCCGAACGACTTGAAGCTGGGAAGCGACTGACATACGACGATCCGGCTCTAGGTTGGTAACAGTCGCAGTTTCAGCTGGCCGGAATGGTTCGGATATCGACCGCGCATCGTAACTGGTCCTAGCCGACTTCTGCCCGTCGAGCTACCACATGTGCCGGTCAAATCCAATGCAAACGACTGGTCAAGTCTATGCAATTATATAAAAGGTTCACCGTCTGCTTTTGGCCGGTAGCCGCCCCTGGAAGATATCCGCCTCTGGCCGAAAACAAAGTTCTGCCTCTATCTCCTTCCCCACGTTTAAGTGCGAATACCTCAGGCGCTGCGGGCATTTTTCTTTTGCAGGATGGTCGATGCTTCGTCGTAGGCCGCTTGGAAGGCCTCGCCGCCGATCCACTGGATTGCCGTGTCTTCGTCTTCGTCGTGGAAGATTGCGCGATAGGTGATCAGCAGGCCCATCATAAAGTCGGTGGCGGAGTCTTGTGCTTCCTCGGCGATCACCAGTTCCAGAACCGGGTACTGCAAGAAAACCAGGCACATTGCGAGCAGGCTGATGCCTTCGCCGTATTTCATCGCTTCAAACAGGTCGTCGAAGTGCGCCGGGTCGAAACCGTTCTCTTCAATGTCCTTGAAGTCGAAGGTGCTCAGGTCGATGGCAACATCATCGAAAGGCTCGTTGATCAACGGATTGGCCAGCACCGGGTGCACCACATTCGGTCTGGACTTGCCCGAACGGTTTTGCTTGGCTTTGGCTTTGGCCCGCTGGGCACGTTTTTGCTGTTTATCTGGAGAGGCCATGGCGCCGGGTTCCTTGTCTGGTTCAGCCATGTTGATGGCCAGGAGTAATCACGGTCATATTGTAAACAGTCCTGGCCGGGCGAGGCGGCAGATTTATTGCCCTGTATCGGGTTCGCTTACTCTGCACTGTTCGGCAAACCTTTAGCAGCCAGCAAGACCCATTGCCCAGGCCATGTTGTTGAGCCCTGCGCTTTCGAGCTTTCTAGGCGGAAAGCCTATGCCGCGCTTGAACTGATGCCCACCTGCCGCAGCACAGCGACGTGCAGCCGACTAATCTACAGAATCAGTAGCTGCTAGCTGACAAGACACGCGCTTGGCTTCAAGCTAGGTGCATTACGTAATGACTGCAGGAAAACCAATGTCCGTACTGACTTCGTCCACACCCGACCGCGTACTTGATCTTGGCGACCTGTTGCGCGAGCTGGTTACCCAAGGCCGGGTGGATCAAGACAACGCCGAGCAGTGCCTGGCGATCCGGCGAAGTGCGGTCAAGAACCAACAACACCCGCTGGAGTTTCTGGCTGCGCAACAGCTCGATGATCTAGCGCGTCCCGGCAAGAAACTCGACCTTGAAAGCCTCACGGTCTGGCTGGCGGAATATGCCAACCAGCCGTATTTGCGCATCGACCCGCTGAAAATCGATGTCGCCGCGATTACCCCGCTGATGTCCTACGCCTTCGCCCAGCGGCACAAGATTCTCGCGGTGGCGGTGAGCCAGGAAGCGGTGACAATCGCCAGTGCCCAGCCGCTGATGCGCAGTTGGGAAGATGACCTGCGCCATGTACTCAAGCGCCCTATCAAGCGTGTAGTGGCCAACCCGGTTGATATCCAGCGCTTCACCGTCGAGTTCTACCGACTGGCCAAATCGGTTACCGGCGCCACTGCGGTGGACATGAAGGTCAGCGGCACCGGCAACTTCGAGCAGTTGCTCAACCTTGGCGCGCAGGACCAGGAGCCCGACGCCAACGACGCGCATATCGTCAATATCGTCGACTGGCTGTTTCAATACGCTTATCAACAGCGCGCCAGTGATATCCACATCGAGCCACGCCGCGAGCAAGGCAGCGTGCGCTTTCGTATCGATGGCGTGCTGCACACCGTTTACCAGTTCCCGCCGCAGGTGACGATGGCGGTTGTCAGCCGCTTGAAAAGCCTGGGCCGAATGAACGTTGCCGAAAAACGCAAACCCCAGGACGGCCGGATCAAGACCAAGACCCCGGATGGCGGCGAAGTCGAACTGCGTCTGTCGACCATGCCAACGGCCTTCGGTGAAAAGCTGGTGATGCGGATTTTCGACCCGGAAGTGCTGCTAAAGAGCTTCGACCAGCTGGGTTTTTCGGCAGATGACCTCAAGCGCTGGACCGGCATGACCGGCCAGCCCGACGGCATCATTCTGGTCACAGGCCCGACCAGCTCAGGCAAAACCACCACGCTGTACACCACCCTGAAACAGCTGGCCACCGATGAAGTCAACGTCTGCACCATTGAAGATCCGATCGAAATGATCGAGCCGGCCTTCAATCAAATGCAGGTGCAAAGCAATATCGACCTGACCTTCGCCAGCGGCGTGCGCTCACTGATGCGCCAGGACCCCGATATCATCATGGTCGGCGAGATTCGTGACCTTGAAACCGCCGAAATGGCGATCCAGGCCGCGCTGACCGGACACCTGGTGTTGTCCACACTGCACACCAACGATGCCCCAAGCGCCATTACCCGCCTGCTGGAACTGGGTGTGCCGCATTACCTGCTCAAGGCAACGCTGCTGGGCGTCATGGCGCAGCGTTTGGTGCGTACACTTTGCCCACACTGCAAAACCCCGCACGAGCTGGACGAAAGTGACTGGCAAAGCCTGACCAAGCCCTGGAACGCGCCCCTGCCGACCGGGGCGCACAAGGCCGTGGGCTGCCTGGAGTGTCGCGACACCGGTTATCGCGGCCGGGCCGGGGTTTACGAAATCATGTTGCTCAATGATGGGATCAAGTCCCTGCTCAGCGCCGAGACCGATCTGGTTGCATTGCGTCGCCAGTCGTTCAAGGAAGGCATGCGCAGCCTGCGGTTGTCTGGCGCGCAAAAGGTGGCCGCCGGGCTGACCACAATCGAGGAAGTGCTGCGCGTGACCCCACAAAGCGAGCAACGCTAACCCGGCAGCCTGCGACAAGGTCGGGGATGGTGATTAAAGCGTTTTGTGATGCCGCGATGCCTCTGCTGAGAGCCACTTGGCGACATTGAAAATTCAGTTGTGCTTAGATGTCCTGCTAACAACGCCTGACCACATTAAGGATTAATTGCATGGAAATCGGCAGCGTCATATTTCTCTTCGTCGGCCTCGCAATCGCCGTCGTCTTCATGGGCTTCAAAGTTGTGCCCCAAGGTTCACAATGGACGGTTGAACGCTTTGGGCGCTACACCAACACGCTCAAGCCGGGCTTGAACATCATTGTGCCGCTGGTCGACCGCATTGGTCGCAAGCTCAGCGTGATGGAAACCGTGCTCGATATTCCGCCCCAGGAAGTGATCAGCGCCGACAATGCCATCGTACAGATCGATGCGGTGTGTTTCTCCCAGGTGATCAATGCCGCACAGGCCGCTTATGAGGTCAACAACCTCGATCACGCCATCCGCAACCTGGTGATGACCAACATCCGTACCGTGCTGGGCTCGCTGGAACTCGATGCCATGCTCAGCCAGCGCGACGCCATCAACGAGCGCCTGCTGCGCACCGTTGATGAAGCTACCGCGCCTTGGGGTATCAAGATCACCCGCATTGAGATCAAGGACATCACGCCGCCCGCCGACCTGGTCAACGCCATGGCCAGCCAAATGAAGGCCGAGCGTCTGAAGCGTGCGCAAATCCTTGAGGCCGAGGGTTCGCGTTCCGCTGCGATTCTGACCGCTGAAGGCAAGAAGCAAGCGCAGATCCTTGAGGCTGAAGGCGAGCGCCAGGCCGCCTTCCTTGAAGCTGAGGCCCGGGAGCGAGCCGCTGCGGCAGAAGCCGAGGCAACGCGCATGGTTTCCGAAGCAATCGCCAATGGTAACGTGCAGGCGGTCAACTATTTCGTTGCGCAAAAATACGTCGATGCCCTGGGCAAGCTGGCCAGCTCCGACAACAGCAAAGTGGTGCTAATGCCGCTTGAAGCCAGCCAGATCATTGGTTCGGTCGGCGGCATTGGCGAAATCATCAAAGCCACCTTCGGCGACAAGCAGGCCAAGTAATGCTCAATTTTCTACAACACCTGACGTTCTGGGATTGGTTGGCGCTAGGCACCCTGCTGTTGATACTCGAAGTATTTGGTGCCGGCGGTTACCTGTTGTGGATTGGCGTTGCCGCTGCTGGTGTAGGCATCATCACCTATGTGATTCCGGCATTGCCCTGGGCCCTGCAATTCGTCTTGTTTGCCGTGCTCTCGGTGTTGAGCGCGGTTTTATGGTGGAGGCGCCAGCGCAACGCTGGGAAAATCTCCGATCAACCCGGCTTGAATGATCGCGGCAGCGAATTACTGGGTCGCCAGTTCGCCCTGCACGAAGCCATCAGCAGCGGGCGCGGCAAAATAAAGGCGGGCGATACATTGTGGCTGGTCAGCGGCCCGGACTTGCCTGTTGGCAGCGCAGTACGGGTCACCGGCCAGAATGGTGTATTGCTCCTGGTTGAGCCCATCAAATAACCGGCGCACCTGCCTTATTCGCGATAGGCGTCCAGCGGCACACAGGCGCAGAACAGGTTGCGGTCGCCATAGACATTGTCCACCCGATTGACCGTCGGCCAGTATTTGTACAGGCGAGTGTGCTCACTTGGGGTCACGGCCTGGGCAATGCTGTAGGGTCGCTCCCAAATGCCGACCATGTCCGCCAGCGTGTGGGGCGCGCGCACCAGGGGGTTGTCATCTTCGGGCCAGTCACCGTTTTGTACCTTGGCGATTTCCGCGCGGATGCTCAACATGGCCTCGATAAAACGATCCAGCTCATGCTTGGACTCACTCTCGGTCGGTTCGATCATCAGCGTGCCCGGCACCGGGAATGACATGGTTGGCGCGTGGAACCCATAGTCGATCAAGCGCTTGGCGACATCTTCCTCGCTGACGCCGGTCTGTGCCTTGAGCGGGCGTAAATCAATGATGCATTCATGGGCAACGCGACCGTTGCGACCGCTGAACAGTATCGGGAATGCATCCTTGAGGTTGTTTGCCAGGTAATTGGCACTGAGGATTGCCACCTCGGTGGCATCAGCCAATTGCGGGCCCATCATTGCGATGTACATCCAACTGATAGGCAAGATACTCGCACTGCCCCATGGCGCCGCGCTGACTGCGGTGTTTTCCGGGTTAGGGCCTTTCAGCTCGATCACCGGGTGGTTGGCCACAAAGGGCGCCAAATGCGCACGCACGCCGATTGGTCCCATGCCGGGGCCACCGCCGCCGTGGGGAATGCAGAAGGTTTTGTGCAGGTTCATGTGCGACACGTCTGCGCCGATATCCGCCGGGCGCGCCAGGCCGACCTGGGCATTGAGATTGGCGCCGTCCATATAGACCTGGCCGCCGTGGGCATGGATTACCTCGCAGATCTCGACAATACCCTCTTCATACACACCGTGGGTCGACGGGTACGTCGCCATCAGGCATGCGAGGCGATCACCCGCCTCGGCCGCTTTGAGCTTGAGATCGGCAAGGTCGACATTGCCCTCGGCATCGCACTCGACAATCACCACGCGCATACTGGCCATCTGCGCCGAAGCTGGATTGGTGCCGTGCGCCGAGGCCGGAATCAGACAGATATTGCGCTGTGTGTCACCGCGACTCTGGTGATATTTGCTGATGGCCAGCAGGCCTGCGTATTCGCCCTGTGCCCCGGAGTTGGGCTGCATGCAGATCGCATCAAATCCGGTTATGGCGCGCAGCCATTCATCCAGCTCGTTGATCATCAAGGCATAGCCATGGGCCTGCTCCAGCGGAGCAAAGGGGTGCAGATTGGCAAACTCGGGCCAGGTAATAGGGATCATCTCGCTGGTGGCGTTGAGCTTCATGGTGCACGAGCCCAGCGGGATCATCGCCTGGTTGAGCGCCAGGTCTTTATTCTCGAGCTGCTTGATGTAGCGCAGCATCTCGGTTTCGCTGTGATGGGTATTGAATACCGGGTGCGCTAGGTAGCCTGAGCGGCGCTGCAGGTCCGCTGGAATACCGTCCTCGATCTCGCTGGCGTCGAGCTCAGCGACACTCAAACCATGATCAGCCCCCAGAAATACCGCAAACAAACGCTCGACCGTGTGCTCATCGCAACTTTCATCAAGACTGACGCCCAGCTTGCCGCGCCCCAGAATTCGCAGATTGATTTGCGCTGCCTGCGCCGACTCGATAATCGCCGTCTGGCTACCGCCCACCTCCAGGGTCAGGGTGTCGAAAAAATGCTGGTTGTCGCGCTCTATAACTTTGGCTTTGAGGCCGGCCGCAAGAATTGCCGTGACCCGGTGAATCCGCTGGGCAATGGCTTTGAGCCGTTGCGGACCGTGGTACACCGCATAGAAGCTGGCTATGTTGTCCAGCAATACCTGCGCGGTGCAGATGTTTGAATTGGCTTTCTCACGACGAATATGTTGCTCGCGTGTTTGCAGTGCCATACGCAGCGCCATATTGCCGCGCGAGTCTTTAGACACGCCGATAATGCGCCCCGGCAGCGCCCGCTTGAAGGCATCGCGCGTGGCAAAGAAGGCTGCGTGGGGCCCGCCGTACCCCATGGGCACGCCAAAGCGCTGGGCCGAGCCCAGCACCACATCGGCGCCCAGTTCTCCGGGCGGGGTCAACAGCAGCAAGCTCATCAGGTCTGCCGCGACACACGCCAGCGCTTGCTGGGCATGTAACTGACCGATCAAGGGTTCCAGGTCACGGATCTCGCCATGACTGTCCGGATATTGCAGCAGCGCGCCAAAGACCTGATGTTCTGCGAGGCTCGCAACATCGGCAATCACCAGTTCGAAGCCAAAGCCCTCGGCCCGGGTCTGCACCACTGAAATGGTCTGTGGGTGGCAATTGTGATCGACAAAGAACAGGTTGCTCTTCGACTTGGCGACCCGCTTGGCCAAGGCCATGGCTTCAGCCGCTGCCGTGGCTTCATCCAGGAGTGAGGCACTGGCCAGCTCCATCCCGGTCAGGTCGATGGTCAATTGCTGGAAATTGAGCAGCGCTTCAAGCCGACCTTGAGCGATTTCCGGTTGATAGGGCGTGTAGGCGGTGTACCAACCAGGATTTTCCAGCACATTGCGCACTATTACGGTCGGCGTGATGGTGTTGTGATAGCCCATGCCGATGAGGCTGGTCCACACCTGGTTCTGCTCGGCATAACCATGCAGCTTGGCCAGCGCTGCTTGCTCATCCAGCGCATCAGGCAGTGCCAATGGTCGAGTCAAGCGGATAGACGGCGGCACTGTCTGTTCGATCAATGCTGCCCGGCTAGGCAGGTCCAATGTACCGAGCATGGCGTGCTGCTCGGCGGCATCAGGGCCGAGGTGGCGTCGTAGAAATGCATCCGGCTGCTTGAGTTGCGACAATGACGGCATTGCAGACATGGTTGAGAGCCTCTAGAAATGACAAGGCCTCGCCATTGCGCCCGCTTGTAACACCCAACCGGGCATTCATGCGCTGCAATACGAGGCCTTATTAGCTTAGAAAACTCTCAACTATCTGCACGAAGGTTTTCAAACCCGCGTTGATCAGGTCATGTCAAAGCTACCCGGCAGCAAGTCCCGGCTCGCAGCGAGCCGGGACTTTGCAGCGTTTTAAGCGTCCGCAGAGGCTTTGTACGCATCCGCATCGAGCAGTTTGTCGAGTTCGTCTGCGGCACTCGGCTTGAGCTTGAAAAACCAGCTGCCGTAAGGATCGGTGTTGACGTTCTCCGGGCTGTCAGCCAGCGAGTCATTGACCGCGATCACTTCACCGCCGATAGGGGCGTAGATATCCGATGCTGCTTTTACCGACTCAACCACACCCGCTGCCTGGCCCGCGGCGAAGGTCTTGCCGACTTCAGGCAGCTCAATGAAAACCACATCGCCCAGCGCTTCTTGAGCGTGGTCGGAAATGCCCACTGTTACGTTTCCATCAGCGTCCAGGCGAGCCCATTCGTGGCTGGAGGCGTAACGCAGATCGGCGGGGATATTGCTCATGTCGGATTCCTCATATGGCATGACGGCGACCGCGCCGTCATGAAAATTTAGCAGGGCTTGGCAACTTCGACAGTTTTCAACCAAACCGTTGGTCATACAAAACAGTTCTGTAATTGTTTTTCAGAACCGCCAATAGCCGGATTAAATCAGCGCCTTGCCATGACGAACGAAGGCTGGCTTAACCACTCGAACGGGATACCATTTACCGCGAATTTCGACTTCAGCCCGCTCGCAGGTTGCAACAGGCAAGCGTGCCAGGGCAATCGACTTGTTGAGCGTCGGTGAAAAACTTCCGCTGGTGATTTCACCCTCGCCCACACCGTCAACACGCACCACTTGGTGGGCACGCAACACGCCGCGCTCCTCCAACACCAGGCCAACCAGCTTTGTCGAAATACCGCGCTGCAACTGCTGCTGCAAGGCTTTGCGCCCGACAAAATCCCGATTGACTGGCTCCCAGGCAACACTCCAGGCCAGGTTCGAGGCCAGGGGCGTTACGCTTTCGTCCATGTCCTGGCCGTACAGGTTCATCCCCGCTTCCAAGCGCAAGGTGTCACGTGCGCCCAGGCCAATGGGTGAAATCCCGGCACCGACCAGGTCATTGAAAAAGGCCACGGCCTGATCGCTCGGCAGCATGATTTCCAAGCCATCTTCGCCGGTGTAACCCGAACGCGCGATAAACCAGTCACCTTCGGGCAATCCCTGGAAAGGTAGCAGTTGATTGATCAGCGCGGCACAGGCCTGGCTGACCTGCTCACAGGTTTTTTCCCGCGCATGGGGGCCCTGGATAGCAAACATCGCCAGGTCGCTACGCTCATGCAACTGCACAGCAAAACCCTCGGCCTGCTGGTTCATCCAGGCCAGGTCCTTGTCCCGCGTCGCGGCATTGACCACCACCCGGTAGCCAAACTCGGTCAGATAGACCATCAGGTCATCAACCACGCCGCCTTCGGTGTTGAGCATGCTGCTGTACAGCGCCTTGCCCAGTTCTTGCAGGCGTTCAACATCGTTGGCCAGCAGATGCTGCAGATACTGTTTTGCCTGATCACCGTGGATATCGACCACGGTCATGTGGGAGACATCAAACACGCCACAGTCGCGGCGGACTTCGTGATGCTCTTCGACTTGCGAACCATAATGCAGCGGCATGTCCCAACCGCCGAAATCGACCATCTTGGCACCCAAGGCAAGGTGCAGGTCATAAAGAGGTGTGCGCTGCCCCATGGGGTTCTCCTTCCGGGCTTTGGCAAAACTGCAACACTGTTTGCGCCTGTACAACGGCCTGGTCGAGCAGGCCTTGCGCCAGCCAGCAAACACCCATTCTAATGAGGTTGGCTACAGCGAATGGCGTGCATTGTATCTACAAGGTGCGGGCGGGTCATCTTGGATGTACACCAAGGCGCGCAAACGGCTGCAAGCGCCTTGGTCTCAGCCGCGAGTCTGTGCCGAACGACGAATCAAGCCGATCACCGGCAGCAATCCTACCGCCACCAACGTCAGCGCCGGTAATGCCGCGCGGGCCCATTCACCCTCACTGGTCATTTCAAAAATCCGTACCGCCAGGGTGTCCCAGCCGAACGGACGCATTAACAGGGTAGCGGGCATTTCCTTGAGTACATCAACAAATACCAACAATGCTGCAGATAACGCCCCGGGCAATAATAAAGGTAGGTAAACACGGAAAAACAACCTGACACCACCCACGCCCAGGCTGCGCGACGCTTCAGGCAATGAAGGCCGGATCCGCGCCAGGCTGTTTTCCAACGGGCCGTAGGCAACGGCCATAAAGCGGATCAGGTAAGCCAACAGCAGCGCTGCCAGGCTGCCAAGCAGCAGCGGTTTGCCTGCGCCTCCAAGCAACGTTGAAAGCGGGATCACCAACTGGTTATCGAGGTAACTGAACGCCAGCATGATCGCTACTGCCAACATCGAGCCGGGCAAGGCATAGCCCGTGTTGGCCAGGCTGACGGTGGAGCGCATCAGCCGGGTCGGTGTCATACGCCGGGCAAAGGCCAGCAGCAAGGCGACGCTGACCGTCAGCACCGCAGCCAAACAACCCAGGTACAAGGTATGCAGGATCAACGCAGTGTAGCGTTCATCCAGGTCGAAACGGCCGCGCTGCCAGAACCAGACCAGCAGGTGGCGCATTGGAATCACAAAGGCGCAAGCGAAGACCAATAGGCACCAACCACTGGCGGCCAGCGCCTTGAAACCCCTGAGCTGTTAAAGCGCTTTGCCGCATGGACGCTCGTTGGCTGGGCGAACGGCACCGCGCGCACGCCGTTCGCCATAAAGCACCAGCATCACCACCAGCAACAGCAGGCTGGCCAACTGGGTGGCGCTGCTCAGGCTATAGAAACCGTACCAGGTCTTGTAGATGGCAGTGGTGAAGGTGTCGAAATTAAACACCGAGACGGCGCCAAAATCGGCCAGCGTCTCCATGATGGCCAGGGCCAGACCAGCACCGATTGCCGGGCGCGCCATCGGCAACGCCACGCACCAGAATGCCTGCCACGGGTTATGCCCCAGCACCCGCGCCGCTTCCATCAGGCCTTTACCCTGGGCAAGAAAGGCATTGCGCGCGAGCAGGTAGACGTAGGGATAGAACACCAGCACCAGAACGCTGATCACACCAGCGGTCGAGCGTACGCTCGGGAAACGCACGCCCGCACCAAACCACTCACGCAACAGCGTCTGAACCGGCCCGGAAAAATCCAGCAACCCGACAAATACAAAGGCCAGCACATAAGCTGGAATCGCAAACGGTAGCATCAGCGCCCAATCCAGCCAGCGCCTGCCGGGAAACTCACAGAGGCTGGTCAGCCACGCCAGGCTCACGCCGAGCAGGGTCACGCCCACACTCACGCCTGCAACCAGAATCACTGTATTGCCAATCAGCCGGGGCATTTGCGTTTGCCACAGGTGCGACCAGATTTCGCGGTCAACCTCATGCCAACTGAACAGCATCACCGTCAAGGGCAACAGCACCAACAAGGCGACCACAAAGGCGATGGGGTACCAGCGACGCTGGGCAAGATGGGCCACGCACTATCCTCAAAGCAAAAACAGCAACGCCCCGGACGATGCCGGGGCGTGTTCTATCGGCGAGCTAGCGCAGTGTTTAGTTCCAGCCCGCGCGATCCATCAACATGATGGCCTGAGCCTGGCGCTTACCGGCGACCTCAACCGGGATAGCATCGGCCTTGAAGGTGCCCCATGCCTGGACCTCTTCAGATGCCGGGACTTTCGGATTAGCGGGGAACTCCTGGTTCAGGCCCGCGAACAACGCCTGGGCTTCTTCAGTGGTCATCCACTCCAGCAGCTTCTTGGCAGCCTCTGCATGGGGTGCATTCTTGGTGATACCGGCGCCCGCCAGGTTGACGTGCACGCCACGGTCTTGCTGGTTAGGCCAGAACGGCTTGACCTTTAGATCCGGGTTGGCCTTGTGCAGGCGACCGTAATAGTAGGTGTTGGTGATGCCGACATCGCACTGGCCGGCATCGATTGCTTGCAACAGCGCAGTGTCGTCAGCAAATACATCGGTGGCCAGGTTATTCACCCAACCCTTGATGATTTCTTCGGTCTTCGCCTCGCCATGGGTTTCGATCAGCGTGGCCGTCAGCGACTGGTTGTACACCTTCTTGCTGGTACGCAGGCACAGGCGCCCTTCCCAGTTTTTGTCGGCCAGCGCTTCGTAGGTCGACAACTCACTCGGTTTTACCCGCTCGGTTGAATAGAAGATGGTCCGCGCACGCAGCGACAAACCGGTCCAACTGTCGGGGCTTGAACGGGATTGAGACGGAATGTTGGCATCGATGGTTGCCGACTTGAAGGGTTGCAGCACACCCGCCTGTTCGGCCTGCCACAGGTTGCCAGCATCCACGGTGATCAGCATATCCGCCGGGGTGTTGGCGCCCTCGGCCTTGAGCCGCGCAATCAGGGGTGCTTCCTTGTCAGTGATGAACTTGATTGGCACGCCGGTTTTGGCGGTGTATGCATCAAACACAGGCTTGATCAGCTCGTCGATCCGCGAAGAGTAAACCACCACTTCATCAGCGGCTTGGGCGCCACCGGCAAGGGCTGTCAGGGTAAACGCGGCGAGTAATCGCTTGCTTGGCTGCATGGGCGTTGCCTCTTGGTATAGTCGATAAGTTAAGGCGCAAATGATATTGAATAGCATTTGGCATCTCAACAAACGACTGTCCGCAGATGTTACGGCGGATTACACAACCCCAGGCGCCGAGCTTCAGGCCACGGGCACCAAGCCTTGGCAAGCGGTGGCAGCTCGCCACTCAAGCCCAACGCCTGGCGCACGAACAGCGCTTTGGCTTCGGGCATGTCATCCACCCAGTTGAGCCCGGCGTTACGCAGCCAGCGTACCGGCAGGGGATCGGCCTGGAACAAGCGCTCGAAGCCCTCCATCGCTGCCATCATCGCCAGGTTGTGCGGCATGCGCCGACGCTCATAGCGGCTCAGCACACGTTCATCGGCCGGCGACTCGCCCCGCTCAAGGGCATGCAGCGAGACCTCCGCCAACACAGCAGCATCAAGGAAGCCAAGGTTGACGCCCTGTCCGGCCAGTGGATGAATGCTGTGCGCCGCATCACCGATCAACGCCAGCCCCTGTTCAATGTAGCGCTTGGCATGGCGCTGGCGCAGTGGAATGGCGACCCGGCGATCACTGTGCAGCACCTTGCCCAGGCGCTGCTCGAAGGCCTTGCCAAGCTCCACGCAGAATTGCGAGTCATCAAGGGCCATCAAGCGTTCAACTTCGCTCGGCACTGTCGACCAGACAATCGACGACCAATGCTCGTCAGGCTTATCACTGGCCAGGGGCAGGAGTGCCAGCGGGCCGTCATCGGTAAAACGCTGCCAGGCGGTGGCCTTGTTGGGTTTCTCAGTACGCACACTGGTGACGATGGCGTGGTGTAGATAATCCCACTCACGGGTTGCGGTCCCCACCAAACGACGTACCGCCGAGTTGGCACCATCGGCCGCGATCAGCAGCGGCGCACGCAGTTCGCGACCATCTTCAAGGGTCAGCAACCACTCACGACCAGAGCGACGCAGTTGTTCCAGCCGGGCGTTGGCCAACAGGCCGATAGTGCTTTCATGCAGCTGTTCAAGCAGCGCGTCTTGCACAACGCGATTCTCGACAATATGTCCCAGTGTTTCGGCGTGCACGCTGGCAGCGCTGAAATGAATATTGCCTGTACCGGCACCGTCCCAGACATGCATGTCGCGGTATGGGCTGCTGCGGCGGGCAGCAATTCCCGACCACGCATTGAGTCGTTCAAGCACCCGCTGGCTGGCCATGGACAAGGCACTGACCCGCGCCTCGAATGGCGCGCCAGCATCGAATGGTTCCAAGCGCATCGGGCCGCCGTCGATAACCAGAATCTCCAGCCCGCTCGATTGCATGGCCAGCGCCAGCGTACTGCCAACCATTCCCGCGCCGACAATGATCATATCCGCGTGCATATTCATTCCTTAAGCGGCCTGCCTGGCGCGCGGCTTTAACCGCACGTACAGGGTTTTGTGCACCTTGGCGACCAGGGTACCCGCGCCATCGCGCACTTCAACCTGCAACTCGGGCAAGTATTTCTCACCCTTGGCAGTGCGTGCACGAATGGTATCGAGCAGGGCGTCATCAATGCTGAACTCGGCAAACACCGGGCCTTTGCCTGGCGCAATAAAATCTATGTTCGCAGCTTTGTCCCAGACGATGTAGTCACGGCTGAGGTTCTCCATCAAAATCAGCATGAAAAATGGATCCGTCATCGAATACAGGCTGCCGCCGAATTGGGTGCCGACGTAGTTACGGTTATACCAGCCCAGGCCCATTTTTACCTGGACACGCTGAAAGTCCGCGCTGATATGTCGCACACGAATACCCGCGCCTAAGTATGGCGGGTACAGATTCATTGCCCAACGCAGCAAACGCGCCTTGCGCGCCGTTTTTTTCGGGTTGTGGCTCATGGTTGCGATCGCGTGCCCAAGCCCATGGCCTGACGTGCAAACCAGCGTTTGGCAGGTGGCAACAGGTCAAGCCCAAGCAACCCGAGGTTACGCCCGGCAACGCGCAATGGCTCGCCAGAGCTGAACAGGCGCGTGACCTGGTCGGAAAAGCCCACGGTCAGCTGTTGATCAAGTTGCTGGCTGCGCAGATAACCCTGCAATGTGGCGAAGTCACCGAGTGGCGCAGCACTGTCCAGCAGGCAGTCTGCCAGGGCAATGGTGTCACGCAATGAAAGGTTGTAGCCCTGCCCGGCAATGGGGTGCAGGCTGTGCGCGGCGGTGCCCAACAACACAAAGTGCGGGCGGATTTGCTCCTGCGCCTCGCCCAGTGCCAGTGGATACAGGTGTCGCTCGCCGATTTGGCTGATGGCCCCGAGACGATAACCGAATGCCAGTTGCAACTGTTCGATAAACGCGGCATCAGGCACGCCCAGCAAACGCTCTGCATCTGCGGTCGAACGCCTCCAGACCAGGGCGCTGCGGTTGCCCCCCAGCGGTAACATGGCCATAGGCCCATCGTCGGTGAAACGTTCGAAAGCCTGGCCAGCATGGGCCTCACGGGTGCTGACGTTAGCGATCAAGGCGCTCTGGTCATAAGGTGTTTGCTTGACGTTGATGCCCAACTGCTCGCGCAAGCCAGAACGACCACCCTCGGCAAGAATGGCCAGGTCGCAGTCGAGCTCAGTACCATCATGCAGGGTAAGCCGATAACCATCGCCCAGCGCGTCAAGACGAGTGACTTGTGCAGGGCTGCGCCAGCTCACGACCGACTGGTCCAGCGCCTGCCACAGGCACTCGCCAATCCAGGCGTTCTCGACCACATACCCCAGGGCGGGCACGCCCTCATCGGCTGCACTCAGGCGGGCAGCGGCAAAGCGCCCGCGGTCAGAGACATGGATCTGCTTGATGGGCTCGGCATGCTTGGCGATCTGCGGCCAGATGCCCAGGCGCTGATAGATTTGCTGCGAGCCAAACGACAAGGCAGTCGAGCGCGCGTCATAGCTTGGCTGATAGCCCGAGCCCGGCGTGAAGGCTTCGATCAGGCAAATCCGCCAACCGCGCTTTTTCGCCTCGCCCTGCAGCGCCAGCGCCAGGCTGGCACCGACCAGGCCGCCGCCAATGATTGCCAGCTCGACGCGTTGCGCTGACTCAGGCAACTTGGGCCGCTCCAGCCATCAGTGCCTCGATCTCGGCAACCGTCTTGGGAACGCCGGTGGTAAGGATTTCGCAACCCTTTTTGGTGACGACCACGTCATCCTCGATACGCACACCAATGCCACGCCATTTTTTCGCGACATTCTGATTGTCCGGGGCAATATAGATACCGGGCTCGACCGTCATCGCCATGCCGACCTCAAGCACGCGCCATTCGCCACCGACCTTGTAGTCGCCAACATCGTGTACATCCATGCCCAGCCAATGACCGGCGCGATGCATGTAGAACGCCTTGTAGGCTTCGCTGGCGATCAGTTGCTCGACATCGCCCTCCAGCAGACCCAGCTCCACCAAACCTGCGGTAATCACCTGCACCGTGGCTTCGTGCGCCTGATTCCAGTGTTTACCAGGGGCGATCTCGAGGAATGCAGCTTCTTGCGAGGCCAGCACCAACTCATAGATGGCTTTTTGCTCAGGCGAGAACTTGCCGTTGGCCGGGAATGTGCGGGTGATGTCGCTGGCATAGCAGTCGATCTCGCAGCCAGCATCGATCAGCACCAGATCGCCGTCCTTCAGCACCGCGTCATTTTCATGATAATGCAGGATGCAGGCGTTCTTGCCTGCTGCGACTATCGAACCATATGCAGGCATTTTCGCCCCGCCCTTGCGGAACTCGTAATCCAGCTCGGCCTCGAGGTGAAACTCAAACAAACCGGGGCGGCTCACGCGCATGGCTTGCACATGGGCACGCGACGAAATCTCGGCGGCTTCACGCATCACCTTGACCTCGTTGGCGCTCTTGTACAGGCGCATGTCGTGCAGCAGGTGGTTGAGCGCGACAAACTCATTCGGCGGCTGCGCCCCCTGGCGCGCCTTGGAACGGATCATATTGATCCAGTCCATCAGGTGACGGTCGAATTCCTGGTTGGTGCCCATCGAATAATAAACCCGCTCACGGCCTTCAATCAGGCCGGGCAGGATGTCGTCGATATCGCCGATAGGGAATGCGTCATCTGCGCCAAAACGGCTCATGGCGCCCTCCTGGCCTGCGCGCAAACCGTCCCACAACTCGCGCTCGGGATCACGCTCACGGCAAAACAATACGTACTCGCCATGCTCACGCCCCGGGATCAGCGCAATCACCGCCTCGGGCTCAGGAAAGCCGGAGAGGTATTGGAAGTCGCTGTCCCGACGGAAAATGTGCTCGACATCGCGATTACGGATGTACACCGGAGCAGCAGGCAGAATTGCGATGCTATTGGGTTCCATCTGCGCCATCAGCGCCTTGCGCCGACGGGCATATTCCGACTTTGGGATGCTGATCATGGCTAAGGGGGTCCCTTGAAATCAATGCAGCGACGGCTTCTCGACCGGCGCTTCAGGTTTGGCAAACTCGCTGAACAACAGCAATGGCGCCACGCGCAGGTATTCCATGACTTCCATATAGTCACTTTCACCCTCCTCGGATTCCTCCAAGGCGTTTTGCACCTGGGCGATTGCCGACAGGTCTTGCAAGACTTCCATTGCTTCAGTGCTGAGCGCGGTGTCGCCGGCAACCAGGCCGAAACCACCAAGGAAGCCCTGGCACCACTGGCCAAGAGCAGCGGCACGCTCGCTCAGGGGCGCATCATCGGATGGCAACAACAAGACCACGGTAACCTCGCTACCGGTCAGCTCGGCCTTGACCATTTCCTGCAAGCCAATCAGCGCCTGGCGCACGTTATCAACAGGCGCAGCACCGAGCAGCTCGGCGGCATCGACCATCCAGGTGTCGACCTCGAAACCGGCGCCGGCACAACTGCGGCCCAGCAGCAAGCCGTGGAGTTCAGCAGGAGAAATAGAAAAACCGTTGCTGGTCAGCAAGGCGGCGAATGCAGAATAGGGAGAACTAGAAGTTGGCATAGATTACTAGGCGCCAGACAGCGCAATCACTAGAATAGAGGCTTGGTATCCTAGCATTGGCAGGCACGCCAAGACCATCGACGCTACGCCAGTAGGCAACCAAATTGCTGATCGGCAGTCTCAAGCTGGCAGCCTGAAGGATATTGCAACTGCCGACCAAGGTCTGCAGGATGACCACCGCGTCGTATATTGGCACATGCAGTTTGACCCCGAAGCGCATCACGCCTATATCCTAAGTGACGAAATGCTCTAGTCATATATCAATCCCTGCCCTAGCGAGACCCCATGGAAGACGCCGATTTGCAAGCCCTGACGAGTAAACTGGAGCTACTTGTCCAGCGTGTCGAGCAGCTCAAGGCCCAGAACAAAATATTGATTGCACACGAGCAAGCATGGCGCGGGGAGCGCGCTCATCTGATTGAAAAGAACGAATTGGCCCGGCACAAGGTCGAATCAATGATTTCGCGCCTTAAAGCCCTGGAGCAGGACTCATGACACAGTCGAATACCGTAAACGTTCAGATCCTCGATAAAGAATATTGCATCAACTGCCCGCAGAACGAACGCGCCAACTTAGAGGGCGCCGCGCGCTATCTGGACGCCAAAATGCGTGAGATCCGCAGCAGCGGCAAAGTCATCGGCGCCGACCGCGTGGCGGTGATGGCGGCACTGAATATCACCCACGAGTTGCTGCACAAGCAGAACGACCTGGATCAGCAGACTTCATCAACCCGCGAACAGGTACGAGACCTGCTGCAAAGGGTCGATAATGCACTGGCCGATGATGTCGGTGGTCGGCCGGGCTGATCAAAGCGCTGCTTTCAGGTATACTGGCCCCCGCTCCCTGAAGTGTGCGCCAGTTGGTCATGTCCCTGAGCCGATACGCACAACCCCGGGGGTTGCAAGCTGGGGCCGGTGTGCATGTCCGCTCGACGGAAAGCCTTAACGCCTCCTTCAACCTCCACCTTGAACTTTCGGGTTCAAGGGCTACACCGACAGCGGCATGTCGGGGAGTCACTCAATTCATGCGTGTTGCCTGCCTTGGCAGCACGCGATCTTGCAGATGTTCGCGATGCTCGATCCAGCCCTCCTCAGTCGCGCCCAGTTACGCCGGACATTACGTCAGGCGCGGCGCCAGCTCTCGCCTTGCGAGCAACGCCGCGCGGCACGCAACCTGTATCGGCAACTGGCGCAGCATCCGGTCTTCCGTCGCGCCAGGCACATCGCCCTGTATCTGCCAAATGACGGCGAGATAGATCCGCGACTGTTGCTGCGCGCCGCCCAGAGACGCGGCAAAGCCACTTACCTGCCGGTGCTAAATGCCTGGCCGCGCACCAAAATGGTGTTTCAGCGCATTCGCCCTGCAGATAAATTGCGAGCCAATCGTTTCGGAATACCCGAGCCAAGCGCCAATCCAGCACTGCAACGCAAAGTCTGGGCACTCGATTTGATCCTGCTGCCGCTGGTCGGCTTTGATAGCGAAGGCGGACGCCTCGGCATGGGTGGCGGCTTCTATGATCGCAGCCTGGCTTACCGGGCAAGGCGCAAGAATTGTCACAAACCGACACTTCTCGGTCTCGCCCATGAATGCCAACAGGTCAAAAGACTGGCCGTGGCCAGGTGGGATTTGGCGCTTAACGCGACGGTAACGGATCGGAAGTGGTACTGAACAGCGACACTAAAATCTTCCATTGAGTTGCGCTGCGTCCTGCAGCGCCTTTCAACTATGACTGCTGCGACTCACTCACTGCAGTATCAGCCTGACGATCCCACAGGCTCTGTGTATAACCGGTTGTAACCACGCCCAAACTGAACAGAATCACCAACACCCACAATAAATCTGGTTTACGTCTCATTGAATGCCTCCCCCTTTGAGGCAATCTGCGCACGGTGTTACCGGCGGCATTTTTTTTATAGATCCAGCAACTACCAAACCCACAAAAGCGCTGGCATTGTGGGCTTGTGCTTAGCGCTCGGCAATTGCAAGTGCCCAACGGTCAACTGTTGGGCGTCTTACAACCCGAGCCCCTGCAATTTACCGCTGTGCAGGTATCCTTAAAGAGTTAAGGACTAAATTGATGGAGCAAAGTTCATGCCCAATTGGCTGATGAAATCAGAACCGGACGAATTCTCAATTCATGATCTGCAGCGCTTAACGGTTGCGCGCTGGGATGGGGTGCGTAATTATCAAGCACGCAACTTTATGCGCAGCATGAAAACCGGGGATCTATTCTTTTTCTACCACTCAAGTTGCCCACAACCCGGCATTGCAGGCATCGCTCGCATCAACCGCGAGGCTTACCCCGACCCAACCGCACTTGATGATAAAAGCCATTACTTTGATGCAAAAGCCACTGCCGAGAAGAATCCATGGAGCGCCGTCGACATCGAATTCGTAGAAGCCTTCAAGCAGGTTATCAGCCTCGCCGACCTCAAGGCACAGCATGGCCTACTGGAGTTGCCGCTTGTGCAAAAAGGTAGCCGCCTTTCCGTCATGCCGGTGTCGGATGCTCACTGGCAAACAATCATGCAAATGCGCCCAGCCACCACAAACTAGGGACGCGCCCGACTTGTAGACTGTGGTGCGACTCGCTGCTCAAGCCCAATAACAAGACGACCCACTATCAATACAACGGACTCAGCCATATGGCGCAACGCCTGCCACAGACATGGATTGCTCGATTTGCACTGGCAGTGCTCTTAAGTGGCCTTTATTTTGCCAGCCTGACCGTTTGGCAGCAGATGGTTAAGGATCAGCAAAAATCCATCGCCGAGCGCGTCGACTTTCAGGCCAGGGATCTCGCAAGACGGTTGCAAAGCAGCCTGCATGACCAGGTTGATGACCTGCATCGCATCGCACAACTCTGGAACCACCGTGGGCGTATCCCGCAAGATGAATGGCTGCTTGAAAGCCAGTTTTGCCTGGATCACTTCAAGGCCTACCAATCGATTCAGTGGCTCGGCCCGGACCTGCACATGCGCTGGCTGGTACCCACTACCGGCAACGAAGCGGCGCTCGACTTCGTCCTCAAGCCCGATCACCCCAATTACCCGCTTGCATTACGCGCCCGGGATACCGGCACAGCCCAGTTCTCAAACAGCTTCGCCCTGGTTCAGGGTGGGCGCGGCTTTGTCTTGTACACCCCGCTCTTTATAAAGAACGAGCAAGGCCAGCGGGTGTTCGATGGCTTTATCCAGGGCGTATTCAAGGTCGAACAGCTCATGGACCAGTTGCTATCAGAAGTGGATCGCGATTATTTCAGCGCCTACCTGATGGAAAACGGCAAGCCCATCCACAGCCGCGAACAACCCAGCACAGAGGCTGGCTTTGAACAGGGCATTTCCCTGCACCTGCTCAATAACCGAAATTTCTCTATCATCCTGAAACCCAGCCAGAAGCTGCTGGATGAACTGCGCTCGCCATTGCCGACCTTTGTCCTCAGCGCCAGCCTGATCATCAGCACCTTGCTGGTTGCCGCCTTGGCACTGGCACTGCAAAGCCATCAGCGCGCTACCGACTTGCAACGCATCAACCGCCGTCTCAACCGGGAAATATCGCAGCGCGAACACATCGAGAACGTGCTTATCGAGAGTCGCGAACGCTTGCAACTGGTCATCGACCTGACCGACTCCAGCACCGACGGCTTGTTTATTGTTAATCCGCATAGCCGCGAAATCCTTTACATGAACCATGCGACCTATCGCTCGCTTGGCTATGACGCGCAGCTGTTCAGCCAGTTATTCAAAGATAAACCCGACAGCCTGCTGCCCGGCTATGAGAACTGGCTCGGGGAGGTGCGTAAATCCCTGGGCGGGAATGTGTCACAGCACCAATTGCTCAGGCGCGACGGCAGCACTCAACCGGCTGAAATCAGCGCACAACTGGTGGTGATCAATGACCACGAATACCTGATCTGCGTGTCGCGCGACAACAGTGAGCGCCTGAAATTTGAAGCACAACTGCAAACCCTGTCGCAGCAGGATGGCTTAACCGGCCTGTTCAACCGGCGCTACTTTGACAGCCAACTGGCGAGTGAGTGGCGACGCCTGCAACGCACGGGCGCGCCGCTGACCTTGATGATGCTCGATATCGACTACTTCAAGGCCTATAACGATCAGCGCGGCCACCTGGCAGGAGATGACGCCTTGCGCAAGGTTGCCGAGATCATGCAAGACTGCCTGCAACGTGAAGGGGATTCAGCCTGTCGCTATGGCGGCGAAGAGTTCGCGATTATCCTGGCCAACACCAATGCCGAAGGCGCCAGCCACATTGCCGCCCAACTTCACCAAAAACTGGATGAGGCCCGCATCAAGCACTTGCGCAGCCCCTTCGGCCGGCTGACCCTGAGCATTGGCATTGCCAGTATCAGCGCTGATGACGAAGACCTGCCGGACAGTCTTATCGAGCGCAGTGACAAGGCGCTGTACCAGGCCAAGCGAGATGGACGCAACCGCACCTGTATCGCCAGCACAGCTGACTGAACAGGCACGGCATTGGCGCGGCTACTGCTGCAAGATCAGGTTATTGAACAGCAAATCCTCAACCAAGGGCTCGCCTTCCTCCTGAGTCAGCACTTGCTGGACCTGCTTGAGCGCTTCTTCGCGCAATTTCTCTTTTGCATCTGGCGCACTCAAGTCCTGCTCGGTTTGCTGGGAAAACAGCATCACCAGTTGATTGCGAATCAAGGGTTCATGATGTGCCACCTTGGCTTCGGCCTCTGGCCCGGCCACCCGCAGCGACACATCCGCCTTGTAGAACTTCAGCTTGGGCCCGGAACCGAAGTTGCCCACCAACGCCGGCGTCAGGCTGATGTAGGCAACGGCAGGCGCCACGGCCTCGCCTTCGGCTTCAGCTTCTTCGGCCATGGCATGCAACGGCAGGATCAGGGCAATCAGTAATGCGAGTATGACTTTCACAGGACTCAGTCTCCGTAAGGGTTGTGCCAAGCATAGCGACTACGACGCCAGCCCCCAAGCACAATGCTTATGCTGCACCATTACAAGCAACCATGCTTGTTGACCAGCCTTATCGGCGCTCTACACTGCGGCTCATAACTTGAATAAGGATGCGCCCGATGAAAGCAGTGCTATGCAAAGCCTTTGGCCCGGCCGAGACGCTGGTTGTGGAAGAAACCACCAACCCCGAAGCGAAAAAGAACGAGGTGATCATTGACGTTCACTGCGCGGGCGTCAACTTCCCGGATACGCTCATCATCGAAGGCAAGTATCAGTTCAAGCCGCCCTTCCCCTTTTCTCCGGGCGGCGAAGCAGCCGGCGTGGTCAGCTCTGTTGGCGAAAAGGTCAGCCACCTGAAAGTCGGAGACCGGGTCATGGCGCTTACCGGCTGGGGCAGCTTTGCCGAACAAGTGGCAGTGCCCAGCTACAATGTGATGCCCGTCCCCAAGTCCATGGACTTTCCAAGTGCAGCCGCCTTCGGCATGACCTACGGAACCTCGATGCACGCCCTCAAGCAACGCGCCAACCTGCAGCCTGGAGAAACCCTGCTGGTTCTCGGTGCATCGGGCGGTGTGGGCCTTGCGGCCGTTGAAATCGGCAAGGCCATGGGCGCCAAGGTGATTGCGGCAGCCAGCAGCGCGGAAAAACTCGAAGTGGCTAAAGCCGCGGGCGCCGATGAACTGATCAATTACAGCGAAAGTAATCTCAAGGAAGAAGTCAAACGTCTGACCGACGGCCAGGGAGCCGACGTCATCTACGATCCAGTCGGCGGTGACCTGTTTGACTTGGCGGTGCGCAGCATTGCCTGGAATGGTCGCTTGCTGGTGGTTGGCTTTGCCAGCGGACGCATTCCTGAAGTAGCGGTAAACCTGATGCTGCTCAAAGGCGCGGCGGTAGTCGGCGTGTTCTGGGGTTCATTCGCCCAGCGCCAGCCACAAGACAACCTGGCCAACTTCCAGCAACTCTTCGCCTGGCACACCGAAGGCAAACTCAAGCCGCTGGTTTCTGAAACCTTCCTCCTGGAAAAAGCCGCCGATGCGATCAACCTGCTCGGTCAGCGCAAGGCTGTTGGGAAGGTCGTGGTCCAGGTTCGCTAGGCAACGCTGCAGCCTTCATCCTCGGGTGAAGGCTGCACGGCTTATCGGGCCAAGAATGCGGCTCAGCTAATCACGCGGCGCATAGGCGAAGACGTCGGCACGCATCTGGTGTGCATCCATGCCTGCATCAACCAAGGCATCGAGCGTGCCATAGACCATTGGCGGCGAGCCGCTGGCATAGACGTGCAGCGGTTTTAGATCACTGAAATCCTCACTGACCGCCTCATGCAGCAAACCACAGCGGCCCTGCCAACCACACTGATCACTGACAACCTTATGCAGGGTCAGGTTTTCCAGTTTTTGCCAGTCGGCCCAGTGCGGTAAATCATAGAAATCATCCGGGTTGCGTGCGCCCCAGTACAAATGCACGGGGTATTTAAAGCCCGCCTGGCGACAATGCTCGATCAAACTGTGCATCTGCGCCATGCCTGTGCCTGCGGCGATCAATACCAAGGGCCCATCAGGCAACTCGGCCAGGTGGGTGTCGCCAAACGGCAATTGCACGCGGACGAATCCCTGCTGTTGCAAGCGCTTGATCAGCGCCTGGGTGTCATCGTCACGGGCCAGGATGTGCAGTTCAAGGTCGCGCCCGGCATGTGGCGCGGAAGCCAGGGAGAATGCCGTGTAGTCGTCCTCTGCGCGCTGCAACAGCAAGTACTGGCCGGCGTGATAACGGGGCAACTTGCCCGCCGGCGCACGCAGGCACAAGCGATAAACATCGCCACCCACCGCTGTACAGCTCACAATCTGGCAAGAAAACTCGCGCACCGGCAGCTCGCCTGGCGCCAGCACCCCATCCCAATGCAGGACGCAGTCCTCCAAGGGTTCGGCAAGGCAGGTGAATAATTCACCGTGATCGATCTCCCTGCCATTCTGGCTAACCCTGCCCTCAACCAGCAACGCCGCACAAATGTGACAGTTGCCGTTGCGACAGCTCTGCGGACAGTCAAAGCCCTGGCGACGCGCCGCATCGAGAATAGGCTCGCCAGGCTGCACTTCGACCTCGGCGCCCGAGGGCTGCAAGATGACTTTCATAACGTGGCCCACATCAATCAATCCCTAACTCGGCCCACATGTCATCAACCTTACGCTTGACGGCATCATCCTGGACGATCGCCCTGCCCCACTCGCGCGTGGTCTCGCCCGGCCATTTGTTGGTTGCATCCAGGCCCATCTTCGACCCCAAGCCCGAAACGGGCGAGGCGAAGTCCAGGTAATCGATCGGTGTGTTCTCGATCATTACGGTATCCCGTGCCGGATCCATACGCGTGGTTATTGCCCAGATCACATCGTTCCAGTCACGGGCATTGACGTCATCATCGGTGACGATAACGAACTTGGTGTACATGAACTGGCGCAAAAACGACCAGACACCCAGCATTACGCGCTTGGCATGGCCCGGATACTGCTTTTTCATGGTCACCACCGCCATGCGGTAGGAACAGCCTTCGGGCGGCAGGTAGAAATCGGTGATTTCCGGAAACTGCTTTTGCAGGATAGGCACAAACACTTCATTGAGCGCCACGCCCAGGATCGCCGGCTCATCAGGTGGTCGACCGGTATAGGTGCTGTGATAGATCGGCTTTTTCCGCCGGGGGATGCGCTCCCCCGTAAACACCGGGAAACGATCGACCTGGTTGTAATAACCGGTGTGATCGCCATAGGGACCTTCATCGGCCATCTCGCCGGGATGTATCACCCCTTCAAGCACGATTTCAGCACTGGCCGGCACCTGCAGATCGCTGCCACGGGCCTTGACCAGCTCGGTCTTGTTACCGCGCAACAAGCCGGCAAAGGCGTATTCGGACAAACTGTCCGGAACCGGTGTCACGGCGCCAAGAATGGTCGCGGGGTCAGCCCCCAAGGCAACTGCTACCGGATAGGGACGATCCGGGTATTTCTGGCACCACTCGCGAAAATCCAGGGCACCACCGCGATGGCTGAGCCAACGCATAATGACCTTGTTGCGGCCAATGACCTGCTGGCGGTAGATGCCCAGGTTCTGGCGCTCTTTATTCGGCCCCTTGGTAATGGTCAGGCCCCAGGTGATCAGCGGACCAACATCGCCTGGCCAGCAGGTCTGCACCGGCAGCTTGCTCAAGTCGACGTCATTGCCTTCCTCGATTACTTCCTGGCACGGCGCATCCTTGAGCACCTTGGGCGCCATCGACAGTACCTTGCGGTAGATCGGCAGCTTGTCCCAGGCATCTTTCAGGCCCTTGGGTGGCTCCGGCTCCTTGAGGAACGCGAGCAGCTTGCCAATTTCACGCAGCTCGCTGACGGCCTCGGCCCCCATGCCCAGGGCGACGCGCTGTGGCGTACCAAACAGGTTGCCGAGCACCGGCATATCGAACCCGGTCGGGTTCTCGAACAACAACGCAGGCCCGGCCTTGCGCAGGGTACGGTCACAAATTTCAGTCATTTCCAGCACCGGGGAAACCAGAGCCTGGATACGCTTGAGTTCGCCGCGCTTTTCCAAGCCGCTGATAAAGTCGCGCAAGTCGCGATACTGCATGCAGGAGCCTCGTGTCAGGCAGAGCCGTCGAAGCGCAAAGTTTAACGCCCCGCTGGGTTATTCAGAAGGCCAAAAGCCAATTCACACAAACACAAAAGCCGGGATCAGTACTGATTACCCGGCTTTTGTGAAATCTTGGAACGCAATAAGTCACTTGATCTAAGCACGACTCACCGCAAACCGCGGCTGCGTACGCAAAGGTCAGGCAAGGCAGAAATTACCGAGGCCGCGCAGTGTACGAGCGGCCGAGGTAATTGCTAACGCAGCATCACCGCAGCACACACGGCCGCAAACCAATCACTTACGCTTCATGGACATGAAGAACTCGTCATTGGTCTTGGTCGCTTTAAGCTTGTCGATCAAGAATTCAATGGCGGCAATCTCATCCATCGGGTGCAGCAACTTACGCAGAATCCAGATGCGCTGCAGCTCGTCTTCGGCGGTCAGCAACTCTTCACGGCGGGTGCCGGAGCGGTTGATATTGATCGCAGGGAAAACGCGCTTTTCAGCGATACGGCGATCCAAAGGCAGCTCCATTTTGCCGGTACCTTTGAATTCTTCGTAAATCACTTCATCCATCTTCGAGCCGGTTTCAACCAGCGCGGTGGCGAGGATGGTCAGCGAGCCGCCTTCTTCGATGTTACGCGCAGCGCCGAAGAAGCGCTTGGGCTTCTCCAGGGCATGGGCATCGACACCACCGGTCAATACCTTGCCAGAGCTTGGAATTACGGTGTTGTAGGCACGCGCCAGGCGAGTGATGGAGTCGAGCAGGATGACCACGTCTTTCTTGTGCTCAACCAGACGCTTGGCCTTCTCGATCACCATTTCAGCAACCTGCACGTGGCGGGTTGGCGGCTCATCGAAGGTCGAAGCAACCACTTCGCCGCGCACCGTGCGCTGCATTTCAGTCACTTCTTCCGGGCGCTCGTCGATCAACAGGACGATCAGGTGGCACTCGGGGTTGTTACGCGTGATGTTGCTGGCGATGTTCTGCAGCATGATGGTCTTGCCCGCTTTTGGCGGTGCGACGATCGGGCCACGCTGGCCCTTGCCAATAGGGGCGCAAAAGTCGATAACGCGACCGGTGATGTCCTCGGTGGAACCGTTACCGGCTTCCATGACCAGGCGCTTGTTGGGAAACAGCGGCGTCAGGTTTTCGAACAGAATTTTGTTCTTCGCGTTCTCTGGACGATCGTAGTTGATCGTATCGACCTTGAGCAGTGCGAAGTAGCGCTCGCCTTCTTTGGGCGGGCGGTTTTTCCCGACGATGGTATCGCCAGTGTGCAAGTTGAAGCGGCGAATCTGGCTTGGCGAGACATAGATATCGTCTGGGCCAGCGAGATACGAGGCATCAGCAGAGCGGAGAAAGCCGAAACCGTCCTGGAGAATCTCCAGCACGCCATCACCGGAAATTTCTTCGCCGCCTTTGGAATGTCGTTTCAGTAGCGAGAAAATCACGTCCTGCTTGCGCGAGCGGGCCATGTTGTCTATGCCCATCTGTTCGGCCATTTCGAGCAGTTCAGTGATCGGCTTTTGCTTGAGTTCGGTCAGATTCATAGGAATGACGTAATCATTGTGAGGAGGGAAAATAAGCTATTAGCTTGGGAGGCCGCGCCGCACTGAAGGCGACTGGATCGCGAAGTGATTCAAAAAGGAATGCGTCGGCGACGGCTATGCAGGGGGCTGTATAGGAAATACAGCGAGGCCGAATGTAACATCGTGCAAACGCGCACGTCTAGCCTTAAAACACAAAAAAGCCCCGATATTTCGGGGCTTGCTCGCAAAACAGCTTAGATATTGCTGTCCAGGAATGCGGTCAGTTGCGACTTCGACAGCGCGCCGACCTTGGTCGCCTCAACATTGCCGTTCTTGAACAGCATCAGCGTTGGGATACCACGAACACCATACTTTGGCGGGGTTTCCTGGTTTTCGTCGATGTTCAGTTTGCAGACTTTCAGCTTGCCCTGGTAAGTCTGGGCAATCTCGTCAAGAACCGGCGCAATCATTTTGCACGGGCCACACCATTCAGCCCAGTAATCGACCAGAATAGCGCCTTCGGCCTGGATAACTTCCTGGTCAAAGCTTGCGTCGCTGACGTTGGTGATGAATTCGCTCATGGAAATCTCCGTGTTCGGAAGCAACAAAATTGGCAGACATCATAGCGCGGCTTTGCGGTCACAGCCAGAAAAGCACAATTGCGTTTTTCAATAACTCAATACAATTTCCGTATCGTACCGGCTGCAAAGCCTAGCTGCGGCACTGCCAGAGTAAAAAAACACAGCCTGGTGCCAAGGCGCTTGCGCGACTTGTAAAGATTTATTCAGATGCAACCGAAGGCCTTCGGCCGGCCTCTGCCTGCTTGGGATCCAGCCCCTTATTGAACTGCAAAAATACTTGTTGCTGGCTGCTAGTCGTTGGCGTGACCGATTGATCGTGGCACGATGACCAAGTTAAGCATCGAGACCTCACATGCCATGCCAGAAAACGCTAACGAGTCATTCCCATTGATTGCCGCTATCGACCTTGGCTCAAACAGCTTCCATATGGTGTTAGCCAAAGCCGATCATGGCGAGATTCGTATCCTTGAGCGCCTTGGCGACAAGGTGCAACTTGCCGCGGGAATCAACGAAGAACGCATCCTCAATGACGAGGCCATGCAGCGTGGTATCGATTGCCTGCGACGCTTTGCCCAACTCACCGCAAGCCTGCCCCAGGGAGCGGTGCGCATCGTTGGCACCAATGCCCTGCGCGAAGCACGCAATAGCACGGAATTTATCCAACGCGCCGAAGAGGTACTGGGCCATCCGGTTGAGGTTATTTCCGGCCGCGAAGAAGCCCGGTTGATCTACCTTGGTGTGTCGCACAGCATCGCCGACACACCTGGCAAGCGCCTGGTTGCCGACATTGGTGGTGGCAGCACTGAATTCATCATCGGCAAACGCTTTGAACCGCTGCTGCGAGAAAGCCTGCAGATGGGCTGCGTGAGTTATACCCAGCGCTTCTTCAAGGACGGCAAGATTAGCCAGGCGCGTTATGCCCAGGCTTATACAGCTGCTCGCCTTGAGCTGATGGGGATCGAGCACTCCCTGCGCCGCATCGGCTGGGAGGAGGCCGTAGGCGCCTCTGGCACTATCAAGGCAATTGGCTTGACTATCCAGGCAGCGGGCCTGGGCAAGGGCGAAGTCAACAGCGAAGGGCTGGCCTGGCTCAAGCGCAAGGTGCTCAAGCTTGGCGACGTTGACAAGCTTGATCTCGATGGGATCAAGGTGGATCGTCGCGGCATCTTCCCGGCTGGCCTGGCAATAATGGAAGCCATCTTCGATGCTTGCGAATTGAGCCGCATGACGCATTCGGAGGGTGCATTGCGTGAAGGCGTGCTCTATGACCTGCTCGGCCGCCATCAGCATGAAGATGTCCGCGAGCGCACCCTGAGCGCACTGATGGAACGCTATCACGTCGACCTTGAGCAAGCCGCCCGTGTCGAGTCCAAGGCCCTTGAGGCGTTGAGCCAGGTTGAAAAGGCCTGGTCGCTAAAAGAGGATTGGCACAAGGAGTTACTCTGCTGGGCCGCACGCGTCCACGAGCTGGGCCTGGACATTGCCCACTATCAGTACCACAAGCATGGCGCCTACCTGGTCGAGCATTCGGACCTGGCCGGCTTCTCACGCATCGACCAGCAAATGCTGGCTTTGCTGGTACGCGGCCACAGACGCAACATTCCCAAGGACAAGCTCGCTGAGTTCGGCAAAGAAGGCGTCAAGCTGATTCGCCTGTGCATACTGCTGCGCTTCGCGATCTTGTTCCACCACATCCGCAGCACCCAGGAAATGCCCAAGGTGGAGCTAAACGCCTCCGGGCAGAGCCTTGAATACCGCTTCCCCGATGGCTGGCTTGAAGCCAACCCCTTGACTCAGGCTGACTTCACCCAGGAAGCCGAATGGCTCAAGCGCGTCGGCATTGAGCTCAGCGTGCGCTAACCAGCGGTACTGTCAGCTTCTCAAGCAACCCGGCCTGCGCACTGCGTGGGTTCTGGTTGCCAGTGGGGCTGCTTTGCAGGTAGCGGCCGTCAGGCTGCAGTACCCAGCTGTGGGTATTATCGCTGAGGTACATCTCCAGCTCTTTCTTGACCCGCATGATCAGCTTCTTGCCCTCGACCGGGAACGCTGTTTCCACGCGCTTATCGAGGTTGCGCTCCATCCAGTCGGCACTCGACAGGTAGATTTTCTCTTCGCCCTCATTGAGGAAGTAGAACACCCGCGTGTGCTCAAGGAAGCGCCCGATAATCGAGCGTACCTGGATGTTGTGCGACACACCCGGAATACCCGGACGCAGGCAGCACATGCCGCGCACCACCAGATCAATCTTGACCCCGCTCTGACTGGCTTTGTACAAGGCACGAATAATCTTCGGATCAGTCAGTGAGTTGAACTTGGCCATGATGTGCGCAGGCTTGCCTTCAGTGGCCAGCAAGGTCTCTTTGGCGATCATGTCGAGCAAGGTTTTTTTCAGGGTAAAGGGCGCATGCAGCAACTTCTTCATGCGCAGGGTTTTACCCATGCCGATCAACTGGCTGAACATTTTCGAGACGTCTTCACACAGGGCTACGTCGGCCGTCAGCAGGCTGTAATCGGTGTAGAGACGGGCATTGCCGGCGTGGTAGTTACCGGTACCCAGGTGCGCATAGCGCACGATATCGCCACTTTCACGGCGCAGGATCAGCATCATCTTGGCGTGCGTCTTGAATCCGACAACGCCGTAGATAACCACAGCGCCCGCAGCCTGCAAGCGACTCGCCAGTTGCAGGTTGGACTCCTCATCAAAACGTGCGCGCAGCTCGATGACCGCAGTCACCTCCTTACCGTTACGCGCCGCTTCAACCAGGGCATCGACGATTTCCGAGTTGGCCCCCGAGCGATACAGGGTTTGCTTGATCGCCAGAACGTGCGGGTCCTTGGCAGCCTGGCGTAGCAGATCGACCACAGGTGTAAACGACTCGAACGGATGCAAGAGCAAAATATCTTGCTTGCTGATAACGCTGAAGATGTTGTCGCTGTTTTGCAGCAACTTGGGAATAACCGGGGTAAAGGGCGTGTATTGCAGCTCCGGATGGCTTTCCAGGCCAGTGACGCTGAACAGTCGCGTCAGGTTTACCGGGCCGCCGACACGGTACAACTCGCTCTCGGCCAGGCCGAACTGCTTGAGCAAATAGTCGCTGAGGTTTTTCGGGCAGGTATCGACCACCTCAAGGCGCACCGCATCACCATAACGACGCGAGAACAACTCGCCGCGCAAGGCGCGCGCCAGGTCTTCGACATCCTCGGTATCCACCGACAGGTCAGCGTTACGGGTGAGACGGAACTGATAGCAACCCTTGACCTTCATGCCCACGAACAAGTCATCGGCATGGGCGTGGATCATTGAGGACAGAAACACGTAGTTATCGCCCGCGCCACCCACTTCTTCCGGCACGCGGATAATGCGTGGCAGCAAGCGTGGGGCAGGAATAATCGCCAGACCCGAGTCGCGACCGAAGGCATCAACGCCTTCAAGCTCGACGATAAAGTTCAGGCTCTTGTTGACCAACAACGGAAAGGGGTGCGTGGGATCGAGCCCGATCGGGGTAATAATCGGCGCAATTTCATCGCGGAAATATCGCCGTACCCAAGCCTTGATCTTGGTGTTCCAGTGTCGACGACGGATAAAGCGTACATTGTGCTTTTCCAGTGCCGGCAACAGCGTTTCATTCAAAATGCTGTACTGGCGCGTGACTTGCTCATGCACCAGCTCAGAAATACGTGCCAAGGCTTGATGCGGCTGCAAGCCATCGGCAGCCGCCTGCTCACGGGCAAAAGTGATCTGTTTTTTCAGGCCCGCAACACGAATCTCGAAGAATTCATCCAGATTGCTGGAGAAGATCAACAGGAACTTCAGGCGCTCCAGCAATGGGTATGACTCATCCAGCGCCTGCTCAAGCACACGGATATTGAATTGCAGCTGCGACAGCTCGCGATGGATGTACAGGCTGCTGTCATCCAGGCTCGGCACCACCATTGGCGGAGCTGGATGGGCCTCTGCAACAACAGCCGCAGGTGGCGTCTCAACAACTTCTACCGGCGTTTGAGCCGCTGGCGCTTCGGTTTGCAATTCAGTCAATCCTTCGGTGTTCATTAGCGAGGTTCCTGGGGACTATTGCCCTTGTTTTAGCAGTTCGGCCGCACGCACGGCAAAGTAAGTCAGGATACCGTCGGCACCTGCACGTTTGAAGCCGGTCAGCGACTCCAGGATGACCGCTTCGCTGAGCCAGCCATTCTGGATGGCTGCCATGTGCATGGCGTACTCGCCACTGACCTGGTAGGCAAAGGTCGGCACTTTGAACTCCTGTTTGACGCGCCAGACGATGTCGAGGTATGGCATGCCGGGCTTGACCATGACCATGTCCGCACCTTCAGCCAGGTCAGCCGCCACTTCGTGCAGGGCTTCATCGCCGTTGGCGGGGTCCATCTGGTAGGTGTTCTTGCTGCCTTTGCCCAAGTTTGCCGCTGAGCCGACGGCATCACGGAACGGGCCGTAATAAGCGCTGGCGTACTTGGCCGAGTAAGCCATGATCCGCACATTGGTGTGATCGGCAAGCTCCAGCGCTTCACGGATCGCCTGGATACGACCGTCCATCATGTCCGAAGGCGCCACAACCTGGGCGCCGGCCTCGGCGTGCGACAACGCCTGTTTGACCAGGGCATCGACGGTAATGTCGTTTTGCACATAGCCGTCTGCATCGAGGATACCGTCCTGGCCATGAGTGGTGAACGGGTCCAGGGCCACATCGCTGATCACCCCCAGCTCCGGGAAGCGCTCACGCAATGCGCGAATGGCGCGCTGGGCAATACCATCCGGATTCCAGGCCTCGCAGCCATCGAGGGTTTTCTTCTCGACCGCAGTGACCGGAAACAAGGCCAGCGCCGGGATGCCCAGTTCAACCCACTTCTGCGCCTCTTGCAGCAGCAGGTCGATACTCAGGCGCTCGACACCCGGCATGGATGGAATGGCTTCGCGGCGATTTTCACCATCGAGCACAAATACCGGCAGAATCAGGTCATCAACACTCAGGCGATTCTCGCGAACCAGACGTCTGGAAAATTCATCACGACGGTTACGGCGCAGGCGTGTGGCGGGAAACAGACGATTGGCAGGGGTAAAGCTCACGACAGACTCCATAGCCCGTAGCAACGGGCGAGTGTGACAGTTATAAACGAACATTATGACCAATTAATGACAGTCTTCAGCGAGCTGCGACTGCGCGTCGCACTTGGCGACACGGCAGCGGTATCGAGCCTGTCAAACCGGGCTTGGCAGGTCCCGGCCATCAATCAAGCGGATTATTGTGACCCTCCAGCAACGCGCCGTCGAGCACAGGGTCAATGGAAGGAGTAATCTATACGGCTTCATGCCTGAGGCACCTGGATGTTTGAAAACCTGCTCCATCAATTCGGTTATCTCGCGCTGGTTCTGGGCACCTTTGTCGAAGGCGAAGCCACGGTACTGCTCGGCGCGTATTTTGCCCTGCAAGGCTACCTGAAGATCGAGTGGGTGGCGTTTTTTGCGTTCTGCGGCACCTTGGCGACCGACCAATGGTGGTACTTCCTCGGCCGTCGGCACGGTCGCCGGATTCTGGCAAAGAAACCCAGCTGGCAGGCAGCGGGCGACAAAGCCCTGCATCATTTACGACGCAACACAGACCTGTGGGTTTTGTGTTTTCGCTTCATCTATGGCATGCGCATGGTCATGCCGATCGCCATTGGCATGACCGGTTACTCATGGCGACGCTATCTATTGCTGGACAGCATTGCCGTCGCGGTCTGGTCCATAGGCATCAGCTACGCGGCATATCACCTGGGCAGTGCGTTGCAGTCGGTGCTCGGCGATCTGCGCCGCTATGAGTTCTATGTGTTGGGAACTCTCGCCGTGCTCGGCTTGGGCCTGTGGTTGTACCGACTGCGCAAGGCACGCAATAAGCCAGCACAGGCCCAAGTCACTGGCGAAGATCATTCAAACAACTGATCCGCAGCACTCAATTCAAGCCGCGACCGGTTGATTGCCCCGCCGCTCAGCCACCAGTGCCACACAACTCATGGCGCTGTAGACCGCCAGGAGCAGCCAGGCCAGGCCATTCATATGGACCATCCCTTGCAAGTCTGCCAACCATAGCAGTGGCAGATTGAGCACCAGCCTCAGCAGTTCAATGCGCGTCGCCCAGTCACGGTTCTCCAGCCACATGCCAATGCAATAAAGGCCAAAGCCAACCCAGAGGCACCCAGCCAGTAGCGCCGCCACACTCAGTTGCCCGGCATTGGCCATGAGGTAACTACCACCGAGCACGTAAAGGCTAAATTGCAGTACGGCATAGACCTTGCGATAAAGGCTCAGCGGCACATCGAACTTCACAAACTGGCGCAGGTCAGGCTTGGCTTGCGGGTATGCGGCGGCAACATCGGCCGGGCGCCAGCCAGTGCGCATAAACCATATGCGTAGCTTGTCCCAAGGGGATGAAGTGCGCTTGGCGTCTTGCCACAGCGCCGCATACACCTGCAAATTGGCCCACAATGGATTCCAACTGGCCAGCGGCGTGGTCACCCCAAATATCACTGGATGCTCGTCGAGTTCCTCCTGGAATGAACCAAAAAAACGGTCCCAGAGGATAAATACCCCGCCGTAGTTACGGTCCATGTAGATCTGGTTTTGCGCGTGGTGGACCCGGTGGTTGGATGGCGTGATAAATACCCACTCGAACCAGCCCAGCTTGGGGATGTGCCGCGTGTGCACCCAGAACTGATAAAGCAGATTCAGCGAAGCCACCGCCAGGAACACCATTGGCGGCACCCCGACCAGCGCCATTGGCAGGTAGAAAATCCAGCCGAAGATAAATCCCGTGCTGGTCTCGCGCAAAGCGGTGGTGAGGTTGTACTCCTCACTCTGGTGATGCACCGAATGCGCGGCCCAGAGCACGCTGCGCTCATGACCCAGGCGATGGTTCCAGTAGTAGCAAAAGTCATACATAACAAAGGCAAACAGCCACACCCAAAGGCTGTCCGCCGCCAGTTCAAGCTGGCCAAAATGCTCCCAGGCAAGGGTGTAGGTGAGCAGCCCAACTACCTTGGTCACCAAGCCAACCGTGGTCGACAGCACTCCAGCGCTCATGCTGTTGATCGAATCAGACAGGTTATAGGTCCTGACGCCTCTCCATTTATCCGCCAATAGCTCAAGGGCGATCAGCACAAAGAAGAATGGCACTGCATAGAGGATGTAATTCATATCTCAGCCGTATCGTTATGGTTATTCTGGCGCTACGCTCAAAGCAAGTTAAAGCATAGTCCAGGCACGTCCCTGGTTCGCGGCCGAACAAGCCAAATTCAGTGGCGGATGACGCCAGGCAAACCGCGCCAGGACACTTGCAGATAGGCAATTGAGCTGATTGAGACGGGCATGGCCAAATGCAACAATTGGGCTGAACCAGAGTCAAAGCTAGCAAGTGCGCTTGCCTGGCACCGCAACACCCGCCATACAATCAATATCAATCCTTGGGGCGCCGGCCCACATTGAGACACAACGTCCATGGTGCCTGCCGGCATAGCGCAATTAGGAGTACTCAATGAATAAAAAAGTAGCAGTGATTCTTTCCGGGTGCGGCGTGTATGACGGCGCGGAAATCCATGAAAGCGTAATCACCTTGTTGCGGCTCGACCAACGCGGCGCGCAGGTTCAGTGCTTCGCCCCGGACATCCCGCAACTGCATGTGGTTGATCACCTGACGGGGGACGAAACCAGTGAAACCCGTAACGTGCTGGTTGAGTCGGCGCGCATTGCCCGTGGCGAAGTCAAGAATGTCCATGAACTCAGCGCTGACAACTTCGACGCCCTGATCATTCCTGGTGGTTTTGGCGCGGCGAAAAACCTGTCTGACTTTGCCATTGCCGGTGCCAACTGCAAGGTACAACCCGATGTATTGAAGGCCGTGCAAAGCTTTGTCGCGGCGAAAAAACCCATCGGCCTGATGTGTATTGCCCCGGCCATGGCTGCGCGTTTTTTCGGCGAAGGTGTCAACTGCACCATAGGCAACGACCCGGACACCGCCAGCGCGCTGACAGCCATGGGCGCCATACATCACGAATGCGAGGTCAGTGAGGTGTTTGAGGACTCCACGCGCAAGCTGGTGACAACGCCAGCCTACATGCTTGCCCAATCGATCAGCGAAGCCGCCTCCGGCATCTACAAGCTGGTAGATCGGGTGTTGGAGATGGCCCAGGCCTGAAGCTCCAAACAGCGCAGGCCTTTTGTGCCAATAGTCACCGCACACCCGCCGAGCCTCTAGTCAGCGCATCGATAGTGCGGCAGCGTAAGCGATATATTCGCCTACGTGAGCCGCCAATGCCCGAACCCACCTTTGAAATGACCGATGAACTGCAGCAAGCGGTCAGAAGCTTTTTCCAGCGCATTCCCTTCAACAATGTAATTGGCATTGAGGTTGATCAACTTGCGCCAGAGCAGGTGCTCATGAGTTTTGCCATGAAGGATGAACTGATAGGCAATTTCATCCACGGCATCCTGCATGGCGGCGTTATTTCTTCAGTCCTGGATGTTGCTGGTGGCGCAATGGCCCTGATTGGCGCCTTTGAGCGGCATCAGCACCTCTCAAGCAGCGAACGAATGAACCGCCTTTCCAAACTGGGAACCATCGACTTGCGGGTTGACTATCTTCGCCCGGGACGTGGCCAGCGCTTTGTCGCCAGCGCGGTGCTACTGCGCTCCGGTAACAAGGTCGCCGTAGTGCGCAGTGAACTGCACAGCGATGACGGCACCTTGATTGCGGTCGGCACCGGCACCTATCTCTGTGGATGAACCTGATTCGACCACGGCAGCCCAGATTATTCAGGTACGAGCTAAACGCGTCAGGATACGATCGAGGCTATTGGCAAACTGCTGGCGGTCCTTATCCGAATAAGCCCCCTGCCCGCCGCCCACCTGGCCTTGCTCACGCAGGTCGGTGAACAGATTACGCACCGCCAGGCGCTCGCCCATGTTGCGCTCGTCAAACTCCTTGCCGCGCGGGTCGAGTGCAGCAACGCCTTTCTTGACCAGTCGATCGGCCAGGGGCACATCACTGCAGATCACCAGCTCGCCGGGCACGGCATGTTCCACCAGGTAATCATCCGCCGCATCCGGACCACTTGGCACCACGATCAGGCGCACACAGGCAAAGTTCGGTCGCGGCTGCGCTTGCCCGGCAACCAACACCAGCTCGAAACCGCGCTTCAAGGCAAACTTGACGACTTGGTCGCGCGCGGCGCGCGGGCAGGCATCTGCATCTATCCATACACGGGTCATGCCGGGCGTCCTGTTGGGTTAGCGGCGTGCACAATCGCAAGCCAGGTTTCGTTACTTAGTACCAAGCGCTGCACGCTGACGCTCAGCCAACCAGCTGCGACCGTAGAGCACAATGATCGCAATCAGTGCAAATGCTTGCGCACCGAGGCTATAGGCGTCTGGATGGATACCCAGCCAATCAAACTCGAAGAAACTGACTGGACGCGTACCCAACACACCGGCTTCCTGCAAGGCGGCAACACCGTGACCAGCAAATACCACAGAAAGCACGCACAGCAGTATCGCATTGAGGGTGAAGAAGGTCGCCAACGGCAGTTTGCGTGGGGCGCGCAGGATGATCCAGGCCACTCCCAACAGCAGCACCAGGGCAACACCGGCCCCGGCAAAGACCATGTTGTGGCCTTCCGGGCCGGCCTGCAGCCACAGGGTTTCGTAGAACAGAATCACTTCAAACAACTCGCGGTAAACCGAGAAAAACGCCAGCAAGGCAAAACCGAAACGACCACCGCCGCTAACCAGGCTACTGCTGATGTAGTTCTGCCACGCAGCGGCATGCCGACGATCATGCATCCACACTCCCAGCCACAGCACCATGACACTGGCGAACAGCGCCGTCGCACCTTCGAGCAACTCACGCTGCGCGCCACTGACATCAATCAAGTAGGCCGCCAAGGCCCAGGTACCGATACCCGCCAGGATCGCCAACCCCCAGCCTAGGTGAACGCTACGCACGGCTTTTTCCTGGCCGGTATTGCGCAAGAATGCCAGGATCGCGGCCAGCACCAAGATGGCCTCGAGGCCTTCACGCAGCAAGATGAGCAAGCTGGAGATAAAGGTCAACGAGGCCGACATGCCATGGTCGCTATCGAGCAATGCCGCGGACTTGTCCAGCTCAACCTTGGCTTGTTCGAGACGCTGTGCCGCCTGACCTACGGACAGGTTGTCCTGCAGCGCCTGACGATAGGCCATCAGCGAACGCTCGGTCGTCTTGCGCTGCACAGAATCAATATTGTCCAGGGCACTCTCGACCAGCTCGAAGCCTTCGAGGTAGGCGCCTACGGAAAGGTCATAGGCCTGTTCCTGATCACCATCGCGATAGGCTTTGAGGCTTTTTTCCAGGGTTTGCGCGGTATGGGCGATCAGCTGCGCCGCCCCGCGCTGCTCAATCGCAGGCGCAGCACGCTGTGCACGGAACAAGGCAGCAGCGTCCTTGCCCTGGGCTGATTCGATTTCAGCAGGGGTTTGCGCAGCCAGGCTGGCGATCCCAAACGAATCCCCCTTGAGCGATGTGTCTGCGGTAAAGCTGGCGATAAAGCTGGCCAGGTCCCAGCGCTGGCGATCATCGAGCTGATCTGCAAACCCCACCATGTCGGTACCCTCTACCCCCAAGCCAATGGTGTTGTAGATGTCATACAGACTCAGGTGATCAAGACGTGCCGCGTTACGCAGGTTTGCCGGTGGCGGCTCAAGACCAACCCCGGCCGGGCCATCGCCAGCACCTGTAGCGCCGTGACACACCGAACAGTTCTGTGCGTACAGAGGCTCGCCGCGTGCCGGATCGGGCGTAATCGATGGCGCCTGGCTCACCTCATAGGCGCTTGCCAACAAGGCTGCCAGTTGCCGCGCTTGCAGCGACACAACAGCGCCTTCGTCACGCTGTTCAACCTTTTTGCGCAAGCTGGCGACACCCGTCTCAAGTTGCTCGCGGCTGTCATTGGCGGGCAACGCCTGGATCAAGCCCTGAAGCACGCCAAGAAATTCCAGTTGCTCACGGTATTCCCCCGCGTCAACAACTTCGCCATTGGCAACTGTGGCTGGGTAGTCCGCCCCGAGATACCCCAGCATGTGCAGGGCTTGGGCAGCCCCGTCGACAGGCTCGGCCACGACCGACAGGCTGCAAAACGCCATCAATGGCAACAATAGCCAACTCAAAATACGACGTTGAACGTGCATATGGGACTCAATATCGAATACGAATGTATGTCGTTATATTGTCGACCTAGCCAGCACCTTCCTCAACAGGTGAATGCCTGTTGGTGGGTGACTATTTGTCGCAAACCATCGGCTGTGCTGCGTGCTGCGCGACCAGGACAACGGCTGCAGCGCGCCTGAGCTAGGCGCGGCAAGCCTGCATGGGCGTTATCGAGGGCAGGCCGAGACGTGCAACGCCACGTCTTGGGCGAGTGCTGAGTCAGCGGCTATAGAATGGGGTGCAGGATTTTCGCAAGGTCTCGGAAAATTCATCGTCCGCCAGTTCAATCAGATCCAGCTCGACATCATCCGGCAACATCTCGGCCACTGCTGCGGCCAAGCGCCGCTGCCTGGCAACTTCTGCACCGCTGATGGCCAACAACAAGCGTGGCGCCTGGGCATCGCCCGGCTGGCGCAATGCAGCGAAATAAGCCTCGGTGATCGCCAGTTCTGCACAGACCGGAACCAATGCTTTTTCCAACGGGGGCAAGCTTAATGCAACAACAATTGGACGCGGTTTTTCTGCAGAGCAATCGGGCTGAACCAATGTCGACGACATGCTGTTACTCAGTAAAAGAAGTAAAGACCAAAGCCTTCAGGAGCGATTAGGCCCCATCATTTACGCACGATCGTACCATATCAAACTGCTGCGCGACGAACCGTTGCCAACAAGCCAGCGGCCCCCACGAAAAGCACCGCGAAACTACGATTCATAAGCCGTTGTTGGCGAGGCGAACGCAGCATGCGCAGGACCCTGGAGGCCAACCCGGTGTAGCCCGCCATGACGATCAGGTCGACACAGATCATGGTCACGCCCATCACCAGGTATTGACCAAGTAGAGGCTGGTGCGGGTTCAGGAACTGTGGCAACACGGCAAGCATGAAGACTATGGCCTTGGGGTTGCTGAAATTAACCAGGAAACCACGCAAGACCAAGCTCAGTGGACGGCCAATCGGACGCTCGGAAGACTCGGCACTCAGATCGCTCGGCAATGCTCGCCACTGCCGATATGCAAGGTATACCAGGTACAGCACGCCAAACCACTTGATCAGGCTGAACGCCAGGGCGGAAGTCGCAAGAATGGCTCCAACCCCAGCTGCAACTATAGCGATCTGCAGGGCCAAGCCGATCTGCAAGCCCAGTGCATTCCAGTAACCACGCCAAAAACCGTATTGCAGGCCTGCCGACATCGAGGCGATGGCACCGGCACCCGGAGAAAGACTGATAATCCAGCACGCCACAAAAAAAGCCAGCCAGGTTTCCAGTGCCATTGCCATGTCTCCACACACAGATAAAAAGGGATGACCGATAGCCTATCCCTTTCCTTGGAAACCGCCCAGCCAGACGATGATCGTAAAGCCCTGTCAGTCACTCGATCAAGTCGGCGCAGCGGTAAATTATCAAGATGAACCCTTGTAAACCTCAGGCTCAGCTGGCGTCTTCAAGTTGCTTCTGCAACGACTCCAATGTTTCCAGGGCTTCCATCCAGCGCTCTTCAAGATCCGCCTCCTGGACCTTCAACCTTGCTTGCTCGGCCAGCAAATCGCGCAACTCGTCTTTTCGGGCTGCGTCATATATCGCCGCATCGCCGAGCTTGCCTTCAACCTGCGCAAGCTTGTCGTGCAACTGGCCTAGTTGCTTTTCCAATGAGTCCGCTTCGCGCTTGTGCGGTGCCAACTGCTGGCGCAGTGCAGCTGCGGCCTGGCGCTGGGCACGCTTGTCGGTTCGATCAGCCCCCGCGTCAGTGCGCGTGGTCGTCGCTGGCGCTTGGCGAGCACGGTAATCGACCAGCCAACGGCTGTAGTCTTCCAGGTCGCCGTCGAATACCCGCATGCCACCGTCGGCCACCAACAGGAACTCATCGGTGGTGCTTTTCAGCAAATGCCGGTCGTGCGAGACCACGACCACGGCGCCGGAAAACTCTTGCAAGGCCATGGTCAGCGCCAAGCGCATTTCCAGGTCGAGGTGGTTGGTGGGCTCATCGAGCAGGAGCAAGTTGGGCCTGCCCCACGCGATCAGCGCCAAGGCCAGGCGCGCCTTTTCACCGCCGGAAAAGTTCTTCACCGGCTCATCGCAACGCGGCCCCCTGAAATCGAAACCGCCGAGGAAGTCGCGCAGGCTTTGTTCACGCTCGGTAGGCGCCAGGCGCTGGAAATGCAAAAGCGGGCTGGCTTTATCGTCCAGCGCATCCAGTTGGTGCTGGGCGAAGTAGCCGACCACCAGGTTCTCGCCACGCTGCATATGCCCCGAGATCGGCTGCAAATTATTGGCGAGATTTTTTATCAGGGTCGACTTACCTGCACCGTTGGGTCCTAGCAGGCCAATGCGCGCACCGGGTGCAAGGTTGAGCTTGATCTTCTCCAGGATCACGGTTTGCCCGTAGCCGAGCACTGCATTATCGAGATCCAGCAGCGGGCTGGAAATCTTTTCAGCTTCACGGAAACTGAAGTCAAATGGTGAGTCGACATGCGCCGGAGCCAACTCCTCAAGCCGTTCAAGCGCCTTGATTCGGCTCTGCGCCTGGCGCGCCTTGGTGGCCTGCGCCTTGAAGCGCGCAATGTACTTTTCCATGTGCGCACGTTGCGCCTGCTGCTTCTCGAACGCTTGTTGCTGCTGGGCCAGGCGCTCGGCACGAGTGCGCTCGAACGCCGAATATCCACCGCGATACAGCGTCAGCTTTTGCTGATCGAGATGCACAAAGTGATCCACCACCGCATCGAGAAAGTCACGGTCGTGAGAAATCAGCAGCATGGTGCCCGGATAGCTTTTCAACCAGCCCTCGAGCCAGAGGATCGCATCGAGGTCAAGGTGGTTGGTTGGCTCATCGAGCAGCAACAAGGCGGAGGGGCACATCAGCGCCTGCGCCAGATTCAAGCGCATACGCCAGCCACCGGAAAAGTCGCCGACCTGACGGTCCATCTGCGCGTTGTCAAAGCCCAGCCCGGCAAGCAGTTTGCGCGCGCGGGCCTCGGCGGTATAACCATCGAGGCTATCGAGCGCAGTATGCAGGCGGGCAACTGCCGCGCCATCATGCTCGGCCTCAGCCTTGGCCAATTCGGCTTGCACCTGGCGCAGATGTACGTCACCGTCGAGGACATAATCGACCGCGATGCGCTCAAGGACATCAACCTCCTGGCGCATGTGGGCGATACGCCAGTCGGCCGGCAACAGGCAGTCACCGGCATCGGCGCTAAGCTCGCCACGCAACAGGGCAAACAGGCTGGATTTGCCGGCACCATTGGCACCGATCAGACCGGCTTTGTGACCGGCGTGCAGGGTCATCTCAGCGTCTTCTAGCAAACGTTGAGGGCCGCGTTGTAATGTAAGGTTCAAGAGTCGAATCATAATGGCGGCGGAGTCTATCAGAGTCCTTCGCGACAATCCCGGAAAGCACTATGTCCTCTGATCTGTGGCGATTCGCCGAAGGCTTTTATCAGCGCCCCGAAGTCGAACAGGCTTGCCTGACCTTGCAAGGACTGGGCAGCGATGTGTGCCTGTTGCTTTGCGCTGCCTGGCTGGGCAGGCGTGGAGTGGCCTACAACCCCGACCATGCGGAAAAAATGCGTTTGCTTGCGCGGCCCTGGCAACATGGCGTGGTCACCGCCTTGCGACAAGTGCGCATGGATTGGCGTGCTGCGGCGAACAACGACAGTGAGCTGGCGCTGTTACGGGAGCAGGTCAAGCGCCTGGAAGTCGAGGCGGAAAGAATACAATTGCAACGTTTAGCTGCATTGATGGCAGGTTGGCCCGATGGCGCCGAAGAAACCTTGACGGCCTGGCTGCAGGGCATGGCCCCCGTGCTCAATGAAACAGGCCGCGATGCGCTGGAGCAACTGCGCATCGCGGCCCTGTATCGCTAAGCGCTTAAGACTCGGTTGCAGGTTTTGCAGCCGGAGTAGCCACGCTGGCAGCAGGTTTTGTGGCAGCGGAAGCTGTCGATGTGGCACCAGTCGGTGTTGGCGCTGATGCACCGGTTGCAGTTGGCGTGGCAGGCTTGGCAGCGGGCTTGGCTGCAGGCTTGCGCGCCACCGGCTTACGGGCAGCCGGTTTTGCTGCAGCGGGCTTCGCGGCTGGGGCTTTGGCGGCCGGCGTTTTAGTCGCCGCAGGCTTGGCCGTTGCCGGTTTGCGCGCAGCAGGTTTAGCCGCCGGCTTGGCCGCGGATGCTTTAGGCGCTGGCTTTGCGGATGCAGCCGGCTTAGCTGCTGGTGTTGAACGTGCTGCTGGCTTGGCAGCAGGTTTGGCCGCCGGGGCTTTTGCAGGCGCCTTGGCTGCTGCAGTTTTGCTCGCTACTGGTTTCGCAGCCGGCTTGCGCGCAGCAGGTTTTGCGGCGGTGGTTTTAGTTGCCGGTTTGGCTGCGGCTGCACGCGCAGGCGCTGGCTTGGCCGCAGGTTTTGCTGCGGTCGCTTTAGCCGGGGCCTTGGCAGCGGCGGCTTTGGTCACTGCAGGCTTGCGGGCTGCAGGCCTGGCTGCTGTGGTTTTAGCCGCTGGCTTGGCCGCAGCACGAGATGCAGCGGGCTTGGCTGCCGGCTTGCGCGCAGCGGGTTTAGCCGCTGGCTTGGCTGGCGCGGCCTTGACCATGACAGGTTTTGCATCACGGCTGGCAATAGCTTTGCTGGCCGCCTCTTTGACCTTGGCAACACCTTGGGCCAACTTCAGGCTCTCCTGGGCATCACGCTTGAGCTTGACGATATAGCCGCGGGTTTCCGTCTGGCGCTCTTTCAACGCATCAAGCAGCTCTTCAAGCTCAGTCACGCTGGCTTTGGCTTTCTTCTGTGCCTTGCTCTTACCCGCACTGGCGGCATCTTCTAACTTGCCACGGGCTTTATGCAGCTTTTCCTGGGCACTGCCACGTTGCTTTTCGAGTTTGGCGAGCAGTTTTTCTGCGTCAACCAAGGCTTTGCTGCAAGCATCCTCCAGGAGCTCCATTAAGCTTCCGGAAAGTTGCTGGAGTAAGTGCAACGGGGTCGAAACCGATTTTTTGTTTGCGCTCTTTTTCGCCGACATGGCTCGCCTCCTGGCGGTTGTTGATGAGCCCATACTAGACGCCTGACTGCACAGTCGCTAGTGATCCGCTCATTTGTTGGAGTATTGACGAGAATATTTGCACCCCTGCCCAACTATTCAAGAAGCCGGAGCCGCCAATAACAGGATCTGAATTATTCAGACCTACAATTGAACAGAACGTGCCGCAACGCGACTCAAGTCATCACAACGCCACAATCCAGAAAGCCAAAAGCCCCTGCACAGTAAGCCCATGCAGGGCCTGTATTCAGTCAAGAAGAATGAGGAAAGCCAGGCTAGCCCGGCAAGAGTCAGGCACCCATAAAGCGCGCGCTTCAAAGGCCAAGGACAGCGCTTTGTCGATGCAGTTTGCACCGATAAAACGCTAAATGTTGATTGGCAACCGGCGCTTAAACAGCAGCAGTCGATTGCTCTTGATGGGCGTTATGCAGCACTTCGATCAAGCAGTCTTCGAGTTCGAAACGCTCATGAAGCAATCGACCCAGTTGATTCAGCTCTGCCACCAACGACGCATTATCCCGGCAATCGCCGTTGTCACAGCGGTCGTTAAACGACAGCGCAACCTCGGTGATAGAGTCAATACGCGGATAGATCTGCTTGGCCAGCTCAAGACCTCGTTCATCACCAAAGGCCTTGGCTTCATTGGTGAGCTGCTCATAGACTTCAAAATGGCCTGCCGATACGTAATCGACCAAAACCTCACAGAATTTTTGTACGGCAGGTTCATTGGTAGTCACGGCAGTAGTGGGTGCGCTGGCAGCAGAATATGCCAGAACCAACTCCTCGCGTTCCTTGAGCCAACGATCGATCAACTGGTGAACACCACCCCATCGTTCCTGAGCGTTCTGACAACTATCGAGCATGATGACCTCACTCCCCTTATCGGTTTCTCTGTTATACGCCCGATTAGAGACATTTTTCTAACAATCGGCTTATTCAATACACGACTGGGACCCTGGTAAACGGGTGCCAACTGTTGTTGTGGAGTCAGAGTATGCTTCCCGCCATTTGCCATCAAGGCACTGTGTCGAGAAAATTTCATACGGGCGTTTAATCTGTAGCTCAAGCAGCATAGGGCTTGAGGGCACACCAAGCCACAGCCGGCGCAACCAGGACAGAGAGAAGTGCGAGATCAACCAGGCCACCAGGGGCTGGCATCCTTGCCTGGCCCAGGTATATCCGGTTTAGACGCGGCGGAATAATTGCAGCAAGGCAAAAATGATCATGGCAATGAAGGCCAGCAGGCTCCACTCGGGAATGCTCATGCCAAACAATGTCCAGTTGACCTCGGCGCAGTCGGCAGAGCCATGCAAGACCACGCGGATAATCTCTTGAAACGGCAGTGGATCCATCATGTATTCAAGGCTCGGCAAACACGCCGGAAATTGGTCAGCCGGAATGTTTTGCAACCATATCTGACGCGCAGCCGTACCCGCACCGACCAGGGCACTGAACAACGCGAGGGCAGCATATATCCGCCGACCGATACGTCCTGGGCCATGAATGGCGGCAATCAAGCAAAACAGTCCAAACAAAATCACCGCGATCCGCTGCAAGATGCATAGCGGGCAAGGCTCCAGGCCAACAACATGCTCAAGATAGAGCGCACCGCCCATCAAGGCGACACAGCCAAGGAAGGCGAGCAAAAATAGACTGCGTGGGCTAGCCAATTGCATGGTGGCTCCGAAAAGGATGATGACAAGGGCGCATACGGTAGTAGAAAGCGCCCAGGCGTTTCAAGGTAAAAGCGCGTGATAACGCAACTGGCCGTCAGCCAATAGCCACCACAGGTCGCTTAGGGCCTCTGCCTCAAAAGCCCATGGATGCATGGACCTTTGAGGCTTGCCAGCTTAATTGCTGGCGGCTGCAGTCGCAGGCAAGGCGCTGAATCGTTGGTCGAGCAGGCCCAATCCTTCCTGGAACAATTGGTTGCTGCGTTCCGTATCGCCCAGTTGTGCGAGCAAACGTGCCAGCTCGGCACAGGTTTCCGGGTGCCGCTGGAAACGCAGGCTGGCTTCAAAATATTCCTTCGCCTTGCCCCACAGCTGGTTGTGCCTGCAGATGCGTCCCAAGGTGAGAAGCAAGTCGGCATCGGTTGGGTGATCCTTCAGCCAGCTCTCGGCCGTTTGCAGCTGACGCGCACCCTCCCTGCCACGCAACAAGCCGTACAAACGCACCAAGCGACTGTCATAGCTGCGCTTGAGCGCGGCACGCAACATAGCCTCTGCCTCGTCCTCATTACCCAGCTGACGCAACTGCTCGGCGTAGGTTGCAACCAGCATGGGCTCTTGTTGCTGGGCAGAAGACAGCTGCTTCCAGGCGTTGTTGAGATTTGCCTGTGCAGCTTCATGACCGCCTTCTCCAGGGGTCGCCGCCGCTGCCAGGCGACCGCGCCACGCTTTCAACTCAAGCTCAGCCAGCGCGTCACTGCTCAACATTTTTTCCTTGCGCACAGAGGACAGGATGCCAAGCAATGCCGACCAATCCTGATTGCGTACATAGAGCTGCTGCAACTGCTTAAGCACTTGCTGGTTGTTCGGGTGACGCTCATGCATCACCTGCAAGGTTTCCAGCGCGGCCTCAAATTCGCCACGGCCCTGTTGAAACTCGGCATGGCTCAACGCCACGGCAAGCTCCGCCTGCGGCTGACGTTCCAGTGCCCGCTCCAACAGCGCGTCACATTCTTCCTTTTGCCCCAGCTCATGAGCCGCACGGGCAGCACCAAGGTAATACATCAAGGGCAATGGTTCGGCCTCGGCAGCTTTACGCAAATGGCGTAGCGCAGCAGACCAACGCCCTTCAACCAGGTCAACAAAGCCTTGCTCTGAAGCCAGGCGCACACGTCGATTGCGGTGCAGGCGCGACCAGGGGTTCACCAGCCGGCCAGAGGTCACCAATAGACGCAGCAGCAGGCGCAACAGGTAGACAATCAGCCAGAGCGCAACAATCAGCGCCAGGAATATCCATAAGCTGGATTCGTAACGAAAGCTCTTGTAGGCCAGCAATACGTAACCCTTGTGCTCGGCAATCGAGTAGCCCAGCAGAGCCAGTCCACCAGCAACCAGCAGGATAAATATCAGCAGGGAAGCGCGCTTCATTGAGTCGCCTCCTCCGCCGCCGGCTTGTCTGCAACCGGTGCATTTTTCAGGCGTTCACGAGCCGACTGCTTTTTCTCGATATAGGCCTGCATGGCATTGATCGAATTAGTCAGGTCTGGCGCCTTGACCTCGATGCTCTGGTCAATCAACTCGCCCACCCGTGCGCGCAGGGCACGGCTGCTTGGGTTGTCTTTGTTGAAGTTGCCATCAAGCACATCGGCTGCCTGCGTCAGCGCCTGCTTGTACACGGCCGTCTGGCCGTGCAACGCCGCCCACTGCGCTTGTTCCAGCGCCAGACTCAAGGCCAGGCGAACCTGGGTAAGGCTCTGGCCAGCCAGCAATGGACGAATATTCTGGTCGGCATGGAAATCCAGGCGAACGTACTGCCCAGCGGTCTCCAAAAGACTGGCCCACCAGCCTTCCCCATAGTTTTCCTCGGCCAATTGGCCCAGGGCACCACCGTCATCCTTGAATGATGGATTCAGTGCATTGAGCTGCATGCCCTGGTCGCGCAGCGCGCCCAGTTGCAAGAACAAACCGGTGCGGTCAGGATTCGGCGTGGTCAGCAGCGCCTCAAGACTTTGCGCCAGTTGCTCACGCACCGCGTAGGCAGCCGGGTCATCCTGGTCACGGACAATTTCATCCGCGGTGCGGACCAAGGCCGTGGCACTGTTGATATCCTGCAGCGCCGAGAGGCGCAGGCTGGCCAGGCGCAACAAGTGCTCGGCCTCGGCCAGGCGCCATTCCTGGCGGCTGGCACCAAGTACAGTCTCAAGCCGTTTGTTGAGCAGTTGCTGGTCGCCCTGGAGTTGCAAGACCAGGCGCCGACGCTCATCCAGCTCATCGGGTGGCGGTAGCGACTGCAAACGATCGTCCAGGCTTTTCGCCTGTCGTGAAAGCACTGCGGCCTGAGCCTGGGTTTGCTCAAGTTGCGCCACCTGCTGCTGCTCACCTGCCTGCAACATGCGCAACTGCCAGACACCCCAGCCGCCAATGGCAACGCCTGCAGCGCCGAGAAAAAGGGCGATTATCGCCAGTCCGCTACCGTTCGAAGACTTGTCTGGCGCTGGTGTTTTAGTGACTGGCTTTGGTGCATCCTGCACAGGCTGCTCTTTCGGGGAAGTCGCTTCGCTCACGTATCCATCCTTTGTCTCAGAGGGCGGGGCAGACTCAGCCTGCAACGCCGCCAACAACGCCGCAGCATTTGCACCGCGACAGTTCACTACAGATTCAGCGCCCGCTGCACGTGCTTGTTCAGCTACTCGCAGACTCGGCACAAATAAGGTTAGCTTGCTTAATGCGGGCCATTGATCACCCGCCATTTGTAGCAAGTGTTTAAACCCCTGGCCACTACTGACCACCACAGCGTTGAGCTGATTGGAGCGCACAGTGGTGTGCAGGGTTCCCGCAGGATATTGCGGTAGCTCTCGGCGGTACAAGCCCAGATAATCCACCACTACGCCCTGACTGCGCAAACTATCGGCGAGGAACTCACGCCCCTCTTCGCCGCGAATAATCAGCACCCGAGGGGCTGCATCGGCATCCAGAGCCTGCTTGAGCCGGGGCAGGCCAAGCAATGCCTCGCTGTCATCGCCCGCGCCGGGCCAGTGCGCATCCGCAGCATACCCGGCCAGGATTTCCCCCGTCGCCGCGCCCACGCTGAACCAGGGCTGGGTTGGCGAAACCTCTATCTGGTAGCGTTCAAGCCGCGGCTGCACGATGCGGGCTGCAGGCTTGCTGACAACAATGACCGCGCAGTAGCGTTCAAGCTGGCTGAGGGTTTCGCGCTGCTCGGCGGTTTCATCCAGCTCGACGATATTGAGCAGCGGCAGACTGTCGCTATGAATACCCTGCTCGGCCAATGCCGCAGCCAGCGCCACGCATTCATCCTGCGGGCGAGTCAGCAGCAGCCGCCATTGGCTCACGCGTGGCCTGCCTCGCCGTATACAGCCTTGAGTATGGCTTCTGCCCCTTGGCCAAGCAGATCTTCAGCGACGGCGACACCAAGCGCCTCGGCATCGGCCAAGGGCGCCCGGCTCTCTGCACTCAGGAGCAGGCCGCCATCGGGCTGACCCACCAGGCCACGAAGCCAGAGCTGCTCACCCTCGATAATCGCGTAGCACGCGATTGGCACCTGGCACCCGCCATTGAGGCGTTTGTTCAAGGCCCACTCAGCCGTCACGCGCAGCGACGTTTCACGGTGATTCAAGGGCTCCAGCAACGCCTGGATCTCGGCATCGGCTGTGCGGCACTCAATACCGACCGCGCCCTGCCCGCCTGCTGGCAGGCTGTCCTCGACACTGATCGAGTCGCGAATTCGCTCACCGAAACCGAGACGGATCAAGCCCGCCGCGGCCAGGATGATTGCGTCGTACTCGCCAGCATCGAGTTTGGCCAGGCGCGTATTGACGTTGCCACGCAGGAAGTTGATGGTCAGATCAGGGCGACGCGCCAGCAATTGCGCCTGACGACGCAGGCTGGAGGTGCCAACAATGCTGCCGGCAGGCAATGCCGCGAGGCTGTCGAAAGTATTGGAGACGAAGGCATCGCGTGGGTCTTCACGCTCACAAATGCAATACAGGCCGAGCCCTTCAGGGAAATCCATCGGCACATCTTTCATCGAGTGCACCGCAATATCGGCCTGGTTTTCCAGCAATGCGGTTTCAAGTTCCTTGACGAACAGGCCTTTGCCACCGATTTTAGCCAGCGGCGCATCCAGCAGCTTGTCGCCACGACTGACCATAGGCACCAGGCTGACAACCAGGCCTGGGTGGGCTTGTTCCAGGCGAGCTTTAACGTGCTCAGCCTGCCACAGGGCCAGGGCACTTTTACGGGTGGCGATGCGAATTTCACGGGACATGGGCAATTCCAGAATACGAACTGCCCCAGATGATAACAGGCTACGGCGTTGCGAGCCTCCCGGCACTGATGCAGCAATACTTATGACTTGGCCGCACTAAAGACTGTTCATCAGTTTGCGCACACCCGCGACATGCCGCCGGCTAACGACCAAGGCATCGCCATCGAGCCCTTTGAGAAACAATTGAAAGTGGCCCAATGGCGTGCGCTGCAAACGCTCAATGCGATCACGCGCAACCAATGCATTGCGGTGAATGCGCACAAATCGATCACCGAACTCGTCTTCAAGTGCCTTGAGCGGCTCATCGAGCAGCACCTCGCCGTGCTCATGGCGCAGGGTCACGTATTTGTGATCGGCAATGAAATAAACCACCTGGTCCAGGGGAATCAGTTCAATGCCCTTGCGTGTGCGCGCGCTGATATGGGAGCGAGGCCCGCCTCCGCTTTCAACTGCCGGGCGGGTAAGCGCGGCCAATTGCACGCGGTTGGGCCGCTCGGCCTTTTTCAGGGCTTCAACCAGATGTTCACTGCGCACGGGCTTGACCAAATAGCCCACGGCGCTTACCTGAAATGCCTCCACGGCAAACTCATCGTGGGCGGTGCAGAAAATGACCGCAGGCGGCGCTTCACGCTCGCACAACTTGGCCGCGACCTGTAATCCATCCAGACCAGGCATGCGGATATCCAGCAGCACGACATCAGGCTTAAGGCTGTCTATCAGGCTCAGTGCCTCTTCGCCATTGCTCGCAGCTGGCTCAAGGACACGATAACCATCGAGCTCGCCGACCATTCGGCTTAGGCGCTCTCGAGCTAGGGGTTCGTCATCGACGATAAGAACATTCATATTGCTCTGGCTTCCTGCGTGAGTCTCGCACAAGGATAGCGTAGACGGGTGTAATGGCGGCCGTCACGGCGCTCCACGCTGAGACTGGCGTTAGACCCAAAAAGTGCCGCAAGACGTGCATCGATATTCTCCAGGGCGAGATGAGTCCCGCGTGACGGAGGCATGTCTTGCTCAACATAGGGATTGCTCACAGTCAGTTGAAACACTCCTTCGAGGTAATGTGCCTCGACGCGAACCAAGCCGCCCTGCACCAAGGGCTGGATACCGTAAATCAGGGCGTTCTCCAAAAGTGGCTGCAGGGTCAAATGAGGAATCGGTAGATCCTCAGGTACATCTGAAACCTCCCACTGCAACTGTAGACGCTCGCCGAGGCGATAGTGTTCAATCGATAAATATCGTTGCGCCAGCGCCAGCTCATCACTCCAGGTCACCAGGCTGCCGGGCTTGGCCAGGCTGGCGCGAAACAAGTCAGATAAATCCAGCACCGCCTGCTCGGCCTTGTTCGGGTCAATAGCCACCAAACTGGCAATACTGTTCAAGCTGTTGAACAGGAAGTGTGGCCGGATACGCGCTTGCAATGACTCGATCCGCGCCCGCAGCTCCGCTTGCTCTTGCCTGCGCCATTGGCTCTGCAGATAAAAATAGCGTAGCAGCAGTGCCGACATAATCATGCTGATTAATGCATGTCGCAGGTAAAGATTGACCTCTCCGGCACGAGGCAACTGCCCGCCAAGGTCATAAAAATCGGCGACCAGGGTACAAATCATAGTCAAAGCAACCACGATGGCGCAGCAAAACAACCCGGCCACCTCGGCACGCCAGCGCGCCATCAGCGGGCGCAAGCGACATAGCAGCGCCGCCGAAAGCAACACTATCCACTGCACGAACAAGGATGTAAGCGCCAAACGCACCCAATTGAAACCTGGCAACATCGGCTCGGCCAGCACCAGCACCAGCACCAGCAGTTCTGCGAGCAAGACCATGCTCAGCAGGGCTTCCGGCTGACAAAGCTCGGGCACGAAGAAGTCATCAACCGGCGCCCGTTTTTCTTGTGTTTTAAATGGTTTATTTCGCATCGACGCAGTTTCCGTGTGCCGCATGGACTCGGCAAGTGGGCAAGCCCCATACGGTTGAAATAGTGCCGTGAACAGCCGGGCAGCCTCATGAAATGTGACCGGTGCGACATTGTCGGCCTGGACCGGAAAGCACATTGCGCAGCCCCTGGACGACGCGCACCCGGCGATTTTGCCGGTGAGCCCTGTTATTATCGCTCAAAGTATCCGTCACGCCGGTTGCGACCCGCTGCCCCAAGCTGACTTCAGGCGCCCTCACAGCCTGTTGATAACTTTGAGCATGCGTGGCTGCAACCTGGCCGAACTAGCGCACCAGCCGAGCGAACTCATGAGCACTGAACAGACCAACCAATCCTGGGGCGGCCGCTTCAGCGAGCCAGTCGACGCCTTCGTCGCCCGTTTCACCGCCTCTGTCGAATTCGACAAGCGTCTTTACCGTCACGACATCATGGGCTCGATTGCCCACGCGACCATGCTCGCCAAAGTCGGTGTGCTCAGTGAAGCAGAGCGCGACAGCATTATCGAGGGACTGGGCAAGGTTAAGCACGAAATCGAAGCCGGTCAGTTCGACTGGAGCATCGAGCGCGAAGACGTGCACATGAACATCGAGGCCCGCCTGACAGACCTGATCGGCATCACCGGTAAAAAACTGCACACCGGGCGCAGCCGTAATGACCAGGCCGCAACCGACATTCGCCTGTGGCTGCGTGACGAGATCGACATCATCCTCGGTGAAATCACACGCCTGCAGCAGGGCTTGCTTGAGCAGGCACAACGCGAAGCCGAAACCATCATGCCGGGCTTCACCCACCTGCAAACGGCTCAGCCAGTCACCTTTGGCCATCACTTGCTGGCCTGGTTCGAAATGCTGTCTCGTGACTATGAGCGCCTGGTGGATTGCCGCAAGCGCACCAACCGCATGCCGCTGGGCTCGGCCGCGCTGGCCGGGACAACCTACCCGATTCAACGCGAAATAACCGCCGAACTGCTGGGTTTTGACAGCGTTGGCGGCAACTCGCTAGATGGCGTTTCCGACCGCGACTTCGCCATCGAATTCTGCGCGGCGGCAAGCATTGCGATGATGCACCTGTCGCGCTTCTCCGAAGAACTGGTGCTGTGGACAAGCGCCCAGTTCCAATTTATCGAGCTGCCTGATCGCTTCTGCACCGGCAGTTCGATCATGCCGCAAAAGAAAAACCCGGACGTACCGGAGCTGGTGCGCGGCAAGACCGGTCGTGTGTTTGGCGCACTGACCGGCCTGCTGACCCTGATGAAAGGCCAGCCCCTGGCCTACAACAAGGACAACCAGGAAGACAAGGAGCCCCTGTTCGACGCTGCCGACACGCTGCGTGACAGCCTGCGCGCATTTGCCGACATGATCCCGGCGATCAAGCCCAAGCATGCAATCATGCGTGAAGCCGCCTTGCGCGGTTTCTCCACCGCGACCGACCTGGCGGATTACCTGGTGCGCAAAGGCTTGCCATTCCGTGACTGCCACGAGATTGTCGGCCATGCGGTTAAATTCGGTGTGGATAACGGCCAGGACCTCGCCGAAATGACACTGGATGAATTGCGCGTATTCAGCGACCAAATCGATGCCGACGTATTTGACGTGCTGACCCTCGAAGGCTCGGTCAATGCCCGTGACCACATTGGTGGCACCGCACCGGCACAAGTCCGCGCTGCGGTTAAACGCGGCGAGGCATTGCTGGCCAGCCGTTAAGCACCTTGGCTAACCAGGCGACAAGATCATACTTGTCGCCTGTATTTGCTTGTTACTCAGGCATTCGCCTGGGCCCGCGCCTTAATCATCGCCATGAACTCTGGCATGTTGGCTTCTTTATCCGCCGCAATTTTCTGCACAGACTCCAGCCTGTTCAGCTGAGCAAGCAATTTGCCCGCCTGCGGAAAATCGGCCAGTAAATCAATATCAAACAACTTCTGGGCGACGGCGCAAGCCAGGTCAAGGCTGTACAGGAAGTACACATCCGCGAGCGTCAGGCTGTCCCCGGCGACATAAGGCGTGAATTTGCCGTGTCGCTTCAATGCTGCGACCCCGGCCAGCAGCTCCAGCTTGCACTTTTCCTGCAACGCCGGCGCGATCTGCATGCCGAAAAAAGCCTGTGGATAACCCAAACGGGCCGGCAACTCGATATACAACTCAATCTCGCGCATCAGGGCTCGGACCTGAGCCCGTGCAAAAGGCTCGCTCGGCAGCAAGGATTTGCCGCTGCCCGTCTCTTCGATGTATTCGAGGATAACGCTGGTTTCACTCATGTAGCCCTGGTCAGTCCCCAATGCGGGGACTTTGCCACGCGGGCTAATGTTGAGACTCTGCTCACTCTGGTCAGGATGGAAGGGCACTTCCTCGAACGCCATGCCTTTTTCCAGCAAGGCGAACTTGACCATGTTGTAGTAGTTGCTTACGGCGAATCCGTACAGTTTCAACATTTCGGCAGGATCCAATAGGTTTCCAAAGCCAGGGTTATAGACCTGCACCGCGCCAGATGGCTAGTCTTATCAGAACAGTGAATGGCGAAAGCCCCAACAGACTGGCACACTGCAAACTCTAGCTGCCCATGAGACCGGTATGAGCGACATTGAAGATAACGAAGACCAGGCTTTCGCCGAAGAACGCTTGATCGAAGCCGTCGAGAACCAGATCGCGGCGGGCGAGCCCGCAGCGGCCCTGGCGACCCTGAACAAGCTGACACTGGTGGGCTACGAGCGAGAAGAGATCCTGCAGTTGATGGCTCAAGTGCTGGCGTATGAAGTCAACAGCATGCTTGAAACTGACCAGCCGTTTAACCTGCAGCGCTACGAACTGGGTTTACGCGCATTGCCAGAACTCCCCGAGTAATACCGGTGCGCAGTGGTTGCAGCCACCACAATCGGCAAGGGCTGTTACCCGCCTTGATCACAGTGGAGGTCGTAATCGAGTGAACCATAGGCTCAGCCGCGCAATATTATGTCTACTATTGAGCCTTGGCCCGAGCCTGGTGCAGGCGGAAACCTTTCGCATAGGTGCCGAGGACGACTGGTTTCCCTACACAGCATTTCGCAATGGCAAGATTCAGGGCATGTCGGTAGACATCGTTCGCGCAGCGTTTGCCGCCAGTAAGGCCGATATCGAATTGGTGCCCTACCCTTACTCGCGCTGTATGGATGCCGCACAACGCGGCGAGATAATGGCCTTTTTCAATACCTTCCCAAAAAAGCAGATCGCCAGCCAATACCTGCTGCCGAAGTATCCGTTGTTCAACGACGACATCCTGCTGTGGGCGAACAGCAAAACAGCCAAGCCCATGACCAGCCTGACTGCGTTGGCCAAACAATCGGTGGCGGTCACCATAGGTTATGAGTACGGTCCCGAATTCGATTCAATGACCAGCTTCAAGCGCGTTCCGGTGAGGCGCGACCTTAATGGATTCCTGATGCTCCAGCGAGGGCGAGTTGACTACGCCGCTGCCTATCGCGGAACAGCCGAAGCATTGTTTGCCGAGAGGGCTGAACTCAAAGGCGCATTCACCCCCGTTGCCACGCTGACCCATGCACGGGTGTTCCTGAGCTTTACCCGAAAAGACCCGCGCGCAGCGGACTTGATCAGCCACTTTGATCAGGGCATGCAAATCATCCACACAAACGGCACCTATCAGCGGATACTCGACCACTGGCGTCATCAGAGCGCAGCAGACTGAGTAATGCTTGGCTACACTGGATTCAACACGCAAGCCGCCACAGATAGGGGTTTATCAGCATTACCCCAAGTCCAAACGATTTTCAGCAGTTCCCTAAAACAATAGCTGGAGTACTTATGGCCTTTACCCCCGAACTTATTGCCGAACTCGAAATTCTCTCGATGTACAACCTGGGTAACACCAAAGAAGGGCTCAAAGTACACCACACGGCATCGCCCGCCGCGATAGCAGCCGCTCGGCGTCTCCATGCGAAAGGCCTGATCTCGCTTGATGACGGTGGCTACCTGACCAGCCTCGGACTCGACGCGGTCGAGCACACCCAGGTGCTGCTGGGAATTCGCTCCGAACCACAGCCTGCCTGAATACAACTCAAGCGAGCGGACGCTCATTGGCGCCGCTTGCGCATGCACCCGCGAAAGTCCAGCACGACCGGTTTTCGGCTTGGCCTGTGAACCAACAGCCAGTGTGTCCACAGCCATAAACCTTTGATAAATGCAGCTGTTTCATGGCGTATTTGAGGCCGACAACACAAGATTTTTCCTGCCTGGTTAAAAGATCCAAACGCCGCGCAATCACATTATGTGCCATCGAAAGTATGGGGTAGACTGCAGGCCAGCATCGGGACATGGCTAATAATGTCACACCACCGCACGCCGCTCGGCAGCACCTTTCTGATCTCGATTCGAGAGTCGTTTATCGCACTCTTGCCCTTTATTCTGGCTGCGTCATTTATTTCTTTAATCCTTGCGCTGTTTGAAGTCGCATCCGTTAAAGACCCCCTGCTAATCCAAATCACCCATTGGCTTGGGCTGTTCAGCTTTCAACTTTCACAGCTGTTTCCATTGCTTGCACTGATTTCATTGTCATTCCACTTTGCCAAGCACTTACACCTCTCGGCGATGGTCGTCTGTGCACTTGCACTTAGCAGCTTGCTTGCCCTGCATATCCCCACGTTCAACAATGGTTCGAATACAAGCTACATAACGACCCTACTCGGCGATCCCCGAGCGGTAATACTGCCTATTCTGGCGGCCTACCTATTGCGCCCACTGACGGCGATAAATGCCTGGAAACTGGTGACCGGCAAACTCCTGAGCAGCTACCTGAAACAGCACCTCAATAGCCTTATACCGACACTGGCCTGCTTTGTTCTGCTACTGGTCGCTGGCGCACTGATGACGCTAGTGGCGAATTGGACCCTGGCTCCGTTGATCGAAACCTTCAGCAATGAAGACCTCAGCGCACAACTCTTTGTACGCACCTTGTTGACCCACCTGTTCTGGGCCATTGGCGTCCATGGTGACAACGCCTATTTATTGTTGACCGGCATGGAAAATGGCGCCCAGCTTCTCGCTCCCCAACTGACAACCGGCCAGTTTATAAACCTGTTTGTGATATTCGGCGGCAGTGGCGCCACCTTGTCGCTGCTCATTGCAATTTTCATAGGCACCTCAGACCCAACATCACGGCGTCTTGCAAAAATCGCAGCGCCCTTTGCCCTGTTCAACATTAATGAAATACTGATTTATGGCCTGCCCATCGTATTCAACCCACGCCTGCTGGTGCCATTCATTGCCGCACCCCTGGTGAATTTTTTAATTGCCTATGCGGCGATAGCAACCGGTTACTTCAGCTTCAATGGCCACCCATTTCCCTGGATTACACCCCCTTTGCTCAATGCTTATATTGCCAGCGGCAATATAAGCACGGCCTTGCTCCAAGTGGGTTTGATCCTGGTCAGCACCTGCATCTACCTGCCCTTCGTTAAACGCCTTACGCTGATGCCAGAGCGCCATGACGTCGACAAGGAACTGGTCAAGCGCATTCAACTCAATGACGATATCGGCCGCGTTATCGAGCGCCAGTATTTGCAAAAGCAATCTGAGTCCCTGCGTGCCGAGATCGACCTGGAAAAAACCATCAAGGATGTACTGTCCGGCGACCTGCAACTGCATTACCAACCCAAGCTGTCGCTTGAAACCAATCAAGTCGTCGGTTTTGAAGCCCTGCTGCGTATTATCGATGACGCCGGAACAATCAAGGGTCCTTACTTTGTGGAGGCCTTTCAGCGCGCGGGCTATTCGCACATTATCGACCGATTTGTCATCGATACCGTGGCCGAAGACATCGCCAGCTGGGAGCAGGAAGGCTTCAACCCGAAAATCAGTATCAACCTTGACCCCAACAACATCACTGATCCGCAATTGCTCGGCACGCTGATTGATCGCCTCGGCAGTTACGGCCCCCGTATCGAGATTGAAATTCTCGAGTCCGCATTCATGCTCGAACTGGATCGAATTGAAAGCAGCATGGCCAGGCTCAAGGCCCTGGGCTTCAGCTTTTTACTGGATGACTTTGGCACAGGGTTTTCCAGCCTGAGCCTATTGAGCCGGATCAAGGTTGACGGTATTAAGCTGGACCGGAGCATTCTGGAAAATGCCAATGAACTCAAGGGCCGGATTCTCTACCGGCAAACCTGTTACCTGTGCCGCAGCCTGGGCTTTAATTTGATTGCTGAAGGGGTTGAAACAGCTGAGCAGGCCGACTTTGTCAAAGCCAGTGGCGTGCAGTATGTCCAGGGCTGGCTGTACGCCAAGGCACTGCCCGCTGCCCAGGCAAAAGCTTTTTCCCTGAGCCGTAAACCAAGTTCCTGACGTCTTCGCTTCAGAAAAAACCAGCACTGCCGATACAGGCTTAAATACTGTTTGCGCGCTTTTGCCAGTGACCTCATAGCAGATTGACAGCATGCCCGGTAATCAAGAAATTCGTCCCGACCTTGACGACGGCATCGACCGCAAGGCGCTCACACAACTGCGCAAACGTTTTTTGCGGGTCAACCAGGGACGCCTGTTGCGCGCCAACCAAGCGCTGTCAACGCGCCAGCAATTTGTGCTGAAACTGCTGCCGCTGCTGCTCCATGTCAATCACCCCATGCTCCCCGGTTACGTGTCCGGCAGCACTCCGTCCGGCCTTTGCGGATACGAACCTGATGACGAGGTACTCGCACAGGCGCAACGCCTGACCCGTGCCTTTACCTACAAAGCACCGCGCGGCAAGCAGCAGTCACCGCTGCTCGGGCTGTTCCTGATGGGCAGCCTGGGCACTTTGGCTCAGGCAGATCAGAGTGATATGGACTTGTGGCTGTGTCATGCCCCTGGGCTTAACGAGCAAGCGCTGGAGGAATTGCGCAAGAAGTGCTCACTGCTTGAAGCCTGGGCTGCAACCCAAGGCAGTGAAGTGCATTTCTTCTTGATCGATCCCGAGCGGTTTCGCCTCGGTGAGCGCGGCTCACAACTCACCTCAGATGACTGCGGCACGACACAGCATTACTTGTTGCTCGACGAGTTTTATCGCACCGCCATCTGGCTCGGCGGGCGCACGCCCATGTGGTGGCTGGTGCCTGCATTCGAGGAATCGCGTTACCAAAGCTATGCCCAGACCCTGCTTGAGAAGCGCTTCGTTCGCCACGATGAAACACTTGATCTAGGCAGCCTTGCACATATTCCTCCTGGCGAATTCATTGGTGCGGGGTTGTGGCAGTTGTACAAAGGCATCAGGTCGCCCTACAAGTCTGTGCTCAAGCTGCTGCTTACCGAGATTTATGCCAGCGAACATCCAAGGGTTGAGTGCCTGTCGCTGCGCTTCAAGCATGCGGTATTCGCCAATAAGCTGGAGCTTGATGAACTCGACCCATACATAGTCGTCTATCGGCGGATTGAAGAATATTTGCTGGAGCGCAACGAACACCAACGTCTTGAGTTGATTCGCCGTTGCCTGTACCTGAAAGCCAACAAAAAACTCAGCCGACCGCCGCGCAATGGCGTCAAAAGCTGGCAACGCGTGCTGCTCGAGCGCCTGAGCAGCGAATGGCAATGGGATAGGCGCAAGCTGGCACTGCTCGACAGCCGCAGCCAGTGGAAAGTACGCCAGGTCAAGACCGAGCGGCACATGCTGGTCAATGAGCTGACCTACAGCTACCGCTTCCTGGTGCAATTAAGCCGCAACCTGCGCGGCTCCAGCACAGTCAGCCACCAGGACCTGGCCATTCTCGGCAGACGCCTGTATGCCGCATTCGAGCGCAAGGCTGCCAAGGTCGAGCTTATCAATCCCGGCATAGCCCCTGACCTCGGTGAAGACACCATTACCCTGGTTAATTCGCCCAGCCCCGAAGCGCCCAGTGAGCAACAGTGGGCTCTATTCAGTGGCAGCCTGGGCGCACAAGACTGGCCGAACTTCGCCCCCATCAAGCGCACCCGTGACTTGATTGAATTACTGGCCTGGAGTCATTTCAACGGGATCATAGACAGCGGTACCCGGATATCCTTGCATCCAGGCAGCAGCGACCTGACGGAGTTCGAACTATCCAACCTCCTGCTCAGCCTGCGCCAGTCGCTGACCCTGCCGCTGCCACCGGTTGGCGAGGCGGCATTGCGCATAAAAAGCCAGCCAAGCATGGTGTTGCTGCTGATTAATGTTGGTCTCGACCCACTCAAGCAGCACAGCCAGATGAATGTACACATGACCACCGAGCGGATCGACGCCCTCGGATATTCAGGCGTACGGGAAAACCTGGTGCAGAGCATTGATCAAGTCAGTCTCAATAGCTGGAACGAGTTGAGCGTCCATCGCTACAGCGGCCAGAGTGCCTTGATCGATTGCCTGCAGGCCTATCTCAATCGCTTGCCCAAGGACGCGCCACCACCCAAGTTGCAGATACGCTGCTACTGCCGCAACAGGGCGATGACCATCGCCGAACGCGTCGAGGAGTTATTCAACCAGGTCCAGAGCATCCACAGGACCGCGCTGCGCCAGCGCTACATCATACAAACCCGGCAGCGCTTCCATGTGCTTGAACTGGGCGCCACTCCGGTCAGCTACACCAGCCTGGACGACATCAACCAATTGATCGAACACCTGGGTAGCCCACACAACCAGGCCGGCGCACTGCATGTTGACCGCAGCGCGTTGCAAGATGACGACCTTGGCCTGATCTTGCCGACGGCCAAGCCAGATTGCATTCAGGTGTTCTACCGTATTGTCGGCAACGGTGGGGAAGCTGAGCTCAGCGTCCTCGATGAACGCAATGCACTATGGCGCCAGCGCCTGCCGTTTACCGATGAACACTGCCTGTTAACGCCCATCCAGCGTTTTTTGCAATCATTGCTGTATCGCCGCAACGCACTGCAAAGCATGGCCGAGCAGTTGCAGACACCGCCCGAAGTGCTCTATTACCAAGTGCTGCCCGATGCGCCGGGCAATGCCAAGTCCTTGCTCCCGTGCGAGGCGCCGCAGTCACCGATCAACCATCCGTTCTATGATGTTCAGGCGATTATCAACCCGGCGGGCGCCAAGGGTGTGCGCGTGACACTGTACTGCAACCATCAGGAGTTTTCGCAGCTGCAATATGCCGGGGACCTGTACGCGGCAGTGGCGCAACACATTCTGGCTCATCGCCGCGGCGGCGAACGCTACCTCTGCTACATCACCGATGTGGACTTGTCCGCCATTGTTACCGAAGAAAAAATCCAGACCTTGCACTATCTGCGCTACAAAACCACGCTGGAAGCGGCCTTGAACATGGCCCTGCACAACGCCTGAAGGCAAGTGCATATGCAACCAAAGAGGCTCCACGCGGGAGCCTCTTTCAGTACCAGGGCGAGCGCAGCGAGTCAAAAACTGCGAAAAAGAGACCGGGGTCGCGATCGACTTTACGTGCTGTAAATGAGCAGTTGATTCGCTTTGCTCACCCCTTCGGGGCCGCACTGAAGTGCGTTCAGCCTAAAGGCTGTGAACAGTTTTCTAACGCAGTAATATCGAGCGCAGTAGTTTTCAGAGGGTTCCTAGCGCGTATATTCGCCAGCGGCTTCGGGCTGATATTCAACCGCCAACAAGGTCAGTTTGAGAACCTTGCCATTGGGGCTGGTCCAGTCGATATGCTGGCCAACGCTCAGGCCCAGCAAAGCGCTACCGACTGGCGCAAGAATCGAAACCTTGCCTTCACCACCAGCATCTTGCGGATAGACCAGGGTGAGGTGGTAATCCTTGCCACTGCTCTCTTCGCGACAATGCACGCGCGAGTTCATGGTAACGAGGCCCGCAGGCACTTCGTCGTGACCGATAACATCTGCACGATCGAGTTCAGCCTGCAACGCGACAGCACCTGGGCCAAAGTCGTCGAGGCCATCGAGCAAACGTTCGAGACGCTGCATGTCGAGGCGGGTAATGGTGATTGCCGGTGCGCTGCTCATGGTGAACGCTGTTCTCCTTGAAGGACGAATCTTGAGCCGAAGCCTAAAAAAGCAAAAACCCCGCCAGAAAGACGGGGTTTTTAACAAGTGATGAAGCTGAACGTACCACAGCCAATTAAATAAACAAGACCACCAAGGGACTATGTGAAAACCTGGTAGCCTCGCGGTACAGCGTCAAACCAGACGATATTCTGATTTAGACCCACTATATTGGCCTGCCTGCTTGCCCCTCTTCACCCATGGCCGCCCAGCCATCAGCCATTGGCCTGCAACAGCCGTTGGCTGGCGCGCTGGCAGATGGCCAAGCGCTGCTGGGCATCGGATTCATTCCACGCACGAATTTCATCCAGGGTTCGGCCACAACCCAAACAGGTATCGTCATCATCCAGGCAGCAACGGCGCTGGCAGGGCGACTCGATGCGCACAGGCGCGGCAGCCTGCGCTTCAGAGCTCATCGAACTCAAGGTCAGCGCCCGATTGTTCCTGGGTAATACGCACCAGCATCTCGCCGAGCAGCTCATCGCTGGTATCGCAAATCCAACGCTCACTGGGCTGGTCATAATCGAAGTGGAAACCGCCCGACTTGGCCGCAACCCACAACTGGCGGATAGGTTCCTGGCGGCTCAGGATCAGTTGACTGCCATTCTCGAAGCGCACGGTCAGCACTCCTGCCGAGTTTTCCAGATCAACATCCAGGTCGCTGTCATCAAAAATATCTTCTATCGCTTGCTGCGTAGCATCTACCAGGTCGTGAAAGCGGGCTTCGGTCAAACTCATTGCAAAATACCTCAGGAAATTCGGAGCGTGCAGAACATTTAGGTGAAGACCGAGGTGAAAAATTCGACGTCTATTAAAGATGCGTCCTGCATGTCGAGGCGGCTTCGCTGATTCTGGCGCTGCCATCATTAAGACGGTCAAGTGTAAGGTGCCAAAGGCCCAATGTTGAGCCAGTTTTGATTGCTTGTCAGCTTTGCTGGCATTTTAACAACGTCCGTCGCGCGAAGCACGGTACTCATGGGGGCTTTGCCCGGTCCAGCGGCGAAAGGCTCGCGCCAGGGAGCCGGTTTCGCTGAAGCCAACCAGATAGGCGATCTCACTCAACTCCAGCGCAGGGTCGGCCAGGTACTCAAGCACCATATGCTTGCGCGTTTGTTCAAGTAGTTGGTTGAACGACAATCCCGCGTCACTGAGTCGCCGTTGCAAAGTGCGCGGGCTCATGGCCAATTGTTCGGCAATCTGCGCCAACTCGGGTGCGCCTTGCGACAATTGCTTGACCAACTGCAGGCGCACCTTGTCCAGCACGCTATTGCCCAGCTTTATATCCGCCAGCAGACGGTCGGCGTAGGCATCAAACATACCGCGCACTTGCACATCGGCCTGGCTCAACGGGGTGCTGAGTAACCGCTTGGGAAAGACCAGCGCGTTATCGGCCTGGTCAAACAGCACCGGGCATCGGAAAATCCGTTGATGCTCACGGGTATCGAGCGGTGCACTGTGCTCAAAACGCACCTCGGTCGGAGGTGTCTGTAGACCGCTGATCCAGTGACCGAAAGTCATCCAGCCAGCCAGGGTTTCCTCGCTCAACTGCCGGGACTGCTGTTTCAAATGCGGCCGCCAGCTGTGCGCAACCTGTGCTTCGAGACCAGCCCGCGCGGGTTCGTCGGCCAGGTCAACCTGGCCCAGGTTCCCCACCAGCGTGGCGTAGCGTGCCTGGCGATGCAGTGCATCAGCCAAGGTCGCACAGCTCATGATCAAATAACCCAGCACGCCATAATAGCCGGGGCGCACCGACTCGCCGACATGCAGGCCAAGGCAGTCATCGCCGGTTGCGTCGACACCGAACTCAAGGAGCTGGAGATACAGCTGCGCATCAATACGCTGGTCGCGCTGAGCCAGTAGCTGGGGGCTCAACTTGAGCTGTTTGAGCAACTTGTCCACAGGCTGGCCCTGGCGCTCAAGGTAATCGAGTAGCCCTTGTAGATAAGCAACCGAGACTGAGCTGGTGAGCGCTGCAAGGGTATCCATTTCGACTCCTGTGGCTGAACGATTGGCTGCCTGGCCCGGTTTTCCTGGCCCCGAGCGAGACTGACGGCGGCTCTGCTGGCAGTACGACGCCCTGTGCGCATGGCTTTTTTAGCGCATAGGCAAGCCGCCGGGGGGCCGGTATACTCCTGCTCAATAGTGTTTTTTTACAAGGATTTCCACATGAAGCGGCTGCTTACTGCCCTTATCGCGATCGTCGCTGTCAGTTCTGTGCTCTCAGGTTGCGGCCAAAAAGGCCCTCTATACCTGCCAGACGAGACACAAGAACCTGCAGCGCAAACGGAATAAGGACGCTATATGAACGCCTTCAACTACCGCGACGGCGAGCTGTTCGCGGAAGGGGTGGCGCTGTCCGCCATTGCCGAACGGTTCGGTACGCCGACCTACGTTTACTCGCGTGCGCACATTGAAGCGCAATATAAAGCCTATGCCAATGCCCTGCAGGGCATGGAGCACCTGGTCTGCTTCGCGGTAAAAGCCAACTCCAACCTGGGTGTGCTCAATATACTGGCACGCCTCGGCTCGGGCTTCGATATTGTTTCCCGTGGCGAGCTTGAACGCGTCCTGGCAGCCGGCGGCAGCGCCGACAAGATCGTTTTCTCCGGTGTCGGCAAAACCCGTAGCGACATGCAGCGCGCGTTGAGCGTTGGCGTGCACTGCTTCAACGTTGAGTCCACCGACGAACTGGAGCGCCTGCAAGAAGTTGCCGCGCAAATGAATGTCACAGCCCCCATTTCGCTGCGCGTGAACCCGGACGTTGATGCCGGCACCCACCCGTACATCTCGACAGGCCTCAAGGAAAACAAGTTTGGTATCGCCATTGCTGACGCCGAGAGCGTCTATGCCCGCGCCGCAGACTTGCCAAACCTGAAGATTATTGGTGTCGACTGCCACATCGGCTCGCAGCTGACCACCCTGCCACCGTTTCTCGACGCCCTTGATCGCCTGCTGGTTCTGGTTGATCGCCTGGCCGAACGCGGCATTACGCTCAAGCACCTGGACCTCGGTGGCGGCCTCGGCGTGCAATACCGTGACGAAGAGCCGCCATTGGCGGGTGACTACATCAAGGCCGTACGCGAGCGCATTGCCGGGCGCGACCTGGCCCTGCTGTTTGAGCCGGGTCGCTCGATCGTGGCCAACGCAGGGGTGTTGCTGACGCAGGTCGAGTACCTCAAGCACACCGAACACAAAGACTTCGCCATAGTCGATGCGGCAATGAATGACTTGATCCGCCCAGCGCTTTACCAGGCGTGGATGGATGTAGTCGCGGTTAAACCGCGCGAAGGCCAAGGCCGCAACTACGATATCGTCGGGCCGATCTGCGAGACCGGTGACTTTCTCGCCAAGGATCGCCAACTGGCACTGGCCGAGGGCGATTTGCTCGCCGTTTGCTCAGCCGGCGCTTATGGTTTCGTGATGAGCTCCAACTACAACACCCGCGGTCGTGCCGCCGAGGTGGTGGTGGATAATCAGCGCGCCATTGAAGTACGAGCCCGCGAGACATACAGCGAACTCTATGCAGGCGAAAGCCGTCTGCCGGAGTAACCCCATGTTATTGCGCTTTACCAAAATGCACGGCCTCGGCAATGACTTCATGGTCCTCGACCTGGTCAGCCAGCACGCGCACATTCAGCCCAAGAACGCCAAGCAGTGGGGCGACCGCTTCACTGGCGTGGGGTTCGATCAACTGTTGCTCGTCGAGCCGCCAAGCAATCCGGATGTTGATTTTCGCTACCGCATTTTCAATTCCGACGGCAGCGAAGTCGAACAGTGTGGCAACGGTGCGCGCTGCTTTGCACGCTTCGTTCTGGACAAGCGACTGACGGCTAAAAAGCAGATTCGGGTCGAAACCAAAGGCGGCATCATCGAACTGAACGTGCGCAACGACGGCCAGATTACCGTGGACATGGGCCCGCCGCGCCTGGTGCCGGAACAGATCCCGTTTCAGGCTGACGCCCAGGCGCTTAGCTACCCGGTTGAAGTCGATGGCCAAACCCTTGAGCTGGCGGCCATTTCCATGGGGAATCCCCATGCGGTGCTACGCGTCAACAACACAGAAACCGCCGATGTCCACGGCTTTGGCCCAAAGCTTGAGCACCACCCGCGCTTCCCGCAAAAGGTTAACGTTGGCTTCCTCCAGGTGATTGATCGCCAGCGCGGCAAGTTGCGCGTCTGGGAGCGGGGCGCTGGTGAAACCCAGGCCTGCGGAACAGGCGCCTGCGCCGCTGCGGTAGCCGCCATCAGCCAAGGCTGGATGGATTCGCCCGTGCAACTGGAGTTGCCTGGCGGCAAGCTCCTGATTGAATGGGCAGGCCCCGGCCAGCCCGTTATGATGACCGGACCCGCCGTGCGCGTATACGAAGGACAAGTTCGCTTATGAGTGACCAGCAGGATTCACCGAAAACGCTCGACTCAGCCACAGTGGCCGCTTACCTGCGCCTGCACCCGGAGTTTTTCATCGACCACGATGACTTGATTCCCGAACTGCGCATCCCGCATCAACGTGGCGACACCGTCTCCTTGGTCGAACGTCAGGTTAACCTGCTGCGTGAACGCAATATCGACATGCGCCACCGCTTTTCACAGCTGATGGATGTGGCTCGCGACAACGACCGCCTGTTCGAGAAGACCCGCCGCCTGGTTCTCGACATGCTTGACGCCTCCAGCCTTGAAGAGATCGTCAGCTGTGTCGAAGACAGCCTGCGCAGCGAGTTCCAGGTACCGTTTGTCAGCCTGATCCTGTTCAGCGACAACCCGCTCCCGGTCGGCCGCTCAATGAGCAGCAACGAGGCGCATCAAGCCATTGGCGGCTTGCTGGCGGGTGGCAAAACCATTTGCGGTGTGTTGCGCGAGCATGAACTGGCCTTTTTGTTCGGCAAGAGCGAAGCCGCCAACGTTGGCTCGGCGGCAGTGGTGTCCATCACTCATCAGGGCACCCATGGCGTCTTGGCCATTGGCAGCGCTGACCCGCAGCATTACAAAAGCTCCCTGGGCACCCTGTTCCTTGGCTACATAGCCGAAGTACTGGCGCGCGTACTGCCTCGCTTCGCCACCCCGCTTCGCTCGGTTCGCTAGGCGACTCAAACGCAGGGCGCGCGGCGCATCAGGAGTCAACATGCAAGCTCGCATCGACGCCTACCTCGAACACTTGCGCAGTGAGCGCCAGGTCTCAGCGCACACGCTGGATGGCTACGGCCGCGACCTGGGCAAGTTGCTGAGCTTTTGCCAGCGTGAACAACTGGCTGACTGGAACCAGCTCGACACCTCGCGGCTACGCCGCCTGGTCGCCCACCTGCACATGCAAGGCCAATCCAGCCGCAGCCTGGCACGCCTGCTTTCGGCCACACGCGGGCTGTATCGCTACCTGATTCGCGAAGGCCACTGCCAACATGATCCCGCCAGCGGCCTGATGCCGCCCAAGGGCGAGCGACGCCTGCCGAAAACCCTGGATGCCGACCGCACCGGGCAACTGCTTGACGGCGCCGTGGAGGACGACTTTATTGCCCTGCGCGACCAGGCCATGCTCGAACTGTTCTATTCCTCGGGCCTGCGCCTGTCCGAACTGGTCAGCCTTAACCTGGACGGGCTCGACCTGGCTGCGGGGCTGGTTCGTGTGCAGGGCAAGGGCAACAAGACCCGCGAACTGCCAGTGGGACGCATGGCTCGCCAGGCCCTGGAAAACTGGCTGCCAATGCGCGCCTTGAGCTCACCCGCTGACGGCGCGGTGTTCGTCATCAACAAAGGCCGGCGCATTGGCGCTCGCGCCGTGCAGTTGCGAGTGCGCCAAGCCGGGGTACGCGAGTTGGGGCAAAATCTTCACCCGCACATGCTCAGGCACTCATTTGCCAGCCACATGCTGGAGTCGTCGCAGGACTTGCGAGCGGTACAGGAATTACTCGGCCACGCCGATATCGCCACCACCCAAATCTATACCCACCTGGACTTTCAACATCTGGCCACGGTGTATGACAGCGCTCACCCAAGGGCCAAACGCAAAGGCAGTAGTGAATGACCATCAAGCTAATCACTTTTGATCTCGATGACACCCTCTGGGATGTCACTCCGGTCATGCAAGACGCCGAAGCCGCCCTGCGTAATTGGCTGACCATGTATGCACCAAAGCTGGGCGCGGTTCCGGTTGAGCACCTGTGGGAAATCCGTAATCAGTTGCTGGCACAAGAGCCCGCCCTGAAACACCGCCTGAGCGAGCTGCGCAGGCGTATCCTGCTCAATGCCTTGCTAGGTGCCGGCTATGTCGAGAAAGAGGCTTCAGCGCTGGCCGAGACCGGATTCCAGGTGTTTCTGGATGCCCGCCATCAAGTGGAACTGTTCGCCGAAGTGCATCCGACCCTCGAAGCTCTGGCCAGCCAGTTCCAGCTCGGCGTGATTACCAATGGCAATGCCGATGTCCGGCGCCTGGGCTTGGCCGACTACTTTCAGTTTGCCCTGTGTGCCGAAGACCTGGGGATTGGCAAACCCGACCCCAAACCCTTCCAGGAAGCACTCAGGCACGCAAATGTCAGTGCAGAGTTAGCGGTACATATTGGCGATCACCCAAGTGACGAAATCGCCGGTGCGCAAGCTGCCGGCATGCGCGCCATCTGGTTCAACCCACTCAACCGGACATGGCCCCAGCAGCCTGCCCCAGATGGCGAAATCAGCAGCCTGGCGCAATTGCCCGCCCTGCTTAACAGCTGGTTAAAGCCCTCGGGGAATTGATATCCAGCGACAAAAAAACCTGCACAAGGCAGGTTTTTTTGTTTCGGCGACCACTCAGATAGGGCGGCTGCCGTATTTGCTGTCGGGCTTTTTCGGCGGGTCAGAAACCAAATTGGGCTCGACCTCTTGCACCTTGCCGCCACGAGCCAGGAACTCTTCCATGGCCTGGGCCAGGGAATCACGGTCCTTTTGCTTGGCTTCGACGCTCGGCAGGTCTTCCGGATCTATCGCAGCCTTGGCTTTCTTGCTTTTGCTTTTGCCGGAAGGCGAAGATATATCGTCATCGCTATCGTCATCAACACTTGGATCACCATCGTCAGACGCAGCAAGATCCTCACCGTCGTCCTCGTCAGCACCATCCAACTCTTCTTGTTCGAGATCTTCGTCGCTCATGTTCAGCCTCATGAAATGCGAAAGCAGATTAGTTATAGCCCAGCTGCGTAAATTTCGTACACAGCCAGCAAAAATTCAAATGCCCTTGCCTGACAAAATCGCCTAGCACGCCCTTTGCCAGTCAGCCGGGCTGAGTGCAGTCACTGCAAAAAGACTGTACCCAACGGCGCGCATTCTAGCGTGACTCCAGAAAAAGCAAAGTAAAAGTAGCAGATTTCACGGCGTTGTTTAACAGCTCTGAATTGAAGACAAAAAAGCCCGGCTGCGCTATCTACTCAAGGTAAATTCGCTAGCCGGGCTGATAGGTTACTGATCTTGCGCGCCCCGTTATCTAATGCATGTTATTGAACGGGCTGTGGCGCGCAGATGCGTTGTGGAATCAAGACTTGGTAAATTCCGGATAGGCTTCCATACCGCATTCGGCAATATCCACGCCTTCGTACTCTTCTTCTTCGCTGACACGCAGGCCAATAACGGCTTTGATGATGGACCTGACAATCAGGCTGGCAACAAATACCCAGGCGAAGATCGAAGCAATACCCAGCAGTTGAGCACCCAGGGTTGCATCAGGGTTGTTCGGGCAAACAGCCAGCAGCCCCCAAATACCGCAGACGCCGTGCACCGAGATTGCACCCACCGGATCATCGAGCTTGAGCTTGTCGAGGCCGATAATGGCAAATACCACCAGTACGCCGCCAACTGCACCGATCAAAGTGGCTTGCATGGCGCCAGGGGTCAGCGGCTCAGCCGTGATTGCAACCAGGCCAGCCAGTGCACCGTTCAGTGCCATGGTCAGGTCAGCCTTGCCGAACAGGATGCGCGCAACCAGCAAGGCTGCAATCAAGCCACCGGCAGCGGCCATGTTGGTATTAACAAACACCTGGGCAACAGCGTTGGCATCTTCAATGGTGCTCATTTTCAACTCCGAACCACCGTTGAAGCCGAACCAACCCATCCACAGGATGAATGTGCCCAGCGTTGCCATCGGCAAGTTTGCACCTGGAATCGGGTTGATCTGGCCGTTAGCGCCATATTTGCCTTTACGCGCACCCAGCAGCAGAACACCTGCCAGAGCCGCTGCAGCACCCGCCATGTGCACCACGCCCGAACCTGCGAAATCGAGGAAGCCCGCAGAGTTAAGGAAGCCCGCGCCCCACTTCCAGAAACCCTGTACCGGATAGATGAAACCAGTCATCACCACCGCAAAGGCCAAAAACGCCCAGAGCTTCATGCGCTCGGCAACCGCACCGGAAACAATCGACATGCAGGTAGCCGCAAATACCACCTGGAAGAAGAAGTCCGAACGCAGCGAGTAATACGGTGCGTCATCACCACCTGCGAGAACAGCCTCAGGGGTATGCTCGCTACCGATCAGGAAACCCAGGCTTGGCAGGATGCCGCCTTCCGGGCTGGAATACATGATGTGGTAACCGATGACCAGGTACATGACGCTGGCAACCGCATACAACGCGATGTTCTTGGTCAGGATTTCAGTGGTGTTCTTGGCACGCACCAGACCGGATTCGAGCATGGCGAAACCCGCTGCCATCCACATCACCAATGCGCCGCATATCAAGAAGTAAAAGGTGTCAAAACCGTACGTCAATGCTGTCAATGCTGTGTTGTCCATATGTCACCTCGTGCCGTGCGCCTTATCAATAGCGCTATTCGGTTAGGGCGCCCGTGAAGGGCGCACTCTGTGTGCTTACAGGTTGTAGCCACGCTCGTTGTGCAGGGCGAGATCGAGACCAACAGTCTCTTCCTCATCGCTGACCCGCAGCCCCATTACCAGGTCGATTACCTTGAGGATCACGAAGGTCACAACCGCGGTGTAGACCAGGGTGAAAATCACGCCTTCAAACTGGATCCAGAGTTGTGCAGCGATATTTTCAACTTCACCAAAACCGCCCAGTGCAGGTGCTGCAAACACCCCAGTGAGCAATGCACCGACAATCCCGCCGATACCATGCACGCCAAAGGCGTCCAGCGAGTCGTCGTAGCCGAGCTTGCGTTTCAGGCTCGGGGCGCAGAAGAAAAAGATCACCCCCGCCGCCAGGCCAATAACCAGCCCGCCCATTGGGCCTGCGGTGCCAGCCGCCGGGGTGATTGCAACCAGGCCAGCCACCACACCCGAGGCAATCCCCAGTGCGCTTGGTTTGCCGTGTGTGATCCATTCGGCAAACATCCAGCCCAGTGCAGCGGCAGCCGTGGCGATTTGCGTAACCAGCATGGCCATGCCCGCAGTGCCGTTTGCTGCAAGCGCCGAGCCTGCGTTAAAACCGAACCAGCCGACCCAGAGCATGGCCGCGCCAATCAGGGTGTAACCCAGATTGTGCGGAGCCATTGGCGTGGTCGGATAACCCTTGCGCTTGCCCAGTACCAGGCACGCCACCAAGCCAGCTACACCAGCGTTGATGTGCACGACAGTACCGCCCGCGAAATCGAGCACGCCCCAATCCCACAGCAAGCCGCCCACGCCGCCCCAGACCATGTGCGCCATGGGCGCATAGACCAAGGTGAACCAGGCGGGGATGAAAACAAGCATCGAGGAAAACTTCATGCGCTCGGAAAAACCACCGACGATGAGTGCGGGGGTGATAATGGCAAAGGTCATCTGAAAGGTGATGAACACGCTTTCAGGAACCGCTGCGACCAGGCTGTCAGCCTGCAAACCCCTGAGAAATGCCCTGGACAAGCCGCCCACAAAGGAATTGAAGTTAACAACACCTTCTTCCATGCCTGTGGTGTCAAACGCCATGCTGTAGCCATAGATGACCCACAGCAGACTGACTAAACAGGTGACGGCAAAGCACTGCATCATCACGGACAGCACGTTCTTGGAACGCACCATGCCGCCATAAAACAGTGCCAGGCCAGGAATGGTCATAAACAGTACGAGCGCGGTGGCAACAATCATCCACGCGGTATCGCCACTGTTCAGTACAACCTCGTCGGCCATCGCAACGCTAGGCAAAACGAGGGACAAAAGGGCTCCTAGCCCTGCGATTTTTCGCAGAGTCATGGTTTAACTCCTGGGGCGGGGTTCGGTTTTTTTGGGGCTTAAATCGCGTCGGTATCGGTTTCGCCGGTACGAATGCGAATGGCCTGTTCCAGATTAACTACGAAAATTTTGCCGTCACCGATCTTGCCGGTGTTGGCAGCTTTAGTGATGGCTTCGATGACGCGATCCAGTTGATCGTCAGCAATCGCCACGTCGATTTTCACTTTTGGCAAGAAATCGACCACGTACTCAGCACCGCGGTACAGCTCAGTGTGGCCCTTCTGGCGACCGAAGCCTTTGACTTCAGTGACAGTGATGCCCTGCACGCCGATCTCCGACAGTGACTCACGGACGTCGTCCAACTTGAACGGCTTGATGATGGCAGTAACTAGCTTCATGTAACTCTCTCCCGTGTAAGGTGGACTTGCCCCAGGAATTGCAAACCCGAGCCAAGTCTAAGCGCAGTGTCTGGCTTTTGTAATGCATTGGCTGCTCTAAAGCGGCAAAACCAATACCCACCAACCGCTCCTGACGAAACACTCCTGTGCCCCGACTCACGCACCGGAACCGCATCAGTGCATCTCTCATCTGGAGCTAAGCAGAAAGCTTGCCAAGCATCATAAATCTGCTTAATTTCATGCACTTAGGTGCTTCTAGAGGCAAATCGCCAGGATTTTCGGCGATTTAACGCACAATAACGGTGCGGCACCATCGGGCGCAGCGCGCAATAATCGTGCAAGTGGTAAAAGCTGTTGCCTCGACGCTGCGTGTTACACTTTCAACCTACCGCTACCGGATGCTAATCATGTTGCCACCCAAAATCCTCCTCGACGCCCTCACCGCCGGCGCCTCGCGCCTGTTCAATGGCGATACGCCGTTGCCACGCGCTGAGTTCGAGGCGCAATTCAAAGCACTGATGCAAAGCGGATTCAGCAAACTGGATTTGGTCAGCCGCGAAGAGTTCGACAGCCAGATGGTAGTCCTGGCCCGCACCCGTGCACGTTTAGAGGCACTCGAAGCCAAGGTCCTTGAGCTAGAAGCCAAAGAGTCCCAGCCCGCCACCAAGCAGTAACCCCTCTAGACGCTTCCCTTGGCCGCAAGGCCTCTGTGCGTGCTCCTGTCCAAAATTCGGCGCCCCTCGCCACTCTTAACTGAAGGTGCCGACTGCGAGTGCACGGCGCTGAAAATCTTAACAATTCTTGCGAACAGCCCCTGCTCGCTACGCCCCTGAATAAAATCAACTTTCAACATCAGGCCTTGATAGCAGATGGATCTGTGCGGCCCCGATGCGCCTCGAAGATAACGACAGAGGAAGTCGATTATGAAGCGGACTACAAAAGACAACGCCCCCCTGACCTTTAACCTAAGGGCAGGACGCCAAGGCAATGCTCTCCAGAGCGTCTCATTCAGCGCCCTGCTGGTCTTGGTCCTTGGCGGCTCCAGCAGCGCCTATGCAGCCTGTGTCAACCGGCCAGGAATAGGCGCCACCGAAGGCTCGACCTGCACCAGCGCCGGAACAAGCTTTAGCTCCGACACCATCAATGTACCAATCCGCAGCAGCGCCAAAAGCTCGCTGACGCTGACCGCTCCAGAGGTCAGCGCCGAGGTTTTGCCAAGTACGCCTGATGGTAATCGCGCCGTGGTATTTGCCCGCGATGCTGCCTTGAATATCGAAGGCAGCCTTACCAGCATCCTGAACGGCGCAGAAGGCACCGAAACCGGTCAACTTCTACGCTCGACCCTGGGCGGCTCGATTGTCGTCGGCGGCGATACCCGCCTGATCACCACCCAGGCGGATGCCATCGCGATTGACGCCAACCGAGGCAACATTTTGCTTAAAGGCAACCTCGATGCCGTCTCGCGCGGGCGCGCAGGAACCAGCAATAAGGCTGCGGTAAGACTCGGGCAGGGTTTACGCGCAAGCAACGGCGCAAGCATCAGGGTTCAAGGCGACACCCAGCTTGATGTGGTCAGCCGCGCGATTGAAGCCAACGGCACACCAGGCTCACAAATCGAGCTGACCAACCTCAGAAGCCGCTCCGAATCCTTTGGCATTATTGCCACGGGCGAGGATAACGCCGTGGTGGTCACCGGTGAGCAGGTCGATATCCAGGTCAGCGGCGACAACAGCGAAGGTATATACGTCGCCGAAGGTGCCAATGTGATCATCGACAGCGCAGGTGGCAATACCCGCAACGCCAAGGACTCGACAATTGTGTTCAATACGCCCGGCGCCAGCCTGGTCACGCTGGGCGATGCCTCAGACGCCTTGCGCGTACAGAACAGCAGCGGTGATGCACGCATCCTGATTGGCGCAGGCACTATTACCACCGGCACCACCAACAGCGGCTATGACTCCGAGGGCGCTTTCGCGCTGGTCCGCGGCGGCCCGGGCGTCGCTCAAGTCGACATGAGTGGCGGCAGTATCCTCACCTTTGCCGAAGAAGCCGAAGGCATCGCTGTTCAGGCGGATAACAACGCTGCCAGCAGGATCGACAATGACAGCATCATCAACTTCAGCGGCGGCAGCGTCACCACCAGAGGTAATAGCGCCGTCGGCTTGCTGGCGCAGAGCGATCCGTTGAGCAAAGGCAATGTCACCATCAACCAGTCTGGCGGCAGTGTCACCACCAGCGGCACCGGTGAACGGCAGCAGCTTAGTCACGGGATCCTGGCTGAAGCCACCGGCTCAGGTAACAGCACCATCAACCAAAGTGGTGGCACGGTCAGCACCACGGGAAATGGCAGCCATGGCCTCTATGGATACTCGATTAGCGGCGATGTGAACATCAACCAGGGCGCAACGGCGAGCGCTCAGGCCAGCGGCGAAAATGCTTCGGCGCTGGTGGCCGAGGCCGTATCGCCAGAGCAACGCTATGCAATCAAGGCGGCCGGCACATTGATTGGCGGCAGCGGCCAGGGCGCAGGCATCAGAACCAGCACCCAAGCCAACGGTAGCCTTGAGCTTGGTGCAACGGCCAAGGTTAGCGCCGCCTCGGGAATCGCCATTCTCGACGGCAGTGGCAACAGCACTATCACCAGCGCGGGCACTATCACTGGAGACATACTCACCAATGCCGGCGACGACCAACTGAACCTGTTGGCCGGCAGCGTGACCAACGGCAGCGTCATCATGGGTAAGGGCGACGACCGCGCAACCATTGAAGATGGCGCAGACATCACAAGAGTCAGTCTTTTCGATGGTGGCGAAGGGGTGAACGACAGCCTGAGCTTTGCCGGTGGCGAACGAAATATCGCTGCGGATAGCCTGCAGAACTGGGAAACAGTGGTTCTCGATGCAGGTGCCCGCATCAACTTCGACTCTCCAGGTCTCAGCGTTGGCAGCAGCGACAATGCAACAGAGCGCGGGCTGATCATCAATCAGGGTGCAACCCTGCGCGCCCGCCAGTCGAGCTTTACCGTCAGCGGCGACGTGAACAATAGTGGCACCATCGACCTGCAAAACAACAGCGCAGGTGATCGTTTTGTCATCGCAACCAATCCAGGCGACGCCTCCGGCAATTACCACGGGCAAGACGCCAGCCTGAAAATCGACACTGTACTCGGCGGCGATAACTCGCCAACAGACAAGCTGGTGATTCAGGGCGACTCAACCGGCAGCACCAGGCTTAGCGTCAACAACCTCGGCGGCAGCGGCGCCCAGACCGGCAATGGCATCGAAGTGGTGCAGGTCGCCGGAAACTCAAACGGGGTCTTCGCACTCAATGGCGACTACATTACCAAGGACAACCAACAAGCCGTTGTCGCCGGCGCCTATGCCTACACGCTGCACAAGACAGAAACTGGCGACTGGTCCCTGACCTCGGCCATTACCGCCTCCCCCGATACTCCTGTCGATCCGCTGGTGCCAGTGACGCCGAGCGAGCCGCGCTATAGCCCTAGCGCTGCACTCTATCAACAATATGGCCAAGCGTTGCTCGACATGAACAGCCTGCCGACCATGCAACAGCGTGTCGGCAATCGCTACTGGCATGCCGCCGACGGCACGGCTCAAGGCCGTACAACCACCAGTATTGACGGCGAGCAGACCTACATCGAAAACGGCGCAGGCTGGGCCCGTGTGGAGGGCAGCTACCAGCGTAACAGGCCCAATGCCGGAACGATCGATGCCGACTCAACAACCAATCGCTGGAAAATGCAGGCTGGCCTCGACGCCTTGCTGAATGAAGACCAACAAGGCAACAAGCTGATTGGCGGGCTAACTGCGCACTACGGCACCTCGTCGTCCCAGGTTGAATCGTTTTTCGGGGATGGCAATATCGACAGCCGTGGTTATGGTGTCGGCCTGACGCTAACCTGGCTGCAGGAAAATGGTTTCTATATTAACTCGCAAGCCTCGGCAACCTGGTACAAAACCGATATCGACTCTGACGAAACAGATCATCAGTTAGCCTCGGACAATGATGGTTTCGGCTACCCCTTCTCGGTCGAGAGCGGCAAGCAACTTAAGCTCAACGAAACCCTGAGCCTGACGCCCCAGGCACAGTTGATCTACTCCAAAGTTGATTTCGACAGCTTTACCGATGAGTTCAACACCCACACCTCATTGGACTCTGCCGACAGCCTGCGCTCACGCCTGGGTGTTTCGCTGGATCATGACAGCCGTTGGCTGGACGACACCAACAAGATCCGCCGTAGCCATGTCTACGCAATCAGCAACCTGTACTACGAGTTCCTCGATGGCACCAAGGTTGATGTTGCCGACGTAAAGCTTAAAAATCGTCCAGAGCGGCTCTGGACTGGCCTCGGCGTGGGCGGAAGCTACAACTGGAATGAAGACAAGCTCTCGCTCTACGGCGAGGTGTCTGTCGACTCATCCGTGAATAATTTCGGCGACAGCACGGCCGTCAACGGCACCGTCGGCATGCGCCTGAGATTTTGACCCTCAGTCACCGATAACGAAAAACGGAGCCCTCAAGCTCCGTTTTTTATTGCTCAACACCGCTGCATAACTGAACTAACCGGTTGCGCACCACTCCAGCGCAACCTGCTACGCTCGAAATATCGCAGGAAGCGATAGCCCAGACTTCAAGGAGCGAACGATGTCACTGGCCATAGTCCACAGCCGTGCCCAGGTGGGTGTTGATGCGCCAACTGTCACCGTCGAGGCGCACCTTGCCAATGGTTTGCCATCACTGGCATTGGTCGGTTTACCCGAAACAGCGGTAAAAGAAAGCAAGGACCGAGTACGCAGCGCCATCCTCAACTCTGCATTTGAGTTCCCACCACGGCGAATCACGCTCAATCTGGCCCCGGCCGATTTACCTAAGGATGGTGGTCGTTTCGACCTGGCAATCGCCTTGGGGATTCTCGCCGCAAGCGGGCAAATACCGGCAAGCGCACTTGAAGATATCGAATGCCTGGGTGAACTGGCGTTATCCGGAGAGGTTCGTCCGGTCCAGGGAGTATTGCCGGCCGCCCTGGCTGCTCGGGCCAGCGGACGCACTCTCGTGGTGCCCAGCGCCAACGCGGAAGAGGCCAGTCTCGCTTCCGGCCTGAACATAATTGCAACCGAGCACTTATTGCAGCTGGCTGCCCATTTCAATGGCCTGGAGCTGATTGCGCCATACCAATCACAAGGCCTGCTGCGCCAGCCCCAACCCTACCCGGACTTATCCGAAGTTCAGGGCCAGTTGACGGCAAAGCGTGCATTACTGGTGGCCGCTGCCGGCTCCCATAACCTGCTCTTTAGTGGCCCGCCTGGCACTGGCAAAACCCCGCTCCCCAGCCGCCTGCCCGGTTTGCTGCCACCGCTTGACGAGCAAGAAGCGCTGGAAGTGGCAGGCATTCATTCAGTCGCCAGCCACAGGCCAATGACCGCCTGGCCACAACGACCTTTTCGCAATCCCCACCACAGCGCATCCGGTCCGGCATTGGTCGGCGGCGGCAGCCGGCCACAACCCGGCGAAATAACCCTTGCTCACCATGGCGTGCTGTTTCTCGACGAACTGCCTGAGTTTGATCGCAAGGTCCTTGAGGTATTGCGCGAACCGCTGGAAAGCGGTCATATCGTGATCGCCCGCGCTCGCGACAAGGTGCGCTTCCCGGCCCGATTCCAACTGGTTGCGGCCATGACCCCTTGCCCCTGTGGTTTTCTTGGCGACCCCAGCGGGCGCTGCCGTTGCAGTAGCGAGCAGATTCAACGCTACCGGGCCAAACTCTCCGGCCCGCTGCTCGACCGCATTGATTTACACGTCACTGTGGCCCGCGAGGCAACAGCCCTGCTTGTACCTGAAAGCACCACCAGTGAAACCGCCACCAGCGCCGCCCATGTTGCCAGCACCCGTAAACGGCAAATGCAGCGCCAGGGCTGCGCCAATGCATTTCTGGACCTGCCAGGGCTGCGCCAGCACTGCCCGCTGCAGGCGGCGGACCAGCTATGGCTGGAAACCGCCTGCGAGCGACTGGCCTTATCCCTACGCGCCGCTCACCGCGTGCTCAAGGTCGCAAGAACCCTGGCCGATCTTGAGGGCGTCGCAGACATAAACCGCCAGCACCTGGCCGAAGCCATGCAGTATCGCGGTCATGCCTAGACCTAACGCAGTAGCCATATCGGCCTGGCGCTACTGAAAACGCCCGACCTCATTGCGCAGCTCACCCGCCAGGCCATCAAGCTCGCGGGCCGTTTCGGCCAGGTTGGAGATCACCTGGTGCTGCTCGTTATTGGCCAGGGCGATACTTTGCAGATTACTGCTCAAGGCCGTAGCGGTGCTACTTTGCTCTGAAGTGGCGGTGGTAATAGAGGCAAACTGCTCTCCGGCCATGCTGGTCTGCTCGGCAATTTGCGCCAGTGCCTCCACAACCCGAGAATTGAGCTGCAAGCCTTCGTTCATCAACGACTGGCCTTGCTGCATGGTGCTGATGGCAGTGGCTGTTTCAGTCTGGATACTGCCGATCATGCTGGAAATTTCTGTTGTCGCATCACGGGTACGGCCTGCCAAACTACGGACTTCATCAGCAACCACGGCGAAACCACGACCTTGCTCCCCTGCGCGCGCTGCTTCAATCGCTGCGTTGAGAGCCAGCAAATTGGTTTGCTCGGCAATCGAAGTGATCACGCTGACAATACCGCCGATCTCCTGCGAACGCTGGCCCAAAGTATTGATAACCGCCGATGTAGCATCCAATGAATGCGCTATTTGTTCCAGCGCCTTTGACGCCTCGTCCATCGAGCTGCGGCCGATGTTGGTCTGCTGTGCGTTATCACTGGCCAGGCGTTCGGTCTGGCGCATATTGTCGGCGATATTCAGGGATGTTGCACTGAACTCTTCGACCGCACCGGCCATACTGGTGATCTCCCCCGACTGTTGTTCTATCCCTTCATAGGCGCCGCTGGAAAGTCCCGACAATGCTTGGGCGCGGCTGCTAACGGCCTGGGCCGAGCTGCGAATACGCGAAACCATGCTCGCCAGCGCTTCACCCATTTGATTGAAACTGGTGGCAAGGTCACTGATTTCATCATTGCCACTAATGGTTGAACGTGCACTCAAGTCACCAGCTCCCAGCGCGTGAGCTTGCTTGACCAACTGGCCAAGCGGTCGCAATTTACGGCGCAGCAACCAGATCACCGCACCAACGGCCAAGACCAGCGCCAGCAGGCTACCAATCGCCAGTTGCCAACCGAGCGACCAGGTCACGGCCTGGATTTCAGCCATGGGCATGCTCGCCACCACTTGCCAACCGCCAGCGCTGAAAGGTGCGCTAACGCTGTAGAATTCTTGCTGGCCATCACTCCAAACCATGCCCTGGCTTGGGTTGCTGGAGTGCTCTATCAGTTTCGCCGGGGCTGAATCGGCCTTCTGCGCAGCGAAAGGAGCAACCAACCATTTGCCGCTGGAATCGAAGATTGCCAGTGAACCGGCCTTGCCAATGCGGAAGTTCTTCAGCGCAGCAAACTGATCGTTTTGCGTATCGGTATAGTCAAAGCCGACAAACAACACCGCAATCACTTGCCCCTGGCTATCGGTGACCGGTGTGTACTGGGTCATGTAGGCGCGGTCGAACAGCAATGCACGGCCCACATAACTCTCGTTCTGGAGCAGGCGCTGGTAGGCTGGATGATTGTGATCCAGCGCTGTGCCGATGGCACGACTACCGTCCTGCTTGGTTAACGAGGTGGTAACCCGAACAAACTCGGAACCGTCGCGGACAAATACGGTGGCCACCCCGGCGGTCAGGTTCTTGAACTCATCAACGCGCTCAAAGGCATTGTTCAGCAAGTTGCCGTCGGCATACAACGCAGGCGTCTGCACCCCGACCACGTCTATTCGCTCATCGGGTTTAACCACCAGCCCCGAGCTGTAGCGCTTCTCGAACAGGCCCGCGAGGCGCTGCGTGCTCTCAAGCAAACTAGCGTTGAAGGTCGCTAACTGGTCAGCCATCAAACGCGACTCGCTGGCCAGGTGCTCTTCACGGATCGCCACGTTGGCATCACTCAAAGAGCGCAAGGCGAACACAGTGCTGAGGCTAATCAACACAGTCAGGATAATAGCCAAGGCCAACGCCAGCTGCCGAGTGATAGAGGAACGAGAGGGGTTCATGAAAGCTCCGACAAAAAATACACCTGAGCACCCATAGCAAAGGATGCATCACTAGTCTGTCGGCTTAATCGGCCCCGCCCCCCAGAACTTAAGCGCCACTCAGCCGATTATTTGATCCACTCGACCTGTGGTAGCTGCATTGCCGCGACTTCACTGACCAGATAGTCGCGCAAGCGCTGGAAACGTTCCTGGTTACGCCGCGCCTTGGGCCAGACCAGGTAATAGCTGGAACCACTGGGTACCGCTGCTGGCCAGGGCAAGCCGAGGCGGCCTTGCGCCACATCCTCTGCGACCATGACCAGATCACCGATCGACACCCCGTAACCGCGCGCGGCCGCGACCATACCCAACTCCAGGGTGTCGAACACCTGACCGCCACGCAGCGGGACCTTGTCAGCCAGATTCATGGCCTGCAGCCACTGGCGCCAATCACGGCGATCAGGCGTTGGGTGGAGCAACTCGGCGCTTTGCAGTTGTGCCAGGTCCCAAGCACCATCGCCCAGGACATCGACGGCGCACACCGGGATCAGCCATTCGGCGAATAGCAACTCACTTTCCCAGTCATCGGCAAAGTTTCCGCTGCTCAGCAGTACCGCGCAGTCAAAGGGCTCGTGCAAGAAGTCGACTTTATCGACATCCATCCAGGCACTGGTCAGTTGCACTTCGATATCACTGCTGAGCATGCGAAACCGCGAAAGCCGCGCCAGCAACCAGCGCATGGTCAAGGTCGACGGCGCCTTCAGGCGCAACACCCCATCATCCGCCTGCAAGGGTGCACAGGAACGCTCAAGCGCATCGAAACCTTCACGCAGGCCAGGGAGCAAGGTGCGACCGGGTTCAGTGAGCTTGAGACTGCGCCCACAACGCTCGAATAGACGACAGTCGAAATACTCCTCAAGCGTGCGCACGTGGCGGCTAACCGCGCTTTGCGTGATCGCCAGTTCTTCACCGGCCTGGGTGAATGAGCCGTGGCGCGCGGCCGTCTCAAAGGCGCGCAACGCGTACAAAGGCGCTAGCTTGCGACTCATGGATAACTAAAACTCATACTAAACAGAGGTATTTTCATTTTGCAGCATGTGCCATCAATTTCACATACTGCACAGCTCAATACTCAACCTGGCCTCCACTTATGTCCCATGGCAGCTACCCTCTCCACCCCGCCATCAGCAGTGCTGCCGCGCTGCCACGCGAAGTTGATATTGTCATTGCCGGCTCAGGCATCATGGGCTGCGCAACGGCCTACTACTTGCGGCAAAAGGGCTTGTCGGTGTTGGTCTGCGACAAAGCGGGGCTGGCCAGCCAGCAATCGACCCGGGCCTGGGGCTTTGTGCGTCAACAGGCGCGCGACCCGGCCGAAGTGCCATTGATGATGGCTGCCATGGAGTTGTGGAAACAGCTTGAGCATGAGTTGCAGTTACCTTTGGAGTGGCGTCAGGACGGCTGCATGTACTTGGCTGAAAATGATGAACACCTGCGTCAGTACCATGACTGGCTGGATGTCGCCGCCAGCCATGGCCTCGACACCCGTTTGCTCAGCAGCCGTGAAGTCGCTGCCAGATTGCCTGCGCTGGCCAATCCGGCAAAAGGCGGGCTGTTCACCGCCAGTGACGGCCAGGCAGAGCCGCGCCGGGGAACTCCGGGCTATGCATTACGCGCGTCCGAGGCCGGTGTGGTATTTGCCGAAGGGTGCGGGGTGACCGCGATCGATCGAGCAAGCGGCTCGGTTTGTGGCGTGCAAACCGAACGCGGCTATGTGAAGACCAGCCGCGTACTGGTCGCGGCCGGGGCCAGCAGTTGGCGGTTGCTGGCTCCGCTTGGACTTGAGCTTCCACAGCAGGCGCTGCGCAGCACTGTCTCGCGCACCAGCCCGGTGCCCGACATTGGCGGCTGTAGTTTTATCGGCCACGGCATTGGCATCCGGCAACGCGCCGACGGCAGTCTCAACCTGGCGGATGAAGCACAAGCCGACATAGACCTGAACCTGGACTTCATCCGCGGCGCTTCTTGGTACCTGCCCTTATTGCCAGAGCATCACCGCAGCTTCCGCTTCCACCTCAATGGCGCGCTGCTGCATGACATAAAGTTGCGCCTACGGGGTGAAAACAAGGTGCTCGGCGAACGCGACCCACACGCCAGGCCCGAGCCCAGCCGTGTTCGCGCCGCGGAAAAAGCCTTGGCGCGCGCCTTCCCGGCTTTGCATGAGGTGCGCGTCATAGAAAGCTGGGCCGGTTTTATCGATGTCTTGCCCGACGGCATACCTGTACTCGATGCGCCCAGCCAAATCCCCGGCCTGCTGATTGCGACTGGTTTTTGCGGCCATGGCTTCGCCATGGGCCCAATTGTCGGTCAGTTGATGGCGCAATGGGTCACGCAGGGCAACACATCACTCGATGTAAGCGCATTTCGTAGCGGCCGCTTTGCTGATGGCAGCGCAGGCAAACCCCATTCACTTTTCTGAAGAAACCCTGCATGTCGAGGCCAAACCGTATTGAATTGCTGGCTATTTTGCCTCTATCAGGCCCACTGGTAGCGGCGCAATTGGCACATGTATTGATGGTCTTCACCGACACGGTGATGATGGGCCTGCTTGGCCCTCAAGAACTGGCCGGCGGCGGGCTCGGCGCAGCGTGTTATTCGTTTGTCTCGATTTTCTGTGTTGGGGCCATAGGTGCAGTGGGCAACCTGGTTGCCATCCGCCACGGTTCTGCGGATGCGGCAGGTGTAACCCGCCTGACCCAGAACGGCTTGTGGATGGGCTGGGGCTTGGCCCTGCTGGCGGGGCTGATACTGTGGAACCTCGAACCGGCCCTGAGGCATGCGCAGCAAACGCCGGAAAACGTTGAGCGCGCCATGCACTTTCTCTCAACCCTGGTATTCGCCCTGCCCGGCTACATGACCTTTATGGCGCTGCGCGGCTTCACCAGTGCAATCGGTCGTCCCGGGCCGGTCATGGCCATCAGCATTGGAGGCGCGCTGGCCAATTTCATTCTGAACTACGCCCTGATCAGAGGTTGGTTTGGCCTGCCGCAGTTGGGCCTGGCTGGTATCGGCCTGTTCACCTCGCTGGTCATGAGCGCCATGGCCTTGATTCTGGCCTGGCATGTGATGCATCACCGCGCCTATAGCGCCTACCCACTGCAGCGAGGCGTCTGGCAGCCAGACTGGCAAGAACTCAAGGAACTTATCCGCCTTGGCTTACCCATTGGCGGCACCTATGCGGTGGAGTCAGGGCTATTTGCCTTTGCGGCGCTGTGCATGGGCGCGCTGGGCAGTACGCAGATGGCCGCCCATCAAATTGCCCTGCAATCGGTGTATGTCGCCTTTATGGTGCCAGTCGGCATTTCCTATGCGGTGACCTTCCGGATTGGCCAGCATTATGGCGCTGGTCGCTTGCTTGAGGCGCGGCGCAGCGGTCGACTGGGCATCATGTTTGGCGCCACCTGCATGCTCGGCTTTGCCTTGCTGTTCTGGCTCGCGCCGCAATGGGTGATTGGCTTGTTTCTCGACCGCAATGACCCGGCATTTGAGTCGATTATCGCGCTGGCCATCAGCTTGTTGGCGATTGCGGCCTGGTTTGAGCTGTTTGATGGTATTCAAACCATTGCCATGGGTGCGATTCGCGGACTCAAGGACGCCAAGACCACCTTCTACACCGGCCTGGCCTGCTATTGGCTGATTGGTGCGCCCATGGCCTGGGCCCTGACATTTGTCTTCGACTGGGGCGCGGCAGGTGTGTGGTGGGGTTTAGCCAGCGGTCTTGCCTGCGCAGCCATCAGCCTAAGCCTGGGCTTTGAATGGAAAACCGCGCGGATGCTCAAGCAAGACCCGGTCGAGACCTGCAGCAACTTGGCCTAGTTCTTCTGGCTCATGCCCGGCAGTACATTTCGTACGCCGTAGACCAGAAATTTCGCCAACTCACTCAGAGCAATGGGCTTGCTGATTAGGAAGCCCTGCGCCTGGTCACAACCGAACTGACGCAACATGGCGAGTTGCTCGGCGTTTTCAACGCCTTCGGCGACCACCTGCAAGTTGAGGTTGTGTGCCAAGTTAATCATGGCCCGCACCAGCAGGCGGTTCTCCGAGCGTTCGCACATGCCGCCGACAAAACTCTTGTCGATCTTCAGCAAGGTGATCGGCAGGCTGTTGAGGTGGACGAACGAAGAGAATCCAGTGCCAAAATCATCCAGCGAGAAACGCACGCCCAACTCTCCCAAGGCCAGCATGGTCTGGCGCACATGATCGCTGCGGCGCATGATGGCGGTTTCGGTCAGCTCAAACTCAAGCCACTGGGCATCAATCCCGCGCTCATCGATCAAGCGCTTGAGCGTTGGCAGCAGCTGGCTGTCCTGGAACTGGCGGAATGACAGGTTGACCGCCATATGCAGCGGCTCCAGCCCACGCCCACCCAGCCACTGCATGTCACGCAGGGCACGGGAGATGACCCAGTAGCCGAGCGGCACGATAAGGCCGCTTTCTTCGGCCAGCGGCACAAATTCATTGGGCGCAAGCAGGCCACGGGTAGCGTGGCGCCAACGCACCAAGGCCTCAAGCCCAACAATGTTGCCGGTTTTCAGGCAAAGGCGCGGTTGATAATGCAGCTCCAGTTCATCGCGGCGCAGCGCACGGCGCAATTCGCTTTCGAGATCTGCCTGGCTACGCGCGTTGTGATTGATCCGCTCATCATAAATATACGAGGTGCAACCTTGCTGGTTCTTCGCCTGCTGCATGGCAATGTGCGCGTGCCACATCAGCGGATCAGGCCCCGCATTCGCCCGGGCGTGTGCAAGCCCAAGGCTGCAACCGAGCATCAGGCTCTCGCCATCGACCCAATAGGGCTCGGCCAACACTTCGGTTACCCGCTCGGCAAAGCGCTCTGCGCGCAGTGCGTCCCGTCGGGTATCGAGCAGCACCGCAAACTCGTCGCTGCCCAAGCGTGCTATTTGATCCCCCGATTGCAGGACCGACTTGAGCCGCGCCACCACTTGCAGGATCAGGTTGTCGCCGGCCTGAAACCCCAAGGCATCGTTTACATGCCGAAAGTTATCCAAATCCAGATGGCCAAGCGCCAGGCCCCGGCTATCGGCCGCCGCTAGCCGGGCGGTGAGCAGGGTCTGGAACCCTTGGCGGTTGGCAATTCCCGTGAGCGCATCCTGCTCGGCCAAACGGTTGAGGGTATGCTTGAGCGAACCGTGCTCTTGCACATAACGCAAGCAACGCCGCAGTACATCCGGGGTCAGTTGTGAGCGGACCAGCCAATGGTTGATACCTTGGGGCTCATCGAGAGGCTCCTGCTCGAACAACAAGAAAAACAGCAACGGACAAAAAACCAGAGAAGACTGGTGGCTCGGCGTGGTCAACAGGAGGGTGTTGCCATGGTTGCCGTACAGGTTACGCGCGATGCTCCATGAGGCGGCTGAAATAATCGAATACGCTCCGCCCCAAGGCAGCAGGCACTCATGCAAGAGCGCAGGCCATGAGGAATCCTCGGCAAGCAGGATCAGCGTTAAGGGCTCGACGAACGCAGACAAACAACCTCCCCAAAGACAAAATAATGCAGTGGCATCCTCGCCAAATGCGCCATTTTTGGCGTCTAGTCCGCACATCCCTGCTGTGCTCACGCATCCTGCTCTAAAGTAGAGCCTTCGACAAGTACCCCTCAGATGAGGTTACCCGGTTGGCGTAGGAGCTAATTGACCACGATCAAACGCCACTGACCTTCAACCACCATACGAATGCATGTTATCGCCACGCAGACTACTGTAATTCACAGAAGAACCAAGCCCGCCTGATCTAACTCCGTGCGCTAACACACAGTTCCAGAAGGTCGAGGCACAAAGCGCTGAGCCTGTTAAAATGCGCGCCCACTCTCCATGTGATAACTGTAATGTCCCGACTGAACCCTCGGCAGCAGGAAGCCGTGAACTACGTCGGCGGCCCTCTTTTGGTGCTCGCCGGTGCTGGCTCCGGCAAGACCAGCGTCATCACCCGCAAGATCGCCCACCTGGTGCAGAACTGCGGTATTCGCGCGAGCCACATTGTCGCCATGACCTTTACCAACAAGGCCGCGCGCGAGATGAAAGAACGCGTCGGCACGCTGCTTAAAGGCGCCGAAGCGCGGGGGCTGACGGTTTCGACCTTTCATAACCTGGGCATGAACATTATCCGCAAGGAATACGCACGCCTGGGTTATAAGCCAGGGTTCTCGATCTTCGACGAAGGTGATATCAAGGCGCTGCTCAGCGATATCATGCAAAAAGAGTATGCCGGTGATGACGGCATTGACGAGATCAAGAACTACATCGGCTCATGGAAAAACGACCTGATACTGCCCGATCAGGCACTGGCCGAAGCACGCACCCCTAAAGAACAGACCGCGGCCATCGTCTACCTGCATTACCAGCGCACCTTGAAGGCCTATAACGCAGTCGACTTCGATGACCTGATCCTGATGCCAGTAAAGCTGTTTCAGGAACATGCCGACATCCTGGAAAAATGGCAGAACCGAATTCGCTACCTGCTGGTCGACGAATACCAAGACCCCAACCCCAGCCAGTATTTGCTGGTAAAACTCCTGGTCGCCACCCCCAACCAGTTCACCGTGTTTGGGGATGACGACCAGTCGATCTATGCCTGGCGGGGTGCGCGGCCGGAAAACCTGATGCTGCTCAAGGAAGACTACCCCTCACTGAAGATTGTCATGCTGGAGCAGAACTACCGCTCCACCAGCCGCATCCTCAGGTGTGCCAACACCCTGATTTCCAATAATCCACACGCCTTCGAGAAACAACTCTGGAGCGAAATGGGCGTGGGTGATGAGATTCGCGTAATCCGTTGCCGCAACGAAGACGCCGAGTGCGAGCGCGTGGCCATGGAAATTCTCACCCTGCACCTGCCCACCGATCGCCCCTACAACGACTCCGCCATCCTTTATAGTGGTAATTACCAGGCCAAGCTGATGGAGCTCAAGCTCCAGCATCACCAGATTCCTTATCGCCTCAGCGGCGGCACCAGCTTCTTCGCCCGCCAGGAGGTGAAGGATTTGATGTCCTATTTCCGCCTGCTGGTGAACCCCGATGACGACAATGCCTTTTTACGGGTGATCAACGTGCCTCGCCGCGAGATAGGCTCGGCGACCCTCGAAAAACTGGGCAACTACGCCACCGAGCGTAAGGTCAGCATGTACCAGGCGGCGGGCGAAATTGGCTTGGGTGAACACCTCGACAGCCGCTTCACCGAACGTCTGGCACGCTTTACCCGTTGGATGGACGGCGTACGCCAGCAGTGTGCGCAGAACGACCCCATCGCGGCGTTGCGCAGTATGGTAATGGACATCGATTACGAGAACTGGCTGCGCCAGAACGCCTCCAACGACAAAGTAGCCGATGCGCGCATGGGTAATGTCTGGTTTCTGATCGAGGCGTTGAAAAACACCCTCGAACGTGACGAGGATGGCGACATGACCATCGAGGACGCCATTGGCAAGCTGGTGTTGCGCGACATGCTCGAACGCCAGCAAGAGGAGGAAGAAGGTGCCGATGGCGTGCAGATGCTGACATTGCATGCCTCCAAAGGCCTTGAGTTTCCATACGTATTTATCATCGGCATGGAAGAGGAAATCCTTCCGCACCGCTCCAGTATCGAAGCTGACACCATTGAAGAAGAGCGGCGCCTGGCCTACGTTGGTATCACCCGCGCGCGCGAAACCCTGGCGTTCACCTTCGCTTCCAAGCGCAAACAATACGGTGAGATAATCGACTGCACGTCCAGCCGCTTTCTCGATGAGTTGCCACCCGAGGACTTGCAGTGGGAAGGTCTGGAAGAAGCCCCGGTTGAAGTCAAGGCCGCCCGTGGCAATGCGGCACTGGCGGACCTGCGGGCAATGCTGAAAAAATAGACGGTTTTTCTATCGCCCATTATGGGCCAGGCACTCTTGGAAAATTTGCGCACTGGGCCGCTCCATCCCGGAACGCCCCGGCGCAACTGACTTCAGAGACGCCTAAGGCCAGGCAAAGGGCAAACACCCCGGCATAGACTGGGGTTTCACACTAAATGAGGGCTGTTGCGTGGAAGCGCTGAAACAAAAAATTCGCGAAGAAGGCATTGTGCTCTCAGAGCAGGTACTTAAAGTCGATGCTTTTTTAAACCATCAGATTGATCCCAAGCTGATGCAGCAGATTGGACATGAATTCGCGGTCCGCTTTCGCGACCAGAAGATCACAAAAATCGTCACCATCGAGGCCTCTGGTATTGCTCCGGCAGTAATGGCGGGGCTGGAGCTCGGAATTCCGGTCATTTTTGCCCGCAAATACCAGTCGCTGACGCTCAAGGACAACCTGCTCACATCCAAGGTCTACTCCTTTACCAAGCAGACAGAAAGCACCATTGCCGTCTCGGCCAAACACCTGACCGCCGATGATCATGTGCTGGTCATCGACGACTTCCTGGCCAACGGGCGCGCGGCCAAAGCATTGATCGACGTGATCCAGCAGGCTGGAGCCAGCATCGCCGGAATTGGCGTGGTAATCGAGAAGTCATTCCAGGTGGGCCGCAACGAGCTGGACCAACAAGGTTTTCGCGTTGAATCACTGGCGCGTATCAGTTCGCTGGCGGACGGCAAGGTCAGCTTTCTCGAGTAAGAACAGCACTGGCGGGCAGGCCTTGCCGGGCTGCCCGCCAGCGCGTTGGCGGTCAACGCTTACCGACGCCTTGCGTAGCCTGCAAGCCCGCCAATACCAATCGCTGGTACAACTCCTCTCGCAAGCCATCTGGCTGAGCCAGGCCCATGCGCTGCAAATGGTCCATAAACGCCTCGGGCTCGGGCGCTTCAAGCGTGGCCTTGCCAAGACGCAATATCTCCGAGAGCTTGAATTTGCGCTTGAGCCAGGTCAGGGCGCGTAGCAAGTCGCGCTCCACGGGGGTGAAATCGCAGCCCAGGGCAAACTCATCGAACAATGGGCCATGCTCGGTTTGCAACGCCTCCAGGCGTTCGGGCAGGTTATTGCGGTAGGCAGGATCGAGCTCGAAGGCTTTGTCGAGCTTGCCATTGGCTTGCGCTTGCGCGATCAACTCGGCCTGGAAACGCGAGTCACTGATCTTCAATAAGGCCTCTATCACCTGCGAATCACTTTTGCCGCGCAAATCGGCAATGCCGTATTCGCTGATCACAATATCGCGCAGATGCCGTGGAATCGTGGCGTGGCCATAGGTCCAGACAATATTTGAGCGAACCTCGCCATCGGCCTCACGCCAACTGCGCAGCAGCAATATTGAGCGTGCATCTTCAAGCGCATGGCCCTGGGCAACAAAGTTGTACTGGCCGCCAACGCCACTGAGCACACGACCGTTTTCAAGCTGGTCAGACACCGCGGCGCCCATCAAGGTCATGGTAAATGCCGTGTTGATAAAGCGCGCATCGCGGCGCTGCAACCGCTTTAACTGCTCCTGCCCGTATAGCTCGTTGATAAAGCAGATGCCGGTCATGGCATAGCGTTGGCGTTGCTCGAAGCTCAGTTCATTCAAGCGCTCGTAGAATGAGCGCGGCCCGAGGAAGAAACCGCCATGCAAGACCACGGCGTTATTGGCCGGCCGCAAATAGTCGACCAGGGCGTGCTGGGTCTGTGGGTTCGCCAGATCCGCCGGCACCAAAGCCGACGGCAGCTCCAGCTGCCCTTCAACCAGGCGGATTTCAGTGGTGAGCAAGCCATGGCCCTGCAACTCGGCCAAGCGGCGTTCATCAAGCCTGGAGGGCAACCCGGCATCAAGCAGGGCCTGGACACTGCGTGGCCTGCCTTGTTCATCCAGCGCCCCGGCAGAGGCCAGTTGCTGCACCAGCAAATCCGGGTATACCGCACGCCGGATGACCCCGGCATCAGCCAGTAACAACAAGCCGTTGACGAACATCTCGCTGCAGCCGTACAACCCTTTGTCGAAGGCCTCGGTGCCACCAACCTGCCCCGCCAACTCGTGCCAGTCGGGTGTGCAATTCAATGCTTCAAGCAACGCCTTGTACTGGCTGTTGTTGGCATGCCGCGCCAAGAGTGCGGCGGTGACCGCATCGCCCATGGAGCCAATGCCAATTTGCAAGGTACCGCCATCGCGCACCAGGGTGCTGGCATGCATGCCAATGCAATGATCTTGCAAGCTGATTGGCATATTGGGGGTTGAGAACAAGGCCGATGTCTCAGCGTCTTGCAGTTGGATGTCAAAGCGCTCACAGGCAATCTCGGCATCACCCGCCATATAGGGCAGTTGGCTATGAACCTGGGCCAGATAGAGGATTTTCTCGCCATTGGCTCGGCGCTTTTCCAACATCGGCAACAGGTAAAGGTTGATATCCGGGTTGCAGCTCAGGCTGAAATTTTAAGGCCGCAGCGGATCAGTAGCCAATAGTTGCGCCAGGACATTGAGACCCCGGCTATTGATATCGCGCGCAGCATGGCTGTAATTGCTGCTGACGTAGTTTTGCTGCGCCTGGTCATTGTCGAGCATGCTTGCGGGCTGCATGAAAAACTGCTCGACCCGGATATTTGCCGGCAACTCGCCACGACGCAGGTCGCCGAGAAAGTCCAACTCGGGGTAATCGGCAAACACACGCTCCACGAACGGCTGCAAAAAACGTTGTTGCAAGCCCTGCTCGGCATGCGGGCGCCCCAGGCAAAGGGCCGTGTAGATGTTGAGTTCGCGCTCAGGCAGTTGTTTGCAGCGCTGGTAGAGCGCATTCACCCAAGTATTGGGCTTGCCAAGGCCAAGCGGCAGGCCAAGATGGATAGGCCCGTCAATTTCGCGCAGGACTCGCTCTACAGCGTCATCAATCGAACACAATTGCGGCATCAAGCACTCCTTGCGCTTAGCTGATCTCTCCAGTTCGACTATACCCGCATCGCAATTACGCCCCGAAGCAAAAATCTATGTCAGCCCATTGCTCGCAATGACGACAAACTGCCTCTGCGGGCCAGGCATCACGCTTCACGCCGCACGGCGGGTTTCTAGACCCCGGAAACGAAAACACCCTGCGCGAGCGAACCCGCGCAGGGTGTTTCCGATGACCCGCCGCTCTGTTGCGGCGCCAAGGAAACTGTCGGCTTACAGGCCGGACATTTTCTCGATGGTCGCTTTGAGCTCTTCCTCGGAGAAATCGCCACAAGTGCCCTTAGGCGGCATGCCATTGATACCGTTGAGGGCTTTAGCCAGCAGGCCGTCTATACCGCCCTGCTCGTCAGCACGTTTTTTCCAGGCAGCAGTGTCACCGATTTTTGGTGCACCCAATACGCCTGTCGAGTGGCAAGCACCGCAATGGCCCGCGATGATGTCATCTGGAGACTTGGCACCGCCACCGCCTGCAGCAGCGGAAGCAATTTCAACGCCCTTGCACTCTTCGCCCTGAACACAGACTTCACCCACTGGCTTCAAACGAGCAGCAATTGCATCGTCAGTCGCTGCTTGGGCAGAAGCAGCCCAGATAGCCAGCACGGCTGCAGGAGCAACCAACATTTTTTTAATCATATTCACGCTTACACCCTCATCGTGGCTTGGTTCGCCCGCGGCCACGGTTTCGCGAGCGGGATCTAAGTATAACGAGAAGCCCTGCAAGCTGGAACACACCAAATGCCGCAGTTGCGGCCAGTCTTGTCGCTCAACCGGCCCGCCGACTCGGTACAGGCTGTATTTTCGGGAGTTTCCACAGCAATAACGCGCCCCCCCGGCACAGCGTTGTTGACGAATCCGTCAGAAATTCGCCGGTGTTGTCGCGCTGATCAGCTTGGCGGGTTCATCGTAGGGGTTACGAAAACGGTGCGGTTTACTGCTCTCAAAGTAGTAGCTATCCCCCTTTTCGAGGATATAGCTTTCACTACCAACCACCAGTTCAAGCCGGCCCTCAATCAGCATCCCGGCTTCTTCGCCTTCGTGATTGAGCATCTCGTTGCCGGTATCGGCGCCAGGTGGGTAGGTTTCTGAGAGGAAGGCGATAGCACGGCTGGGATGAGCCTTGCCGACCAGTTTCATGGTCACGGCGCCATCGGAGATATCAATCAGCTCATTCGCCTTGTAGACGACTTGAGTATTGCTGTCCTGTTCCACGTCGAGGGAGAAAAACTCCACCAGCGACATAGGGATACCCGCCAACACCTTTTTCAACGAACTGATCGAGGGGCTTACACTGTTCTTTTCGATCATCGAAATAGTGCTGTTGGTGACACCCGCACGCTTGGCGAGTTCACGCTGGGAAAGGCCTTTTAACTTACGGATGGATTGCAGTCGTACACCGGCGTCCAATGCTTGCGTCCCCCTCGGGAAGATACGAAAAAATTAGCCGTATCATGGCAATAGCGTTCAGTATTTACAACAGTTTGTGCCTAAATATTGCCCATCCGAATAGTTAGAACCGCACTTTCAGTTATTAACCCCCTAAATAGAGCAATGGCACGCGGCGCAGGTTGCAAAACAACTGGTAGGGAATTGTCCCGGCATGGGCGGCGACATCGCTTGCCAGCACCTGCTTGCCCCATAATTCGACTCGGCTGCCTAGCCCGGAATCCGGCAAATCAGTCAAATCGACCGTCAGCATGTCCATCGACACCCGGCCAATCAGCCGGCTTGGCTTACCGTCAATCATCACCGGCGTGCCTGTCGGCGCATGACGTGGATAACCATCGGCATAGCCCATGGCAACTACACCCACGCGGGTTGGTCGCTCAGTGACAAAGCGCGCGCCATAACCCACCGGTTGCCCTGCCGGCAGTTCACGCACGCTGATGATTTTCGACTCCAGGGTCATTACCGGCTGCAACCGCACGGCCACAACCTGGGCCTGCTCAAACGGGGTTGCGCCATAGAGCATGATGCCCGGGCGCACCCAGTCACTGGGCACATCGGGCCATCCCAGCAGCGCTGGCGAATTGCGCAAGCTAACCTCGGCATCGAGACCTTCGCGGGCCTGTTCAAAAACCGCGACTTGCTCAGCACTGCACGAGCAGTCAAGTTCATCGGCGCGGGCAAAGTGGCTCATCAGCACGATTTTTTCCACCTGCGCACATTTCATCAGACGCTGGTAAGCCGCAGCGAAGTCGTCTGGATGCAGGCCGACGCGATGCATACCGGAATCAAGCTTCAACCAAATGGTCAGCGGCTGGCTGAGGTTCGCCTGTTCAAGCGCTTCAAGTTGCCACATCGAATGCACCACACACCAAAGCCTGTGCTGCTCGATCAGCACCAACTCTTGAGGCTCAAAAAAACCTTCAAGCAGCAGGATTGGCTGAGCTATACCCGCTTCGCGCAGTTGCAGCGCCTCTTCGATACAGGCCACCGCAAAACCATCAACCTCATCAGCAAGCGCCTGGGCACAACGAACAGCGCCATGCCCATAGGCATCGGCCTTGATCACGGCAAGGGCTTTGGCGGCCGAGATTTCACGGGCCAAACGGTAGTTGTGGCGCAAGGCATTGAGATCAATCAGGGCACGGGCTGGTCGCATAAATTGAGCTTCTTGGCAGATGGCTGGCTTGATTAAAAAAAGCCCAGCGGGACTGGGCTAGATGGTGACACGTAACAGTTGAAACCACTTCACAGGCCCAGGAGCCTCTGAAAACATTCGGGGCTTTACGGCAGAGCGGCAATGACGCTCATCTCCACCAGTACATCCGGGCGATACATCTTGGCCTCGACTGCAGCGCGGGCCGGCGCCGTGCCGGGTGCAACCCAGGCATCCCAAACCTGATTGAGACTGGCATAGTCACGCGCCATGTCCTTCAGATAAATAGTCACCGACAAAATTCGGCTTTTGTCGGTGCCCGCTTCGCTCAACATCAAATCGATATTGGCCAGGGTTTGCCGGGTTTGTTCGCTGGCGTCGGCGTTGTAGTCATCCGCCAACTGGCCAGCCAAGTAGACAGTGCCGTTGTGGATAACTATTTCGCTGTAACGGGTTTCAGTGCGCAGGCGGTGTAGAGCCATGTTTTTCTGCTTCCTTAGTACGGCTATAAAGAGAAAAATCCAGGCCTTCGGCGCTGATCTGCGGACGCTGGGACGCCATGGTGTCCGCCAGGAAGCGCCCGGAACCACAAGCCATGGTCCAACCCAGGGTGCCGTGACCGGTATTCAAGAACAGATTGCGGTAGCGAGTGCCGCCTACAATCGGCGTACCGTCTGGGGTTGCCGGACGCAGGCCGGTCCAGAATTCAGCCTGGGTCAGATCGCCGCCCTGTGGATAAAGATCCCCGACCAGCATTTCCAGGGTTTCGCGGCGACGTGGATTCAAGCTCATGTCAAAACCGGCGATTTCAGCCATGCCGCCAACCCGGATGCGCTTATCAAAGCGGTTAATCGCCACTTTGTAGGTTTCATCAAGAATGGTCGACATCGGCGCCATATCCGGATTCACAATAGGCACGGTTAGCGAGTAGCCCTTGAGTGGATAAACCGGAGCACGGATACCCAGCGGCTTGAGCAGTTGCGGGCTGAAGCTGCCTAGCGCCAGGACATAGCGATCTGCGGTTTCCAGCTTGCCATCGATCCATACACCGTTGACCCGGTCACCCAGCGCTTCAATACGTTCGATGTTCTGGCCGAAGCGGAACTCGACACCCAGCTTGCGAGCCATCTCGGCCAGCTTGGTGGTGAACATCTTGCAGTCGCCAGTCGGGTCATTCGGCAAACGCAGGGCACCGGCCAGTTTATCGGTAACACTTGCCAGAGCGGGTTCAACGCGAGCAATGCCCTCGCGATCGAGCAGCTCGAACGGTACGCCCGACTGCTTGAGTACAGCAATGTCTTTAGCGGCGTTATCAACCTGCGCCTGGGTACGGAACAACTGGGTGGTGCCAAGGCTGCGGCCTTCGTACGCGATACCGGTTTCGGCGCGCAACTCGTCAAGGCAGTCACGGCTATATTCACACAGGCGCACCATGCGCTCTTTGTTTACCGCATAACGGCTGGCCGTGCCGTTGCGCAGCATTTGCGCCATCCAAAGGTACTGGTCAACATCGCCAGTGGCCTTGATTGCCAGCGGTGCATGTTTTTGCAGCAGCCACTTGATTGCCTTGAGCGGAACGCCCGGTGCAGCCCAAGGAGATGCATAACCAGGTGAAACCTGGCCGGCATTGGCGAAGCTGGTTTCCAGCGCAGGGCCGTCCTGACGGTCGACCACGACCACCTCAAAACCCTGACGAGCCAAATAGTAAGCGCTGACGGTGCCAATCACACCACTACCGAGAACCAGAACCCGCATCATTTTTCTCCTCGCCGAGACTATGCACTGGCGTTTTTTGTCATGAGAGTAGATGCGGCTAGTATATGAATCATCGAGCAGTGCAATTAAATAAACATCAGCCTATATTTAGTAATAACTCTCGGAAAAACCCGCTTGGACGGAGGAGTATTTCTTATGCGCACCCAGCATCAGTCCCGCCGCGATCTGGACAAGATTGACCGCAACATCCTGCGTATCCTGCAGGAAGATGGCCGCATATCCTTTACCGAACTCGGCGAACGCGTGGGTTTGTCGACCACGCCCTGCACCGAACGGGTACGCAGGCTTGAGCGCGAAGGCATCATCATGGGTTACCACGCCCGCCTCAATCCGCAGAACCTCAAGGCCAGCCTGCTGGTTTTTGTCGAGATCAGCCTGGATTACAAATCGGGCGACACCTTCGAAGAGTTCCGCCGCGCAGTACTCAAACTGCCACATGTACTGGAGTGTCATCTGGTATCGGGCGATTTCGATTATCTGGTCAAGGCCCGGATCAACGAGATGGCGTCGTACCGCAAGTTGCTCGGCGACATCCTGCTCAAGCTGCCGCACGTACGCGAATCCAAGAGCTACATCGTCATGGAAGAGGTTAAGGAAAGCCTCACCCTGCCCGTGCCGGAATAAGCCTAGACCAGCACCTGACGAGTGGTTGCAATCAACCTGTGCACCTGCTGCTCGACCTGCGGATCAACAGGTTCATCCGGACCACGCCCATGGGGGCATGGCAGGCGCGGCGTGGTGCCAAACAGACGACAAATCAGCGGGCGCTGGTCGTACACCTCACAGCCTTGTGGTCCCAGGTGCACGCAGTTCAGCTCATCCAGCGCCGACGCGTGCTCGGCATCGCTCTTGTGCGGCAGCCGCGACATTTCTTCTGACGAGGCAGTGACCGGCCCGCAGCAATCGTGACAGCCAGGTATGCAGTCAAAGCGCGGAATATGCAGGCGCAGGTGATCAATCTTACGGCTGGTACAGCTCATCGAAGCACCTCTTGGCTAGGGAACCCATGGTAACCGGTTAGGACCGGATCACTGCCAACTGGCAAACAAAATCGTCGGATTATCGGTTTATTTGCCGCTGGCACTTGGCGATCAAGGAAGTCCGCGCTTATGCTTCGTAAAATTTTCCAAACATAATAAACAGGATTTCGCACATGAACGCCCGCGTTCACCAACCGGTTCACAACAATCAGCATGCTGCTTCCTATTACGCCGCCAGCGCGAATCGCACTATTGCGCTGCAACCCTTGGGAGGTGAGCTACGCGCTGATGTGTGCATTGTCGGTGGGGGTTTCTCGGGGCTCAACACGGCGATTGAACTGGCCCAGAAAGGCCTTTCGGTAGTACTGCTCGAAGCCCGCAAGATAGGCTGGGGCGCCAGCGGCCGTAATGGCGGCCAACTGATTCGCGGCGTTGGTCATGGCGTCGAGCAGTTTGAGTCGGTAATTGGCGCCCAAGGCGTGCGCGAACTCAAGCTGATGGGCCTCGAAGCCGTTGATATCGTGCGCAAGCGCGTCGAGCAATTCAGCATCGACTGCGACCTGACATGGGGCTATTGCGACCTGGCCAACAAGCCGCGCGACCTCGAAGGCTTCGCCGAAGATGCCGCCGAGTTGAAAAGCCTTGGCTACCAGCACGAATTGCGCCTGCTGCAACCAAACCAAATGCACGAAGTGGTTGGCTCAGACCGCTACGTCGGTGGCTTGATCGACATGGGCTCAGGGCACCCGCACCCACTCAACCTGGCATTGGGCGAAGCCGCTGCGGCGCAAGCATTGGGTGTACAGCTCTTTGAAGACTCCACCGTCACCCGCATTGAGTATGGTGCCGAGGTCAAGGTCCATACCGCTAATGGCGTCGTACGGGCCAACAACCTGGTCCTGGCCTGCAACGCCTACCTTGGCGATCTCAACAGCAACCTTGGTGGCAAGGTGCTGCCGGCGGGCAGCTATATCATCGCCACCGAACCCTTGAGCGTCGAACAAGCGCAGGCGATCATTCCAAAAAACATGGCGCTCTGTGATCAACGTGTCGCCCTGGATTATTACCGCCTGTCAGCAGACAACCGCTTATTGTTTGGTGGCGCCTGCCACTATTCAGGTCGTGACCCTGAAGACATCAGCGGCTATATGCGGCCCAAAATGCTGGAAGTCTTCCCAGAGCTGAAAAACACCAGGATCGACTTCCAATGGGGCGGCATGATCGGTATCGGCGCCAACCGCCTGCCGCAGATCGGGCGCCTCAAGGGTCAGCACAATGTGTTTTACGCCCAGGCTTATTCCGGCCACGGCGTCAACGCCACACACCTGGCGGGCAAGCTACTGGGTGAAGCCATCGCCAATCAGGCCAGCACCGGCTTCGACCTGTTCGACAAGGTGCCGCACATGACCTTCCCGGGCGGAAAATACCTGCGTTCGCCCTTGCTCGCGCTGGGCATGCTCTGGCACCGGATGAAAGAAGTGCTGTAGGCCTGGGCTAGGCAAGTGCAGGCTGCGCAATGTAAGGCTGGACCACCGACAGGCTATGCGCAACGGCGACATCTTTCTCGCCCACCGGTGCCACATAGTGAATCGCCGATGCAGCAGCCTCGGCGCCAGCCAGCTTGGCGATGATCCACGTCGCCAAGTATTGCGAAGCCATGCAGCCACCAGCCGTGGCGATATTGCCCTCGGCGAAAAATGGCTGATTCAATACCTCGACACCCGACTCGACAACCCAGGGCTTGGTGGTCAGGTCGGTGCAGGCCGGGAGCCCATTCAAGACGCCCAATACCGAAAGCAACAAGGTGCCCGAGCATTGTGCGCAGACCAATTGCCTGGCTGGGTCCAGCTTCAAGCGATCCAGTATTGCCCGGTCCTTGGCAATCTCGCGGGTGTAGATACCGCTCCCGACCAACACCACATCGGCGCTATTGGCAAACTCCAGGGGCTGCTGCGCTGCAATCCTGACCCCATTCATCGAGGTGACATGGTCATCAGGACAGCTAATCTGCACATTCCAGCCTTGGCCTTTCATCCGATTCAATATGCCGGCGGCAATGAATGAATCGAGTTCGTTGAATCCTTCAAATGTCAAAATTGCGATGTTCATTCAGCTATCTCCAAGCCGCCGACTCAAAGCTTCCAAAACGGTAGATTGGCTTCGCGATTTGCCTGCGCGCGCGTCAGCCCGATATCCGCCAATTGCTGGTCATTGAGCGTCAACAATGCCCGACGCGTACTGATGCGACGCAGCAGGCGGGTCCAACGTGATACCGGCGGACCATAGTCTGCAGGTGTAGACATGCGCGGCGTGGCATCTTGCTGCAACTCTTGCTGACCGAGCGTCAAACGGACATCGCTTAAACCATTCATCTCCTTGCTCCTGGAATTCAGTCATTTCGAGAGTAAAGAATGGCGCTTGCAGCAAAATCATGACAGATTCAAAAAACACATATTAAAACCATACAGATATGGCTAAATGCTGACTGAATTGTAAAATCCAGGCGAAACTGTACTGGTCTGCACTCAGTCACCTAGCCTGCGAGATGCCCCATGACGCTCTATATCGACCTCGCCAACATGATCAGCTCCCGCATCGAACAGGGCCTGTATCGCCCTGGGGATCGCCTGCCTTCGGTGCGCGCATTGAGCGTCGAACACGGTGTCAGCCTGAGCACGGTGCAGCAAGCCTATCGCCACCTTGAAGACCAAGGCATGGCGACTCCGCGCCCGAAGTCCGGTTACTTCGTACCACCGAGTCGCCAGAAACCCGAGCTGCCGATGGTCAACCGCGCGGCCCAGCGGCCGCTGGATGTCTCGCAGTGGGACAACGTACTTGAACTGATCAGCATCCCGCCCGGCAGTCCTGTCTTGCAACTGGGACGCGGCATGCCGGATATCAGCAGCCCCACCCTCAAACCCCTGCTGCGCTCCATATCGCGTCTCAGCCGGCGGCAAAGCGTGATCGAACTCAGTTACGGTTGCATCAATGGCGATCCCGCCTTGCGCGAGCAGATTTCCCGCCTGATGCTCGACTCCGGCTGCCAGATTCCGGCCGAGGATATAGTCACCACCACCGGCTGCCATGAAGCGCTATCAGCGGCAATCGGCGCAACCTGCAAACCGGGCGATGTGATTGCAGTCGATTCGCCAAGCTTTCACGGTGTTATGCAGGCACTGAAGGGCTTTGGCATGAAGGCGCTGGAACTGCCCACCGACCCCTTGACCGGTATCAGCCTTGAAGCGCTTGAACTGGCACTTGAGCAATGGCCGATCAAAGCCATCCAGCTGACGCCGACGTGCAACAACCCACTGGGCTACATCATGCCGGACGCCAACAAGCGCGCCCTGCTCGAACTGGCCCAGCGTTATGACGTGGCGATTATCGAAGATGATGTCTATGGCGAACTGGCTTACAGCTACCCACGCCCACGTACGATCAAATCCTATGACGAAGACGGCCGGGTACTGCTGTGCAGTTCATTCTCGAAAACCCTGGCGCCCGGCCTGCGCATCGGCTGGATCGCACCGGGTCGCTACCTGCAGAAAATCCTGCATTTGAAATACATAGGCACCGGCATGGCCGCGCAGTTGCCGCAGCTGGCCCTGGCGGAATACATCGCTGCCGGCCATTACGAGCCACACCTGCGGCGCATGCGCAGCCAGTACGCCCGAAATCGCGACCTGATGACCAATTGGGTGAGCCGCTACTTTCCACCGGGTACGCGCGTCAGCCAGCCAGACGGGGGCTTTATGCTGTGGATCGAACTGGATCGACAGTTCGACAGCCAGCGCCTGAATCGCGCCCTGCTACCGCACGCCATCCAGATCGCGCCAGGTAGTATTTTCTCGGCAACCGGCAAGTACCGTAATTGCCTGCGCCTGAACTACGCCACCAAGGCTACTGCAGAGATCGAGGATGCCGTGCGCAAGGTTGGCGAGACAGTTGCGCAACTACTCGCCTCGCCCGATTGAGCCACCCGCGCCTCAGGAGGTAACGACCACTTGCTGCGGCTCTGGGCGCCATGCCAGCACCAAAAAACCCGCTGCCCCCAGCGCCATCAACAGCGGCAAGGCATGGCCGCTGACCCACTGGCTGGCCGCACCGGTAAGCAACGGCCCAAGCAGGCAGCCAATCCCCCACAACTGAGAAACATGGGCATTGGCGCGCACCAGCGCATCGTCGCGAAAACGCTCGCCAATCTGAATCAGTGACAGGGTAAACAAACCACCCGCACTGGCGCCGAACAGCACCAGCACCGGCCAGATCAAGGGTGAATGCAATGCCAGCGGAATACTCAGGCTTGAACACAGCAGCACCACACCGCAGCCACGGAACAAATTACGCCGCGAAATCAGGTCTGCCAGCCAGCCAATGGGGATTTGCAAGAAAGCATCGCCAACCACAACAACGCCGACCATAAAGAGCGCAACGTACTGACTGAAACCCTGGCGCAATCCATAGATCGGCGAGAGCGTCAGCATCATTGACTCGAAGGCGGCGAACAAGGCTACCGCCCAGGCAATCGCTGGCATCTTGCTACAAAACCCCAACAGCCCTTTTGACGAAGCACTGTGGCCATCAACCTTGGGCGCGCCGGTGCGACCCAGCAAGATCAGCGAGCCCCCAATCAGCAGGCCGGTGCCGGTCCAGAAAGCGCGATCGCTTTCAGTGCCAAGGGCATTCAAGAGCAACGGCCCTGACAGCTGGCTCAGGGCATAACCGGTGCCATAGAGCGCCACCAGGCGACCACGCCACTTTTCCACCGCCAACTGGTTAATCCAGCTCTCGCCCAGAATAAACACCATGGTCAGGGCAACGCCCAGCAGCAAGCGCAGCAATAGCCATACCGTATAGTTTTGTACCAAAGCCAGCATCGCCACCGACAGCGCACCAACCAGCAGGCAGGTCTGCATTAACGTCGTGGTCCCCAACCGCCCCGCCAGGCGCCCGGCCAGCGAGGCACCGAGAAATACCCCAACAGCCGGGGTGGCGGCCATGACGCCGAAGGCGAACCCTCCATAGCCCCAACTCTCAAGGCGCAGCGACACCAGCGGCATGGTCACACCCAGTGCCAGGCCGATGCTGATCACTGCCATGGACACGGCGAAATAAGTACCCCAACGCATTACCAGGCTCCTTTTGTAGTTATTGCCCTGCACCGCGAAAAGCAAAACGGCCAGGCTCTCTGGGGAAATGACTCCCCGGAAAACCCGGCCGCAGGCTTGGCTCATCCGAGCCGGCCTCTTGACTAGAGACGGACCTTAGCAAACCCCTGGAAAACCACTGCGCTCGCCCTTGGGACCAGCCCGTCGCTCGCTACCTTTTCCAGAGGTCCTTCAGGCAAAGCGCGAACGCCTTGCCTGCAACTTATAATTTAATCCAAGTTGCTTTCAGTTCAGTGTACTTGTCAAACGCGTGCAGTGACTTGTCGCGACCGTTACCCGATTGCTTGAAGCCACCGAATGGCGCAGTCATGTCACCGCCATCGTACTGGTTGACCCAGACGCTGCCAGCGCGCAGGGCCTTGGCAGTCATGTGCGCCTTCGACAGATTACTGGTCCACACGGCTGCGGCCAAACCGTAGATGGTGTCGTTGGCGATCGCAATCGCTTCCTCGGCATCATCAAAGGCGATCACCGACAGCACCGGGCCGAAAATTTCTTCCTGGGCGATGGTCATTGCATTGCTTACGCCGTCGAAGATGGTCGGTTCGACATAAGTACCGCCCGATTCTTCCATCACCCGCTTGCCACCCGCAACCAGCTTGGCGCCGTCCTTATGGCCAGCGTCGATGTAGCGCAACACGTTATTCATCTGCTGGGTATCGACCAGCGCACCGACATTGGTATCCGGGTCAAGCGGATTGCCTGCCTTCCAGCCTTTGATAGCTTCAACCACCAGCGGCAAGAACTTGTCCTTGATCGAGCGCTCGACCAACAAGCGCGAACCAGCAGTGCAGACTTCGCCCTGGTTGAAGGCAATAGCGCCAGCGGCAGATTCGGCAGCGGCCTGCAAATCAGGCGCATCGGCAAAAACGATATTCGGGCTCTTGCCACCGGCCTCCAGCCAAACACGCTTCATATTCGACTCGCCCGCGTAGATCATCAACTGCTTGGCGATTTTGGTCGAACCGGTAAATACCAGCGTGTCGACATCCATGTGCAAGGCCAAGGCCTTGCCCACCGTGTGACCAAAACCTGGCAGCACGTTGAATACGCCCGCAGGAATCCCGGCCTCGATAGCCAACTTGGCAACACGAATACCGGTCAAAGGTGACTTTTCCGATGGCTTGAGGATGATTGAGTTACCAGTCGCCAGTGCCGGGCCAAGCTTCCAGCAGCTCATCAACAACGGGAAATTCCAAGGCACAATAGCTGCCACCACGCCGATTGGCTCGCGCGTGACCAGGCCCAGCTCGTCGTGCGCTGTCGCCGCGACTTCATCGTAAACCTTGTCGATAGCCTCGCCGTTCCAGCGAATGGCATTGGCCGCAGCCGACATGTCGATATTCAGCGAGTCGCTGATCGGCTTGCCCATGTCCAGGGTTTCCAGCAGCGCCAGCTCTTCGGCGTGTTCCTCGATCAATTCAGCAAAGCGAATCATGATCTTCTTGCGCTTGGCCGGCGCCATGCGCGACCACACACCGGAATTAAAGGTGGCGCGCGCATCACGCACCGCGCGCTCGGCATCGGCCAAGTCACAGCTGGCGACATTACCCAGCAAGCGGCCATCAACCGGGCTGATGCATTCAAAGGTTTCACCAGACTCAGACGAGCAGTACTCACCATGTACAAACGCACGAGTCTCAATCTTCAACGTCTTGGCGCGCTGTTCCCAGTCGGCGCGAGTCAGGCTAGTCATGCAAGCTTCCTCTATCGGTAAAGAGTGCCGCACATCTGGTGTGCGCACTGTCAATAATTCTGTAAGGCTATTCCTGCCCGCAACACTAAACCAGAGGACTCTACATTTTCAATATATTTGACAAATAAGCCGCAAACGGCCTTGTCATGTTCATTTTATTAAACATAGACTCAGCCAGCGCCATATGCCTGACCCCGCACAACAAGCCAATACGCAGAGATGCCACAGATGAAAATTGAGCAGATTGTCGACTTCGCCCAAATCAACAGCCCCCTGGAAAGCTACCGCCCAGCGGCCGAAAAAATTCTCAAGGGCGACCCCGCACAAAGTGTACGCAATCACTACGCCAGCCCATGCGGCCAGTTCAATACGGGTATTTGGGAGGGTGCCGTCGGCCAGTGGACGGTGAACTACAGCGAACACGAATACTGCGAAATCCTGCAGGGCGTCTCAGTCCTGCGTGACAAGGACGGCAATGCCAAGACGTTGCGTGTGGGCGACCGCTTTGTGATCCCGGCGGGCTTTTCCGGCACCTGGGAAGTGCTTGAACCCTGCCGCAAGGTCTACGTGATCTTCGAACAGGCCGGCGACTGAGCCCAGCACAACGAAGCCAACACAAAAATCCCGTGCATGACGGGATTTTTATTGCCTGGCGCTTATCGGGCAGGCTCCTGATGATTTGCCGAGGTGAAACTCAGAGAAAAAAAAAGCCCGCCATGGTGGCGGGTTTTTTCTTAAAGCCTGTGCAACAAGAATGCTTGATCAATTACTTGATCTTGCCTTCCTTGTAGATCACGTGCTTGCGCACAACCGGATCGAATTTTTTAATTTCGATTTTGTCCGGAGTAGTGCGTTTGTTCTTGTCGGTGGTGTAGAAGTGGCCAGTACCGGCGCTCGACACCAAACGGATCAATTCACGCATGATTTAGCTCCTTAAACCTTTTCGCCACGAGCACGAAGCTCGGACAACACAACATCAATACCACGCTTGTCGATGCAACGCATGCCTTTGGCAGATACGCGCAGACGTACGAAGCGATTCTCAGACTCAACCCAGAAGCGGTGATGCTGCAGGTTTGGGAGGAAACGACGACGGGTTTTGTTGTGTGCGTGGGAAACGTTGTTCCCGGTTACCGGACCCTTACCGGTAACTTGACAGACTCTTGACATGCCTCAGCCCTCTAAAACCACATGCCCAACCCGGCATGGGTTGGCCGCTTAAATTCAGTGTCATTGGCGCAGAAGCGCCGCGTTTCTCGAGGGTCTTACCGGCCACACCTTAAAGCGCAACAACCGGGCCCCTAGAAAAGAGCGCTGCTTTATACCAGAAAGGCCATCGCACAACAAGGATTAACGCACTTTCCACTACAACGCCAGATCCCGCATTCTATCGCATCGGGCAAGCGCTGCGGGGCCTGATCACTAATTACCGCTCGTCGCCCCACTGGATTGTCTTAGTGCGCCATTATGAACTAGGGTACGTCATTGCTACGCGCCGATGGATGCGCGGCACGTCACCGTCAAGGAATATGCCCATGCGCCGTAAAACCTTATCGCTTCTTCTATTACCGCTGCTAAGCCCGATGCTGGCACAGGCTTCGACCCTGAGCGTATGCACCGAAGCCAGCCCCGATGGTTTTGACGTCGTGCAATACAATTCGCTGACCACGACCAATGCCTCAGCCGATGTATTGATGAATCGCCTGGTCGACTTTGATGCCAGCAGCGGCAAAGTCGTCCCCAGCCTCGCGCAGAGCTGGACGGTCAGCGACGACGGCCTGAGCTACACATTCAAGCTGCGACCCAACGTCAGCTTCCATACCACAGACTACTTCAAGCCGAGCCGGGCCATGAATGCCGATGATGTGGTGTTCAGCTTCGAGCGCATGCTCGACCCCAAGCATCCCTGGCACGCCTTCGCCCAGAGCGGTTATCCACACGCCCAATCCATGCAGCTGCCGAGCCTGATCAAGCGCATTGAAGCACCCGACGCCAGCACCGTGCGCTTCACCCTGACCCATCCGGATGCGACTTTCCTCGCCACATTAAGCATGGGCTTTGCATCTATTTATTCAGCTGAATATGCCGACCAGTTGCTCAAGGCAGGCAAGCAAAACAGCCTCAATAGCCAGCCAATCGGCACTGGCCCCTTTATCTTCAAACGCTTTCAGCAAGATGCCGTGATCCGCTATAACGCCAACCCGGACTATTTCGCGGGCAAGCCAGCGGTCGACAAAATGGTTTTCGCCATCACCCCTGATGCCAACGTGCGCCTGCAAAAGCTGCGCAATAACGAGTGCCAGATCACCCTGTCGCCAAAACCAGTGGATATCAGCGTCGCGGCCAAGGACCCGGCACTGAAAGTGGTGAAGACCAACGCCTTTATGACCGCCTTTGTCGGCATCAATACCCAGCACCCACCGCTGGATAAGCCGCAAGTACGCCAGGCCATAAACCTGGCATTCGATAAAGCGACCTATCTCAAGGCAGTATTTGAAGACAGCGCAGAGGCCGCCAACGGCGTGTATCCACCCAACACCTGGAGCTACGCCAAGGACTTGCCTGGTTATGCCTACGACCCGGAGCAAGCCAAAGCCAAACTCAAGGAGGCAGGCCTTGCTGAGGGTTTCAAAACCACGATCTGGACTCGCCCAAGTGGCAGCCTGCTTAACCCAAACCCAAAATTGGGCGCACAGTTGCTCCAGGCTGACCTGGCCAGGATTGGCATCACCGCCGAAATCAGAGTGATTGAGTGGGGCGAGTTGATCCGCCGCGCCAAAGCGGGCGAGCATGATTTGCTGTTTATGGGCTGGGCGGGCGATAACGGTGACCCGGATAACTTCCTGACACCGCAATTCTCCTGCGCCTCGGTTGAGTCCGGGCTGAACTTTGCGCGCTACTGCGACCCGCAACTGGACAAACTGATTAGCCAAGGCAAGATGGTTAGCGACCAAGCAGCCCGCAGCGATATCTACAAAAAAGCCCAGGCCATCATTCAACAGCAGGCGTTGTGGGTCCCCCTGGCGCACCCTACCGCCACCGCACTGACACGCAGCACGGTCAGCGGCTACAGCGTCAGCCCCTTTGGCCGCCAAGACTTCTCCAAAGTCAGTCTCGGCAAATAAAGGCCCACCCACCGGGAGACCTCGCGGCCTCTCGGTGGAACGGCTAGACCCAGCCGTGTTCCGCCATCGACAAGGGTTCGCCTTCGCCGACGATAAAGTGATCCAGCACGCGCACCTCGACCAGTTCCAGGGCTGCCTTCAAGCGTTGGGTCAGTACTTTATCAGCCTGGCTCGGCTCAGCGACGCCAGAAGGGTGGTTGTGTGCCAGGATCAGCGCCGCAGCGTTATGTGCCAAAGCGCGCTTGACCACTTCCCGTGGATAGACGCTGGCACTGTCGATTGACCCGCTAAACAACGACTCATAAGTAATGACCCGGTGCTTGGCATCCAGGAATAAGCAACCAAACACCTCGTGCGGCTCATGACGCAACACTGCCTTTAGGTAATCACGCACCGCTTGCGGGCTTTGCAATGCGTCGTTGCGCTGGATTTGTTCAGCCAGATGCCGACGCCCCATTTCCAGCACAGCCTGCAATTGCGCGAATTTGGCCGGGCCCAGCCCCAGGCTCTGGCAAAAGGTCGGAAGATCTGCCTGCAACAAGCAGCGCAAAGTACCGAACTGAGCCAATAAATGGCGCGCCAGATCCACCGCGCTGCGCCCTGCAACCCCTGTTCTGAGAAAAATCGCCAGCAACTCGGCATCGGTCAAGGACGCCGCGCCATGGGCCAAGAGCTTTTCCCGCGGACGTTCTGCCGCAGGCCAGTCGCGAATGCTCATAAAAAACCTCCATGTCATGGGCCAAGCCCCCGCAAGCCGGGCCAAGAGGGCCAGTCTCTGCCAAGCCCGCTTTTCCTTTGCAGCCTCTGTGCTATCGTAGCCTTCCTTTTTTCGCGGTGATCGGCCTGGGGAGGCGTCATTACCGCGACGTACATTCACCTTGAGCAAGCCAGGCCTATGCAGCGTCTTTATCGGAAACGCATCATTCTCGGCGTGGGTGGCGGTATTGCAGCCTATAAAAGCGCAGAACTGGTACGCCGACTGAAAGATCAAGGCGCCGACGTACGTGTCGTCATGACCCACGGTGGCCGTGAATTCATCACCCCGCTGACCCTGCAGGCTTTGTCCGGCAATCCCGTACACCAAGAACTGCTCGACCCGGCAGCCGAAGCTGCAATGGGGCACATCGAGCTCGCGCGCTGGGCCGACCTGGTGTTGATAGCCCCGGCCACCGCCGACCTGATGGCGCGCCTTTCCCAGGGCGTTGCCAACGACCTGCTGACAACGCTTGTACTCGCCACCGACGCCCCTGTCGCCCTGGCCCCGGCCATGAACCAGGCCATGTGGCGCGATCCGGCGACCCAGGCCAATGCGCAGATTCTCAGCCAACGCGGCCTGCATATATTCGGCCCTGCCTCCGGCAGCCAGGCCTGTGGCGACGTTGGCCTGGGGCGCATGCTTGAAGCTGACGACCTCGCGCAACTGGCGGCTGACTGCTTTGAGCGCAAAAGCCTTAGCGGCGTCCATGTATTGATTACCGCAGGCCCGACCCAGGAAAACATCGACCCGGTGCGCTACATCACCAACCATAGCTCGGGAAAGATGGGGTTTGCACTGGCCGAAGCTGCCGCAGAGGCCGGAGCCAAAGTCACCCTGATCAGCGGCCCGGTGCACCTGCCGACGCCAGAGCGGGTTACCCGCATTGATGTGGTCAGCGCCCGTGACATGCTCGCCGCCTGTGAGGCAGCCATGCCCTGCGACCTATTGATTGCCGCAGCCGCAGTCGCTGACTACCGCCCGGAAGTGGTCGCACAGCACAAACTCAAAAAAGACCCAACCAGCGGCGAAGGCATGCTCCTGCAAATGGTGCGCAACCCGGATATCCTGGCCACGCTGGCCACCCGTGAAGACCGGCCATTCAGTGTCGGCTTCGCCGCAGAAACCGAAAACCTGCTGGAATACGCTTCGCGCAAGCTCAAGGATAAAAATCTCGACCTTATTGTTGCCAACGATGTGGCCAACCCCAGCATCGGTTTCAATAGTGAAGAGAATGCAATCACCATCATTGATCGCCAATTGCAGCAAAGCAGCTTCGCCCAGACCAGCAAGGGTAAGATTGCCCGCCAATTGGTCGACTTCATTGCTGAACGCATGAACCGCGCCTGAACTTTATTGATGGATACCAGAACCTGATATGCACGCCTTACAAGCCAAGATCCTCGACCCACGCCTGGGCAACGAATTTCCATTGCCGCAATACGCCACACCCGGCTCCGCCGGCCTCGACCTGCGCGCGATGCTCAAGCAAGAGCTGACCCTCGAACCCGGCCAAACCGTCCTGATCCCAACGGGCTTGTCGATCTACATTGGCGACCCAGGCCTTGCCGCAATGATTTTGCCGCGCTCGGGACTTGGTCACAAACACGGCATCGTCCTCGGCAATCTCGTGGGCCTGATCGACTCGGATTACCAGGGCGAGCTGATGGTTTCATGCTGGAACCGTGGTCAAAGCCCCTTCACCATCACCATCGGCGAGCGCATTGCACAACTGGTTCTGGTCCCCGTTGTACAAGCCCATTTCGAGCTGGTTGAAGCCTTTGACGAAAGCCAGCGCGGAGCTGGCGGCTTCGGTCACTCAGGAACCAACTAAGCTGCATAACTGCAGCTTTTTTGCACTACCTTGAACGCACCAGCGTAGTTCTGTAACGCTGCAAGACGCTAATACTAAGAAAAATGGGTCAGGGAGATGTTCGATGAAGTTGTTCAAACGCGCCGCCAAGGACGAACTGTCCAACGAAATCATCAAGCAGGCGGCGGCCAAGGCATCGAGCAATAAGCAAAATGCACTTGAGGCGCTCAAGCCCGGCTTGCTTGCCGCCATCATCGGCCTGGCTCTTGCCGGCTGCGTGCTGTGGTTCGGCATGCTCGACAGTGCTCAGCAACAGCAGCATCAAGCCCTGAGCAGGGCCTGGGGCGAAAGCCAGGCGACGGCGCTGCAACAGGCTTTGAAACAGCTCGCCGCCGACACCCAGGCAGCGGCGCAGAATCCACAATTGATCGAAGCCCTGCAAAGCGCTGACATTTCCCAGATTAGAGCAGCCGAACGCTCGCTGAAATACTGGAACGGCGTGGTGGATGCGCAACTCAACCTGCGCGGCCAGGCCGTGCAGGACATGGGCCGCACAGCGCCGATGAATTTTGCCGCACTGGATTTGCTGCGCCGTGTCGAGAATGGCCAGACACCGGCAGTCGAAGCCTACAAGGTTGGCCAGCAATGGCTGGTCTACAGCGTGGCGCCGCTGCGCCTGAGCAAGGACCAGCCGCTGCAAGGCACGCTGCTGCTGGCGTTTGACCTCAATCGCTTGCTTGCCAGCCTGCCGCCGCTTCCGGCACAGGTCGGTGCAATCGAACTCAGCCAGCAGTTCGGCACTGCTGCCGCCCAGGTCCTGGCTCGGCACGGCTCGGCCCAGGGTAAAGCGCAACAATTCGACAGCGGCAATCCAAACTGGAAACTTAGCTTTATCCCCGGCCCTGCACTGAATGGCTCTGCCTTCTCGCCATTGCTGCTGGCGCTGGCCGGGCTCCTGGCATTGCTGGGAGCGGCGCTTTGCTTTTATCTGGTGCATCGCAGCTTTAACAACCATCTTGAGGGCGACATCGACCAGCTGGAGCAATTGGTCAAAGAACTCTCGGCAGGGAAAAGCGTCAAAGCCTTTAGCCTGAGCCTGCCTGCATTGAATAATCTGGCGAAAACATTGGCCAGAATGCCACGCCGGGCTGACAACACCGCCCCAGGAAAAGCACCGGTCGCGGCCCCCGGCAAGCCTGAAACAACGGCAACCACTGCAGCAGAGAAGCCGGTAATTTTTGCAGACCCACTATTTCAAGATACCGATATTCTCGATATCGACATTCTCGATGAAGACCAGGATCTCCTGGGATTGGAGCAGCCACCCGTTATGAGTAATTCGCAAGTCGCACCAAAACTTCCTGCTGATATCTTCCGCGCCTACGACATCCGTGGTGTTGTCGGCCGCACCCTTACCGCTGAAACCGCCTATTGGGTGGGTCGCGCTGTCGGCTCCGAGAGCCTGGCCAAGGGTGAACCGGATGTCGCAGTTGGCCGCGATGGCCGCTTGTCCGGCCCAGAGCTGGTTGAGCAGTTGATTCAAGGCTTGGTCGACAGCGGCTGCACCGTCAGTGACGTCGGCATGGTGCCCACTCCTGTGGTGTATTACGCCGCCAATATTCTCAGCGGCAAATCCGCGGTGATGCTAACCGGTAGCCACAACCCGCCAGATTACAACGCCTTCAAGATTGTGATCGCCGGCGATACCCTGGCCAACGAGCAGATGCTGGCACTGAAAACCCGCATCGACACCAACAACCTCGGCAGCGGCATCGGCAGCGTCGAGCAGGTTGACGTGCTGGATCGCTACTTCAAGCAGATTCGCGACGACATCGCCCTGGCCAAGCCACTGAAAGTGGTGGTTGACTGCGGTAACGGCGCCGCCGGAGTCATCGCCCCGCAACTGATCGAAGCCCTGGGCTGCACGGTTATCCCGCTGTTCTGTGATGTCGACGGCACCTTCCCCAACCACCACCCGGATCCGGGCAAGCCCGAGAACCTGGTCGACCTGATCGCCAAGGTTAAATCCGAGAAAGCCGACCTTGGCCTGGCATTTGACGGTGATGGCGACCGCGTTGGCGTCGTGACCAATGCCGGCACCATGGTCTACCCGGATCGCCTGCTGATGCTGTTTGCCAAGGACGTTGTCTCGCGCAATCCGGGCGCCGATATCATCTTCGACGTTAAATGCACCCGACGCTTGACCCCACTGATCAGCGGCTACGGCGGCCGCCCCGTAATGTGGAAAACCGGTCACTCGCTGATCAAGAAGAAAATGAAAGAAACCGGCGCCCTGCTGGCGGGTGAAATGAGCGGGCACATCTTCTTCAAGGAGCGCTGGTTCGGGTTCGACGACGGCATCTACAGCGCCGCACGTCTGCTGGAAATCCTCAGCCAGGACAAACGTGACGCCGAACATGTGTTCTCTGCGTTCCCAAGCGACGTCTCAACACCGGAAATCAACATCCAGGTCACCGAAGAGAGCAAGTTCCAGATCATTGACCGCCTGCAACGCGAAGGCGCCTGGGGCGATGCCAATATCACCACGCTCGACGGTGTCCGCGTCGATTATCCAAAGGGCTGGGGCCTGGTGCGTGCATCCAACACCACACCGGTTCTGGTGCTGCGCTTCGAAGCCGAAACAGAAGCCGAGCTGGAACGCATCAAAGTGATTTTCCGCGAGCAAATGACGGCACTCGCACCCGACATCAAACTACCGTTTTAACGCTATGGAGTCCCGCATGACCTTTGAGCGTGATGCCGCTACCCAAGTGGCTAAAGTTCTTTCTGAAGCACTGCCGTACATTCGCCGCTTTGTCGGCAAGACCCTGGTCGTGAAATATGGCGGCAACGCCATGGAAAGCGACGAGTTGAAAACCAACTTCGCCCGCGACATCGTGCTGATGAAGGCCGTGGGTATCAACCCGGTGGTGGTGCATGGCGGTGGCCCACAGATTGGCGACCTGCTCAAGCGCCTGTCGATTGAAAGCCACTTCGTCGATGGCATGCGGGTAACCGACGCACAGACCATGGACGTGGTTGAAATGGTGCTCGGCGGCCAGGTCAACAAGGACATCGTCAACCTGATCAACCGTCACGGCGGTAGCGCTATTGGCCTGACCGGCAAGGATGCTGAGCTGATCCGCGCGAAAAAGCTCACCGTTGAGCGTAAAACGCCGGAAATGACCAAGCCTGAAATCATTGATATCGGCCATGTTGGCGAAGTCACCGGGATCAACACAGACCTGCTGAACATGCTGGTCAAGGGTGACTTTATCCCAGTGATTGCCCCCATTGGCGTAGGTGCCGATGGCGAGTCGTACAACATCAACGCCGACCTGGTTGCGGGCAAAGTTGCCGAAGCACTGAAGGCCGAGAAGCTGATGCTGCTGACCAATATCGCCGGCTTGATGAACAAGCAGGGCGAGGTACTCACCGGCCTTACCACTGAGCAGGTCGATGATCTGATTGCCGATGGCACTATCTATGGCGGCATGCTGCCGAAGATCCGCTGCGCCCTTGAAGCCGTGCAAGGTGGCGTGACCAGCGCGCACATCATCGATGGCCGGGTCCCCAATGCGGTGCTGTTGGAAATATTCACCGACAGCGGCGTCGGCACCCAGATCTGCAACCGCAAGCGCCACTGATGACAGGCCGGCAGATCAACACGGACAATGCTGATCTGCCGCGCAACTGACATTTAATGGCGACAAAGGACGTTTTTTGCCAGATCGGGTGATCTGTAGGCGGATAAAAACATCATCCACCCAGACGCGCCCCTTTTAGCGCGACATGATCTCTGCAAAGCGAGCACGGTCGGCATTGAAGCTGGCTTCCGACTCCTTGCGCACTGCTTCGTAACGCTTGATATCGTCAATCAGGCGCTTCTGCTCGACCTTCTGGTTATTGATCTGCACCAGCAGGCTCTCGGGGACATCGCGCCCGCTGCGCTCGAAATCTGCGGCCTGCGCTTGATAGTTGGCCTGTTGTGTACGCACCGATTGCAGGTTGCTACGCGCCACGCTAATGACACCGTCAAGCTCAGCCAGCTTGCGATCACGGGCCCGGTCGATATCTTCAGGCGAACTGTAGAGCCGCTTGAGTTGGGCGTCTGAGCTGGCCCGGGCCTTTTCCTTGAGCAGGCGCTGGCGCTCTTCAAGCGTTGGCGCAGGCGCAATCACCTGCACCACCCGGCCCTGGTCATTGAGAATGTCATACCCTTTGCTAATGAACTCCGGCGGCACGCCCTGGCGGCTAATCACGATGCCACCTTTGCTGTCGGTGTAGCGATACAGTAAGTCGCCTGCATTGGCCGTAACCGAGAGCAGTAAGCATAGGGATAGCAAACAGCAACGCAAAACCGGTTTCAGCACAATAAGTCCTTAACTATGGGTATCAAATTCCGTACTGAGCACGGTAGGCCTCTACCGCGGGCAGATGCTGTTTAAGTTCAGCATCTTCTGCCAGATACTCAAGTACCTGCTCGAGCGAGACGATGCTCACAACCGGTATCGCAAAGTCTCGTTCAACTTCTTGAATAGCCGAAAGCTCGCCTTGACCACGCTCCTGGCGATTCAATGCAATCAATACGCCAGCACAGCCCGCATTCTGCGATTTAATGATTTGCATGACTTCACGGATCGCCGTACCCGCCGTAATCACATCGTCGATAATCAGTGCCTTGCCGGCCAGCGGCGCCCCAACCAGGGTTCCTCCTTCACCATGATCCTTGGCTTCCTTGCGGTTGAAACACCAGGGCACATCACGCTGATGATGCTCAGCCAAAGCGAGGGCAGTGGTGGCTGCCAATGGAATTCCCTTGTAGGCCGGGCCAAATAACACATCGAAATCGATACCACTTTCAACCACGGCTGCGGCATAAAAGCGCCCCAGTTGAGCCAGCGCCAAACCACTGTCAAACAAGCCCGCGTTGAAGAAATAGGGGCTGGTACGCCCGGACTTGAGGGTAAACGAACCAAAGCGCAAGACTCCACGCTCGATGGCAAAACGAATGAAATCACGCTGATAGGCTTGCATCAATTGTCCCAAAATACACAGATGAGGCTAGTAATTTAGCTAAAAATGGCGACCTCGGGTATCATACACCCACGTGTTTTTGGGGGCCATTTATGCGGATCATCAGTGTGAACGTGAATGGTATTCATGCTGCAGTCGAGCGCGGTTTGCTCAGTTGGCTGCAAGCACAGAATGCCGACGTGATTTGCCTGCAGGACACCCGAGCCTCCGCCTTTGAGCTGGACGACCAAGCCTTCCAACTGGATGGCTATTTCCTCTATGCCTGTGATGCAGAAGTACCAGACCAAGGTGGTGTGGCACTGTATTCGCGATTACAACCCAAGGCGGTGATTAGCGGTTTAGGCTTTGAAGCAGCCGATCGTTATGGGCGCTACCTGCAAGCGGATTTCGACAAGGTAAGTATTGCCACCTTGCTGTTGCCATCGGGGCTCAGTGGGGACGAGAGCTTGAACCAGAAGTTCAAGTTCATGGATGAATTTACCAGTTACTTGGACAAGCAGCGTCGCAAGCGTCGCGAGTACATTTATTGTGGCTCGCTGTATGTGGCGCACCAGAAGCTCGACGCCAAAAACTGGCGCGACTGCCAGCAGTCGCCCGGATTCATGGCGCCTGAGCGAGCGTGGATGGACGAAATCACCAATACCATGGGCTACGTCGATGCCCTGCGTGAAGTGAGCCGTGAAGGCGAGCAATTCAGTTGGTGGCCAGATAGTGAGCAAGCTGAAATGCTTAACCTGGGTTATCGTTTCGACTATCAACTGCTCACCTCGGGTATGCGTCGCACCGTGCGCAGTGCACGCCTGCCACGTCAGCCGCGCTTCTCGCAGCACGCACCACTGATGGTTGATTACGACTGGATTCTCAGCGTGTAAAACCAGCAGCTACAAAAAAACCGGCTCAATGCCGGTTTTTTTGTGCCTCAATCCTGCCTATTTGACGATGCGCCAGCAGAATGGGTAGCGGTATGACTGGCCTTCGTTGGCCTTGATCCCGGCAATTATCGCCAGCACCACAGCAACAACGGTCACCAGCGTGGTCAGCACAAAGCCAATCACCACCAGCATCAACAACACGCTGATCATAAAGGCGATGGTAATGCTGATCTGAAAATTCAGCGCCTCTTTACCCTGCTCATCAACAAAAGGATCGAGATCCTTCTTGATCTGCCAGACCACCAAGGGACCAACCAGATTGCCGAACGGGAAAATAAAGCCAAGAAAGGCAGCGAAGTGACAAAACATCGCCCACTGACGCGCTTCCTGGGTTGGAGTCGGTATTGGAGCCTGCTCTTCCATCATCGCCTCTGCTCGAGTTAGTCAGCCAACGCCGCTTGCTGGATGGCAAACAGCTCGTCCATGCCTTTTTGCGCCAGGGCGAGCATGGCATTGAGTTGCTCTGGCTGGAAAGGAGCGCCTTCAGCGGTGCCCTGCACCTCAATAAAACCGCCAGCGTTGGTCATTACCACGTTCAGGTCGGTCTCGGCAGCGGAATCTTCCGGGTAATCGAGGTCAAGCACTGGCTCGCCCTGATACATGCCTACCGAGACCGCAGCAATCATCTGCTTGAGCGGGTCGCCATTTTTCAGGCCGCCACGTTTCTTGATCATTTTAAGCGCATCAATCAAGGCAACCATGGAGCCGGTAATGGATGCGGTGCGGGTACCGCCATCGGCCTGGATCACGTCGCAATCGACGTACAGGGTGAACTCACCGAGCTTGGACATATCCAGGGCCGCGCGCAGTGAGCGACCGATAAGCCGTTGAATCTCCAGCGTGCGCCCGCCTTGCTTGCCACGACTGGCTTCGCGCTGGTTACGATCACCCGTGGCGCGCGGCAGCATGCCGTACTCGGCAGTCAACCAGCCCTGGCCCTGGCCTTTGAGAAAGCGCGGTACGCCAGACTCGACGCTGACCGTGCAAATCACTTTGGTATCACCGAACTCAACCAGCACCGAACCCTCCGCATGCTTGGTGTAGTTACGGGTGATGCGGACTTCACGGAGTTGATCAGCGGCGCGGCCACTTGGACGTTTCATCAAGGAATTCCTGCTCTGAATTGAAATCTGGGCGTCATTATAGGGCGCCATACGCCAGGACGACATGACCAATTGGGCCGGGCCGACGCGCTGCGCTACAATCACCAGCCTCACACTGTCCCGTTTCGTCCCGATTGACTCCAGAGGTTCGCGCATGATCCACAGCATGACTGCCTTCGCCCGCACCGAACAGGTGACGGCCCACGGAACCCTTAGCTGGGAGCTGCGATCGGTCAACCACCGTTATCTTGAACCCCACCTGCGACTGCCGGAAGCCTTTCGCGACCTGGAAGGTGCCGTGCGTGAAGCCCTGCGCCAAGGGCTGTCGCGCGGCAAGCTCGAATGCACACTGCGCTTTACCGAAGAAAGCACCGGCAAACCCCTGCAAGTCAATCGCGAACGTGCCTCGCAACTGGTAGCTGCCGCCGAGATTGTCGCCGGCCTGATCAAGCAGCCCGCGCCGCTCAATCCACTCGAAGTCCTTGGCTGGCCCGGGGTGCTGGTCGCCGACTCGGCAGATCCCCAAGCCCTCAACAAGGCAGCACTCGGCAGCTTCAAGCAGGCACTTGACGAGCTAAAGCAAGGCCGTGCCCGCGAAGGTATTGAGTTGGCAAAGCTGCTCAACGACCGACTAGACGGCATCACTGACGAAGTCAACGCACTGCGCGAGCTGGTTCCCCAGATGCTCAGCGCCCAGCGCCAGAAGATCCTCGAGCGTTGCAAGGAAATGCAAGCCGAACTGGACCCGCAACGCCTGGAACAGGAAATGGTCTTGCTTGCACAAAAAAGTGATGTAGCCGAAGAACTCGACCGGCTCAACACTCATGTCACCGAGGTTCGCCGGGTACTGAAAACCCCGGGAGCCGCTGGCCGCCGCCTTGATTTTTTGATGCAGGAACTCAATCGCGAAGCCAACACCCTGGGCTCCAAGGCGTTTGATGCGCGCAGCACCCAGGCGGCCGTCAATCTCAAGGTGTTAATCGAACAAATGCGCGAGCAGGTACAGAATATCGAGTGATGCTTTCAACCATCCAGCAATGCCATACAGGTCCAGATACCGGCAATGCAGATGGTCCCCCAATTTGTGAGAGGCCCTAACCATATTCGACAAGACGCGGTTTGAAAATAATCGATTTCACGGCATTAATTGACGTGGAATTATAATTTTCCAAACCAAAAGATGCCAATCAGTTTGATAAACGTCGAAATCACGTCGATAGTTGACGTACATTTCATCTTTTTAAAACCAGGTTGAGACCCGCCATGTTGAATACTGAAGCCAGACAGCGGCTACAGAAAGTTCTGCCTTTGGATATGGTAGCCACCAAGTCATGGCTGGAGGCGCAAGGGCTTAACCTGCACTTTCTGGACAATGCGGTCCGAAACCGGACGTTGATCCCGCTAGTATCCGGTGTTTATGCAAGACAGGAAGCAAGGCTATCCTGGAAAAGTATTGCTGCCTCTTTGCAACGCATGTCCGAGGTACCTGTCCATATCGGGGGTTTAACCGCATTAGAGCTAGAAGGTCTTGGCCATTACCTGTCCAAAGGAAACAAGCCAAGCGTTCAGCTCTATTGTGATGTAGCGCTTCCTCGGTGGCTCGGCAGAATTGCCTCCCCAGCACAGTTCGAGTGGCATGGCACACGCCGTCTGTGGCCAGAGACACTGATGCAAGACGATAAGTATCTCCGGCAAGACAACTGGCAGGCATCATGCGACCCACTGCACTACTCCTGCCCAGAAAAAGCCATTCTTGAACTCTTGGCAGGGGTGCCAAACAGCATCAGTTTTGAACATGCTGACCAGCTTATGCAGGGATTGCACAACCTCTCGCCCCGCAAGCTGGACACCTTGCTGAGAGCCTGTTGCAGCATCAAAGCGAAACGGCTCTTTCTCTGGCTGGCAGAAAGACACCAACATGCCTGGCTCAAGCACCTCAGACCAGATCAATATTCCCTGGGAAATGGTAAGCGGCTGCTCGCAAAAGGGGGCAAGCTAGAGCCAACCTGGCAAATCACCGTACCGAAAGAGATGTAAATGGCATGGACAGACAAAGCCATTACTATCGGCAAGTCCAACTACTGCTGCAGCTTATTCCTTTCGTTGCCCAGCACGACTGTTTCGCCCTCAAGGGTGGAACAGCTATCAATCTGTTTGTCCGTGACTTTCCCCGGCTTTCGGTCGATATCGATCTGGTTTTCCTGCCCATGATGGAACGGCATGAGGCACTGCAGACCATAAAGGGTAATCTGAACTCACTGGCACTCAACATCAGGACAAATATCGACAATACGCGTGTTACCTGCTCGCTCAAGGATAAAGCGGATGCTCTGCGTCTGCTGGTAGAGCGGGGCGGCGTTCAAATCAAAATAGAACTCTCTCCTGTGCTGCGCGGTACGGTCTTCAAGCCTGAAGTGGTAGCGGTCAGTGAAGCTGTTGAAGATGAATTTGGTTTCGCCGAGATGGCAGTCGTGAGCTTTGCGGATTTGTATGCTGGCAAAATATGCGCCGCGCTGGATCGCCAACATCCGCGAGATCTTTTCGACGTCAAGCAACTACTCGATACCGAAGGACTCACAGCTGACCTTCGCAAAGCTCTGCTGGTATACATTATCAGCCATCCTCGACCTATTGCCGAACTGCTCAGGCCAAACCTCAAAGACATTACCGATGTCTACGAAGGAGAATTTCGCAATATGGCCGATCAAGACATTCCCCAGGCTGACCTTGAAGCAACACGGGAACAACTGATAAGCCTCATCAATACCTCACTGACTCCCCAGGAGCGGGCATTTTTACTGTCATTCAAAAGTCGTACACCTGATTGGACTCTTCTTGGGCTATCCAATGTCGACCAGTTGCCAGCCGTGCGCTGGAAACTGCAAAACCTGGCCCGCATGACACCAGAAAAACACACCGCGGCTTACCTGAGGCTTAAAGAAACCCTGGCGATAGAATAATTCCCGGCTCACAAGCGCTGGGGAGCTGTCCTTACCCAAGCGACCTGCGTTCAATGCCGTGGCCGGCAGCTGAGGAAAATCACGATTGCCGGATGCAGCCGCCGACAACATCCTTATAATGTGTCGCCATACGCTGCTACGCTTGGCAAACCGCTTTTTCAGGATGCAATCATGAGCCTTACCACCGGCACCCTCTATATCATTTCCGCCCCATCCGGCGCCGGCAAGACCAGCCTGGTCAAGGCGTTGATCGACAGCGAGGCGATGATTCGTGTCTCGGTCTCGCACACCACCCGTGCCATGCGCCCGGGCGAAACCGACGGGGTCAATTACCACTTTGTCGATCGCGAACAGTTTCACGGCATGCTCGAAAAGAGTGAGTTTCTTGAGCACGCTGAAGTCTTTGGCAATCTATATGGCACTTCGCAGACCTGGGTCGAGAAAACCCTGGCCGAAGGTTATGACCTGATTCTTGAAATCGACTGGCAAGGCGCCCAGCAAGTTCGCCGCCTGATGCCAAACTCACGCTCGATCTTCATTTTGCCGCCGACCCAGGAAGCCTTGCGCCATCGCCTGACCAATCGCGGCCAGGACAGCGGCGAAATTATCGAACAACGCATGCGTGAAGCCGTCAGCGAAATGAGCCATTATGTCGAATACGACTTCCTGATCATCAACGATGACTTCGCCCATGCACTGAGCGACCTGAAAGCGATTTTCCGCGCCAATCAGCTGCAACAGGACTCTCAACAACAGCGCCACGCCGGCCTGCTCAGCGAGCTGCTGGGATAAGCCGCACGGCGCCCCGACAAAACTAAAGCTTCCCTTAATGCTGGTGATTTTTTAGACTATTGAGTCCGCTCGCCCATTTGGGCCCAGCTTTACTTGCATTTGTTACGAGGAACACCATGGCCCGCGTTACCGTTGAAGATTGCCTGGACAACGTTGATAACCGCTTTGAGCTGGTCATGCTGGCCACCAAGCGTTCACGTCAACTCGCCACTGGCGGCAAAGAGCCAAAACTGGCCTGGGAAAACGACAAGCCAACCGTAGTTGCGCTGCGTGAAATTGCTGCTGGTCTGGTTGATTACGACGTTATCGCCCAAGACGAGATCGTCGAAGAAGAGCCGCTGTTTGCAGCCTTCGAGGACGAGGCTAACGAGTCTCAGTAAGCCTATGCCGGGTCGACGTCGCAAGGCGCAGGGTCACAACACTCAGCAGGAGAATTTCTTATGCCGAGTCTAGACGCCCTCGCCGATCGACTTTCGACCTACCTTGGCCACGAGCAGGTCAACCTGGTCCGCCGAGCCTACTACTACGCTGAACAAGCCCACGACGGCCAACGCCGCCGCAGTGGCGAAGCCTACGTCACGCACCCGCTGGCGGTGGCCTGCATCCTTGCCGAAATGCACATGGACCATCAAAGCCTGATGGCCGCAATGCTGCATGACGTAATCGAAGACACCGGTATCGCCAAGGAAGCCCTGCAAGCGCAGTTTGGCGAATCCGTGGCGGAACTGGTCGACGGGGTCAGCAAACTGACCCAGATGAACTTCGAGACCAAGGCCGAAGCCCAGGCTGAAAACTTCCAGAAGATGGCCATGGCCATGGCCCGCGATATTCGCGTGATCCTGGTCAAGCTCGCTGATCGTCTGCACAACATGCGCACGCTTGAGGTGCTGTCTGGCGAAAAACGCCGGCGCATTGCCAAGGAAACCCTGGAAATCTACGCCCCCATCGCCAACCGGCTTGGCATGCACAGCATGCGCGTGGAGTTTGAGGACCTTGGCTTTAAAGCCATGCACCCGATGCGTTCCGAGCTGATTCGCGCCTCGGTCAGGCGCGCGCGCGGCAACCGCAAAGAGATAGTAAACAAGATCGAAGAGTCACTGGTGCACTGCCTGGAGCGCGAAGGTCTCGAAGGCAATGTTTTGGGCCGCGAGAAGCACCTTTACGGTATTTACCAGAAGATGCGCGGCAAGCGCCGGGCCTTCAACGAAATCATGGACGTCTACGCCTTCCGTATCGTGGTGGATAAGGTCGACACCTGCTACCGAGTACTCGGCGCTGTGCATAACCTCTATAAGCCATTGCCCGGGCGCTTCAAGGATTACATCGCGATCCCCAAGGCCAACGGCTACCAGTCGCTGCACACCACCTTGTTCGGCATGCACGGCGTCCCCATCGAAATCCAGATTCGCACCCACGAAATGGAAGAGATGGCCAACAACGGTATTGCCGCCCACTGGCTGTATAAATCCAACGACGACGAACAACCCAAAGGCACCCATGCACGCGCCCGCCAGTGGGTCAAAGGCGTGCTGGAAATGCAGCAGCGTGCGGGTAACTCGCTGGAATTCATCGAGAGTGTGAAGATCGACCTGTTCCCGGACGAGGTCTATGTCTTCACCCCCAAGGGCCGCATCATGGAGTTGCCAAAAGGCTCCACGGCGGTCGACTTCGCCTATGCGGTGCATACCGACGTTGGCAACACCTGCATCGCCTGTCGTATAAACCGACGGCTGGCGCCATTGTCCCAGGCGCTTGAAAGCGGCTCGACGGTTGAGATCGTCAGCGCTCCAGGCGCCCGCCCGAATCCGGCGTGGCTCAATTTCGTGGTGACGGGCAAGGCCCGTACCCATATTCGCCACGCACTCAAGCAGCAGCGCCGCTCCGAATCGATCAGCCTTGGCGAGCGCCTGCTCAACAAAGTGCTCGCCAGCTTCGAGTACAACCTTGAGAAAATCCCGGCCGAGCGCATCCAGCATGCTCTCAATGAATACAAGCTGGAAGTGATCGAGGATTTGCTTGAGGACATCGGCCTGGGCAATCGCATGGCCTACGTGGTCGCTCGCCGCCTGCTGGCCAGCGACGGCGAAGAACTGCCCAATACCGAAAGCCCCCTGGCGATCCGTGGCACCGAAGGCTTGGTACTCAGTTACGCCAAGTGCTGCACGCCAATTCCGGGCGACCCCATTGTCGGCCACCTGTCTGCCGGCAAAGGCATGTTTGTACCCCTGGAAACCTGCCGCAATATCGGCGACGTGCGCAATAACCCGGAAAAATGCATTCAGCTGTCGTGGGCGAAAGATGTCACCGGCGAATTCAATGTTGAACTGCGAGTCGAACTTGAACACCAACGCGGCTTTATTGCCTTGCTGGCCAGCAGCGTCAACGGCGCTGACGGCAACATCGAAAAAATCAGCATGGACGAGCGCGACGGTCGCATTAGCGTGGTACAACTGGTGGTCAGCGTGCATGACCGCGTGCACCTGGCCCGCGTGATCAAGAAGCTGCGTGCCCTCAAAGGGGTCATGCGCATCACCCGCGTCAAGGCATAGACCCAGCCCGCCAGTAGCAGACGCCCATCTGTCTTCCATCAATCAGGAGCATTCCATGAGCAAAAGCGTAATCACCAGCGACAAAGCACCAGCAGCCATCGGCACTTACTCTCAAGCGATCAAGGCGGGCAACACCCTGTACATGTCAGGCCAGATTCCGCTCGACCCAAAAACCATGGAGTTGGTCGAGGGCTTCGAGGCTCAGACCGTCCAGGTGTTCGAGAACCTCAAATGCGTTGCTGAAGCTGCTGGCGGCACCTTCAAGGATATCGTCAAGCTCAATATCTTCCTCACCGACCTGTCGCACTTCGCCACAGTGAACGAAGTCATGGGCCGTTACTTCGAGCCGCCATACCCGGCGCGCGCGGCAATTGGCGTTGCGGCCCTGCCAAAAGGCGCGCAGGTGGAAATGGACGCGATCCTGGTTATCGAATAAACCATCGACAAGTCCAGACATTGCTCATGGTCAGCCATTGAACTGACCATGAGTTGCTTGCCCCGCCTACGAATCAGCCCTGATTCATTTGCTGCAAAATCGCCGCGTAGCCCTGTTGATAACTTGCGTACCTGGGCGTCCAGCCAAGCGCTTTAGCGCGCGCGTTACTGCAGCGCTTGCTCCCTGCACGACGCACCCTCGACTCTTCGGCCCAGTGACTGACGCCCAGTTGCTCACGCAGCCAGCCGACCACCTCATGCAGAGGCGCTGGCACATCATCAACACCGATGTAGCAATCCTGTAGCGACACACCCTTGGCATCTGCTTGCAGCAAAAACGCAAGCAGACCGGCCGCATCATCGACATGAATGCGATTACCATATAGCGGCGGCTCGCTCGTTACCCGGTAGCCCTGTCGCACTTGATTGAGCAGCCACTCACGGCCAGGGCCATAAATCCCGGTCAGACGCACCAGGGTGGCGGCGATAGTCGAATCCAGCGCCAGTTGTTCGGCCTCGGCCATGACCCTGCCTGAGAAACCCGTCGCCTCGGTTGGCGAGTCCTCATCGACCCAACTGCCGTCCTGTTGGCCATAAACACCGCTACTCGAAACGAACAGCAGTCGCCTGGGTGTTTGCCGGCCTTGCTTCAACCAAGCCAACACATGGCGCAAACCATCAATATAGGCGGTGCGATAACCCGCTTCATCGTGCACAGTGGCTGCTGCGCAATAAACCAGATAATCAATCGGGCCTTGCGGCCAGTCAGCCGGGCACTGGGCAACACTCAAATCGCCTGCCACTGGCCTGATCGGCTCTGGCAGAGCCTGGATCGAGCGGCGCAAACCATAGGCTGTCCAACCCTCGGCTGCGAGTTGCAGGGCCAGGCGCGTTCCTACATCACCGCACCCGGCAATCAATACGCTTGGTAACGCCATCACATGATTCTCCAGTTTTTATTCGCGTCACAGTTTAGCGCTGTTGGTTCCAGGCATTGCAAAGGCTATGCTAAGGCGCAACTTAATGGATAAACACTATGACCCTGACCGAACTGCGCTACATAGTCACCCTTGCCCATGAACAGCATTTCGGCCGCGCCGCTGAGCGTTGCCACGTTAGCCAGCCAACCCTGTCTGTCGGCGTGAAGAAGCTTGAAGATGAGCTTGGCGTGTTGATCTTCGAGCGCAGTAAAAGCGCAGTTCGCCTGACGCCCGTCGGCGAGGGCATTGTCACCCAGGCGCAAAAGGTGCTTGAACAGGCCCAAGGTATCCGCGAACTGGCCCAGGCAGGTAAGAACCAGTTGGCCGCGCCATTGAAAATTGGTGCCATTTATACAGTCGGCCCCTACCTGTTCCCGCACCTGATTCCACAGCTGCACCGCGTAGCGCCGCAAATGCCGCTGTATATCGAGGAAAACTTTACCCACGTGCTGCGCGACAAGCTGCGCACCGGTGAGCTGGACGCAGTGATCATCGCCCTGCCGTTCCAGGAAGCCGATGTACTGACCTTGCCGCTCTACGATGAACCTTTCTATGCACTGCTGCCAGCTGGCCACCCATGGACCGAGCTTAAAAGCATCGACAGCAAGCTGCTCAATGACAAGAGCCTGCTGCTGCTTGGCGAAGGGCATTGCTTCCGTGATCAAGTGCTCGAGGCCTGTCCGGCACTGCGCAAGGGCGGGGACAACAATGCCAAGCACACCACGGTCGAGTCCAGCTCGCTGGAAACCATCCGCCACATGGTCGCTTCCGGCCTTGGTGTTTCGATACTGCCGCTCTCGGCGGTCAACAGCCATCACTACTCTCCGGGGGTGATTGAAGTACGACCGCTGTCGGCGCCTGCACCATTCCGTACCGTTGCCATTGCCTGGCGCGCCAGCTTCCCACGGCCCAAGGCTATTGAGATCCTGGCTGACTCCATTCGTCTGTGCTCGGTGTTCAAGCCACAGGCGTCAAACGAGTAAGGTCTGGCATGTCGGAGTTAGCAGCGGTTTCAGTCACCGCGCTCAAGGGCGTTGGCGCAGCGTTGGCTGAAAAGCTGGCAAAAGTCGGACTGGAAACACTTCAGGACGTATTGTTCCACCTGCCGCTGCGGTATCAGGACCGAACCCGGATCGTGCCGATTGGCGCCTTGCGCCCCGGCCAGGACGCCGTGGTTGAAGGCGTGGTCGCTGGCGCTGATATCGTCATGGGTCGCCGCCGTAGCCTGTTGGTACGCCTGCAGGATGGCAGCGGCACCCTGAGCCTGCGCTTTTACCACTTCAGCCAGGCACAAAAGGAAGGCCTGAAACGCGGCACCCACGTGCGCTGCTACGGTGAAGTTCGTCCGGGGTCCTCAGGGCTGGAAATCTACCACCCCGAATACCGCGCCACCTCCGGCACCGAACCTATTGCCGTCGAGCAGACCCTGACCCCCATCTACCCGACGACCGAGGGGCTGACCCAGCAACGCCTGCGCCAACTCAGTGAGCAGGCCCTTGCCCGCCTTGGACCGCACAGCCTGCCCGACTGGTTGCCGCCCGCGCTGGCTGATGAGTACAGGCTACAACCGCTGGACCAGGCGATTCGCTACTTGCACCGCCCGCCACCGGATGCAGATCTGGAAGAACTCGCTGAAGGCTGGCACTGGGCGCAGCACCGCCTGGCATTTGAAGAACTGCTGACCCACCAACTGTCGCTGCAACGGCTGCGTGAAAGCTTGCGCGCCCAGCAAGCACCTGAGTTGCCGGCGGCGACACGCCTGCCCGCACAGTTTCTCGACCATCTCGGTTTTCAGCCCACTGGCGCGCAGCGCCGTGTCGGCGCCGAGATTGCCTACGACCTGGCTCAACCCGAGCCCATGCTCCGCCTGGTCCAGGGCGACGTTGGCGCGGGTAAAACCGTGGTCGCCGCCTTTGCTGCGCTGCAGGCCCTGGAAGCAGGCTACCAAGTCGCGTTGATGGCGCCGACGGAAATTCTCGCGGAGCAGCATTTCATCAACTTCAGCAAATGGCTCGCACCACTTGGGCTCGACGTTGCCTGGCTGGCTGGCAAGCTCAAGGGTAAAACGCGAGCCGCAGCACTGGAGCAAATAGCCAACGGCGTGCCCATGGTCGTTGGCACCCATGCGCTGTTTCAGGATGAAGTAAAGTTCAAGCGCCTGGCCTTGGTGATTATCGACGAACAACACCGTTTTGGCGTGCAGCAGCGCTTGGCGCTGCGTCAAAAAGGGGTCGGTGGGCGCATGTGCCCGCACCAGTTGATCATGACCGCAACCCCTATCCCGCGCACGCTGGCAATGAGCGCCTACGCCGACCTGGACACATCCATCCTCGACGAGTTGCCACCGGGCAGAACACCGGTCAATACGGTACTGGTGGCTGACAGCCGGCGCTTCGAAGTCGTCGACCGGGTTCGCTCAGCCTGCAATGAAGGCCGCCAGGCCTATTGGGTCTGCACCCTGATCGAGGAATCCGAGGAACTGACCTGCCAGGCTGCCGAAACCACCTTTGAAGACCTGAGCGCAGCGCTTGGGGGACTCAATGTTGGCTTGATCCACGGGCGCATGAAACCCGCAGAAAAAGCCGCTGTGATGGACAGCTTCAAGCAGGGTCAATTGCAATTGCTGGTTGCAACCACGGTAATTGAGGTCGGTGTGGACGTGCCCAATGCCAGCTTGATGATCATCGAGAACCCCGAGCGACTTGGCCTCGCACAGCTGCACCAGCTACGCGGCCGGGTGGGTCGAGGTAGCGCAGCAAGCCACTGCGTACTGCTTTATCACCCGCCACTCTCGCAAATTGGCCGTGAACGCCTGGGTATTATGCGCGAGACGAGCGACGGCTTTATCATCGCCGAAAAAGACTTGGAACTGCGTGGTCCGGGCGAAATGCTCGGCACGCGCCAAACCGGCTTGCTGCAGTTCAAAGTGGCGGACCTGATGCGAGATGCCGATCTGTTGCCTGCAGTCAGGGATGCCGCCCAGCATTTACTGCATGATTGGCCAAATCATGTCAGCCCGCTGCTAGAACGATGGCTACGCCACGGCCAACAATACGGTCAAGTTTGACGACCAGCGGTATCCCTTGCTGTAACACCGCCGATACAATGGGCGAAGATGCTTCCAGCCATACTGTGTTACAGCAGCCTTGGACCAGATTTGTTGTTTTTACTCGCGCATTAACGTCGGATTTTCTAATGAATGAAGCCAACAACGCACTCGACAACCTACTGCAGCCGCCCTTGGTTATCGTGCAATTTCTGCAAAAACTTGGGGTGACATTCAGCGTCCGACGTAAAACCGGTAACTTGCCTGCGGCCCAATGCGTTCAAGCGGTGATGCTTGAAGATGCTGTTGGTCCGCTATTAGTGCTGTTCAGCCAAGACCAGCTCCTCGACCTGAGTCGTCTCGCGGACTTGACCGGGCGCAAGCTGGTTACAGTGACAGCCGAGCGTCAGCAACGCATGCTCGGCAAACACGGGCTAGACCAGCTCCCCGCGCTGCCGCCCCTGCTCAACTCGCCATGCCTCTATGATGATCGCCTACTCAAAGCACCTTCGGCGTTTATCGAATCGGGGCAAAGTGGCGTCTTGCTGGAAATCAGCCGTGCCGACCTGCAAGTGCTGTTGAGCAAATCCAGCGCGGCCCTGCTCGGCGAGCCACTAAAGAACATCAAGCTCAACCTCGACCGTCCCGACGACGACCGCAGTGAAATCACCCACGCGGTACAAGCCTTCACCGCACGTCGCATCCAACAACGCCTTGAGGAGACCATCGAGATTCCACCGCTGCCCGAGTCAGCGCAAAAAATCATCAAACTACGTGTCGACCCCAACGCCACCATTGATGACATTACCGGTGTGGTTGAAACCGACCCGGCGCTCGCCGCACAAGTCATCAGTTGGGCAGCCTCGCCCTACTATGCCGCGCCGGGCAAAATCCGCTCGGTTGAAGACGCCATCGTCCGCGTGCTTGGCTTTGACCTGGTAATCAATCTGGCGCTGGGGCTCGCCCTGGGCAAAACCCTGAGCCCGCCAAAGGACCAGCCACAACAATCGACACCTTACTGGCACCAGGCGCTCTATAGCGCTGCGGTTATTGAAGGCCTGACCCGTAGCATGCCGCGCGCCGAGCGCCCCGAGGCTGGCCTGACATACCTGGCTGGCCTGCTGCACAACTTCGGGTACCTGGTCCTGGCCTATGTATTCCCGCCACACTTGTCGCTGATCTGCAGGCAAATAGAGGCCAATCCACACCTGACCCACAACTACATCGAGCATCATCTGCTGGGCATCAGCAGTGATCAAATTGGAGCCTGGCTGATGCGCTCATGGGACATGCCAGAAGAACTGGCCAATGCCCTGCGCTTTCAAAACGACCCGGAATATAACGAAGTCAATGCCGCCTATCCAAGGCTGGTGAACCTCGCCGTGCATTTGCTACGCAACCGGGGAATAGGCTCCGGGCCATGCTCCGAGATCCCGCAAAGCCTGCTCGACTCCTTGCAAATCAACCGCGATAAAGCCGAGGCCGTGGTCAGTGAAGTACTGGCAGCCGAAGTGGCATTGCGTGAGCTGGCCTCATTGATTCACCCAACGCATTAACCGCCATTACAGCTCAAAGGGCCTTGGCCAGCCCTTTGATTGCACGGGCTCAAGGCAACTGTGCGCGACGTTGGGCAAACAACTCGGGCAGCGCCTGCATGGCGCTATCGAGCAACTGCTTGACCGCAGGCTGCTCGTACAAGGCCGCATATTGCTCAAGCTGATCACTGGGAATACGCCGGTAGGCAAACAGCATATAGCTTTCTACCGCTTGCTGGCTGGAGTCATGAAGCACTTGGCGATGTTCAGCTGTCTTGGCACTCAACCCTTGTTCGTCCAGGCTCTCACCCCGCCCTTTGAGCGCAATCAGCGCCTGGGTCTTACCCGACTCATAACGCAGCAAAGTTGCCATCTGCGTGGTGCGCGCGGCGCTATCAAGGCGTTTGACCAAGTCTAGCCGGCTGGATCTGGGCGCACGCTCTGCAAGCTTTTTACGGTAATCAGCAAGCTGTTCTGCCCCATCGACTGCAACGGCTCGCTCGGCCTGGGTGAAAAGCTTGGCCAATGGGCTGCCAAGCAACTGACGGGCTTGCTCCAGTTGCTCAGAGTCAATCTGGGTTGAAAGCTTGTTCGCCAAGTCATCACAGAGCTTGTCGGCGCCAAAGAGTTTGTCGACCTGGGCCTTTTGCCTGGCGTCCAGGCCCCGCTCCATCAGCGGCAAGGTTTGATCACACAACAAACGCACCCCAGACAACTCAAAGACTGCGGCAAGATCTTCAACGTTGGCTGGCGCAGCCTGGGTCAGAGGAGTAACGGCCAAACATAATAGAGTCAGCAAAATACGCATTATTCAGGTTCCGAGACATGGGTTCAGGGCTCAAGCAATGGCTTTGCACCTATTAACAAGCTTGCCCGCACAACATTACCTAAGGAACTTCTGAAAAAGATAGCAAGCGATGAAAGCAACAACCATAGTCTGACTCGAAGGGCGAGCCCCAGCGAGTAAAAGATGCACAAAATAACCTGGGCGTGCTCGACTTCAGTTGTTCTAAATGAGCATTTTATTCGCGCTGCGAACCCTTGTGGGCGCAGCACGGGCTGCCCCAGCACGGGCTGCCCCAGCAATCCCAAGCGCAGTAGTTTTCCAGGGGCTTCCCAATGCTGGTCCGGCCTAATACGTCTCAGGCAGCTTTTTTAGCGCTGGCTGGCTTTTTGGGGACCAGGTATTTAGTCAGCCCCTGGAACCAGATGACCAAAGCAGGGTTGCCTTGAATCTGAATATCCTTGTTCTGGATGCCCTGCATAAAGGCCAACTGCTTGTTCTTGGCACTCATGGTTGCAAAACCGTAGGCGCCATCTTTGAAACCAAGCGCGAACGCAGGCTCGGCGGCCGGGCCCGCCTTACTGGTGATGCGCTGGTCTTTGACAATAAAGTGACGGGCAATCTTGCCGTCCAGGGTGTGCAACTGAAACACCATGTCGCGGTCGACGAGTTGCTCTTGAAACTTGGGATTGTTACGGCTGGCCTTGGCCATTAGGCGGCCCAGCATCCACAGCAAAAAACGGAATTTCATGCGCACAGCCTCGATGTTCGAATGGTTCGGCGGCGCATTGTAGCGGTTTGTCGCAAGGACTACATCCGGCCTAAAGCCTTGGATGAACTGCACCACACGCACTCTCGTTACCGGACATATAACTCAGCTAAACGCGGATTTGGATGCCAGTGCCCGCAGATGCTGGGCCAATATTGTTTCACTGTGCTGCTGTGAAGCGATCTTGCAACCCTTTGCCTCCAGCAAGGCCCGCTGCAAATGGGTTTCTGCCTGTTGCAAATCCCCAAGCAAAATAGAGCGCAAGGCCTCACAACGTGGGCGCAACCATGGGGCGTACCAGTTAATGTCTTGGTTCATCCAGTCACTCCACAAGCCAGTGACATCCCGTTGCAGGTATGCACGGGCAAAACTCAACTCGATTCGCAACAGCCTAATCAGGGTGTCCATCCCGATCTTGGGCTGTGCTTGAAGCAACAACTCCAACTCCCGCTCCAATAGCACGGCTGCCTGCCATTGCCCCCGATTCAACAGCGCAGTGAGGCGGTAATCGAGGGCTATCAAAGGCCCGGGCATCGAGCCTTGGGACAAGTTAACGATATCAGCTTCAGGCAGCTGTTCACTGGGTGTTCCTGCCACGCTCAGTGCAAGCAAGCGTGTTTGAGCCAGTTCGGGGCGATCATCGTTTTGATGTAGCCACCAAACAATAAAAACCATTCCATCGCTGGCATGTCCACGCAGGGTCGGCAGCAAGTTGGTCAACCCCATGCCCAGATTGACGAGTGAGAATCCCATGGCCAATGCAGACGCCAATCCATGGGTGAACCACCAAAGCCCAATACATGCCAGGCTCATCACCAGGTTCAGCACAGGCCCCATCATTACCATCCACAACATTTGCCTGCGCAACGGACGTTTGAGATTGCCAGCAACCATTAGATAACCACCTAACTTGCGGCCTTTGCTCTGGGGCGACCAGCGGAGCTTAAAGCCCCTACGCAGAAACTGGATCTCGACGGCCATGACGCGCATCGACAGCACTGTCATGCAATTGAACCTAGCGCCGAAATAATGACCGCTTTCATGCAGGATAATGGCCGCTGGCATCATCCCCAAAGCGAGTCCTATGGAGAAAAGAGGCTGGTCCATGTACGAGTCCAGTACAATGACCACTCCAAGCAGGCTCACCCCACTGAGCAGTATCTGCAACCCGCATAACAACATATTGAGAAACCCAAGTCCCTTACCGCCTTTCATGACATCCATTTCATATCGTTTTCTAGATAATGGCTTATCTTCCTTAACGCGCTAAGCCCTAGCAAGACACAACTCAGCGCTGGGGTGCAGGTCACTTGGTTGTTGGCTATTTACTCGATCAATAGCCTGTGAAGATAGATCGTCACAGACTAAAAAGCCCCGAAGTACGGGGCTTTTTAGTCTGCATATGCACAGAAGATGGATCAGTCTGCGTTTAATTTACGGCGTCTTTGAATAACCATCATAAAAACGTTTCAAAATTCACAATTTTCTATTTATTCATTTAAAATTAATCACTTAGAGGTAACTCCTATGTGATATTAGTCAATTCGTTTCAATTAAAGCCATTAACTCCCTGAATTCTTTGGGGAAGTGATCTGGATCGCAGTGATTTTGAAACATCGATCGCTAGGCGACCCTCCCCCATACGATCTATGAGCTGCCAGAAAATGATACGTTTTAAAAAACCGGTGCCATCCAAGCTGCTTGTCATACACGAACATCCCGCCCTCCGCGCACGTGTTCGCAAGCATCTGGAGTCATCGGGATACACGGTGGTTGAAGCTGGTAACTGTAAAGAGGCTATCGCCATCATGCATACACACTGCTTCGAAGGGATAATTGTCGATAACGACATGGAGGATTATGAGTCAGCATCTCCCCTTTCGGCTCGTAGCATTACTGTGAACTCTAAGACCCCGTGTTTAGTACTTGCCACAAGTCGAATCAATCGAAAGCAGGTAAAGGATTTCAACTCAGCGCTAGATGATTACTTGTACAAGCCTTTCAGGCCGTGCGTTCTCATCAAGCATGTGCATGGCGTACTAAAGGCCTCTGGTGGGAGAGAGCATTTAAGGCTTAGAGATTCCGCAACCTATGCATTGCCAGGGGCAGAAGGAGTTAATCTAAAAAAACTCAAACTTCCCCCTAAACAAATGATTTTGCTTCAAATTTTAATCAGTAACTCTCCCCGAGTTGTAAGCAAAGCTTATTTCGCAGACGCCCTTTATTCACATAATAACCAGGAATCAAAAACTTATAACGCTTTAGAGTCATTAGTAGCTCGCTTACGTCAAAAGCTACGCGACGAAAATTCCAATGTGAAGATAAAATCTGTCCGAGGCGTTGGGTATAGAGCATCTATTAATGTAATAGCGAAATCGCAAATTCAGAAACCTTAACCTACGGAAATACTAAACATCCCGCAGCCTATGAAAACGCCACTCTATTCGGCATATTTTCTGGTTAAACTTCTTAAAGCTGCCAGGCAGCTTCAGTAGCAGATAGCACAGAAAGTGGCGAACTGCAGCTCAGGGCCGTTATTTTCTGACGCGACAATCACGAGGCACTGAAAAAACCAAATGAACTGAGTCAGCCGAGAAACGGAGGGAGCCCATATTTAACCGCAAGCCCCTTCAAAATTCACCTCTGCTTGGATATTGCGGGAGAAGGCGTGTATCCGCTTCCCGTACATCTTCGCGTAGAGAAGCATCTCTTGAAAGCTGTTCCAGAAACTCTTAAATTTGCACGATTACACGCGAACGCTCTTGAATCCTAATCATCTGGAAACTCACCGCCGCTGATTAAAATATACTGGTAACGACAGTTGGCTCTGCTGTCTTTCGGCTTCCTGCGCCCAAGAGGATGTAGACACTATTTTTGGTTTCAAAAAGAAAATCACTTTTTAGATTGACCAATAGCGTACTCCTAACCCAGTCGCCTGGTGCAAATCGACGAGCACTATCAGTTACTACGGAGTGAGCATAGAGAAGGATCGGCTGGAGACCTTGGTTTTTAAGCAATGCCTTTTTGTCATCTGAAATATCGAGATCAACTAAAACCCATTGCCTTACAGAACAATATGGCTTCCCAGGGCACAGCTCTTGAGCCAGCGCGATGCTAGCGGCCTCGTCGTCACAGGTACTATCTATTACCTCGCCTTCAGTTAATAAAAAATCATTAAACTTCTCAAGTTTAGTGCCTGCCATTTAATTATCTTTTGCCCCTATCCATGATTACTATTTACTTCGACTATTTATCGAGCCAATGTCGCGGACGGCCATATTAACCCCGCGCACGGCTACTACATTGCCTATGGAGTCACAGCATCAAAAACAAGCCAAAAGCTGCTGCCTGTAATACTGGGAAAAACTCACCTGATAACCTGGTTCGACTGCAAAGTCCTCTAGTGAAATTATGTTCGTAGTTGCAGCCTCAATAGGTTGCTCTTTGCCATATCCAATACTGTCATCCAGATTATTGATATTGTCCGCTGCCTCTATCGAACTGGGCGTTGAGCCTGAAGTGGAAGCAGGCATCTGCACCTCTTTCAACACCGCCAGGTCTTCCGGCAAATCATCCGCAACTCTCTCAGCCATACACTGCAGCGTCGGCTCTGCCAACATAAACAGCCAAGCTTGACCATCGGACTCACCTGTACGCCGAAGCACTCGTCCAAGCACTTGCCGGTAATGCAACTCGGTGCGGATGCGGCTGAGATAGCAGCACACCTGGAGGCGGGGGATGTCCGTTCCTTCGCTAATCATTCCGACGGCGACAATCCAGCGAGAGGAGCTCTGCCGAAACGCATTGATCACCTGCTGCGCATCCGGGGTTTTGTTGGTCACAATGCAGCACCCCCCACCCCTCAATTCCAGAGCCTGAGCAATTTGATGGGCGTGCTCAATGTCAGTGGCAACAACTAAACCAGCAGCATCCGGCTTGATTTGGCGAAGCTCATTGAGCTTGCTACAGCCAAGATCGAGTAGCCGGTTGATCACATCATCATGGCGCAGCAGTTCTTCATAGGTGACAGGTGACTCCCCCAATAGCTTGGCAATACTGGGGAACATTCTGACTGTACTCTCAGGGCCCATTTCCTCGGTCAGCTTTACCTTCTGATTGTCTAGCAAGACAATACGAGGAGAACGGCATACCGCATCGGCAATGGCCTCTTTCAGTCCGTATCGGTAATCACAGATCAAGTGTCCTTCTGGCGTCGAGTAGCGGGCTAAAACAATAGCCCGATCATCCGAGCGCCATGGCGTACCGGAGAGAGCCAAGGTGAAGGCTGCACGGTCTTGTATCCGATGTAATATCTGCTGCCCCCAGGCGTTACTGAGAAGCGGATCATGGCCAGCGCAATGGTGTATTTCATCGAAGACAACAAGCACACGGTAATCATCAAGAAGCTGCCAGAACCCCTCGTCTCGGTACTCCATGGCTTGGTAGGTGAATGCCGTCCCCACAGCGCCTATTTGGCCATCCAGTCGCCTGCCAAGTACGTCAGCAAAGGTTGAGCGGAAGCCTTCGACAACCTGACAGGATGGCGCGAAGCACATCACCAGATCGATTCTGTCCTGCTTAAGCATTCTGCTGGCTAGCTCTGCCGCCATGCGTGTCTTCCCGGCTCCCGGCGTCGCCTGGCAGAAGAAGTGCGGTGTGCTGGTAAAGTGTTCCAACGCCGTGTCTATGCAGCTGAGTTGCCAGCCCCGCAGCGATGTGGTCATCGTGCAGAGTCAAGCGTCTTGATAGTCTTTTCGATAGCGCGAAGATGTCCTAGCAGACGTGAACTGCGATCTCTGGCCTCTAGGTACTCGTCCTCAACCTTGTCCCGCAAATGCGGCATATCTTCTAGGAGCAGCTTGAATCGCTCCGCCTCCCCCATCGAGCACAGAAAGTCCAAGCGGATTTCTTTGTGGAGCGTTTCCAAATGCTGATCCGCGCTGGCTGACGACTCAAGCGGGACAGCCTCAACTTGAAGCTCTGCAGGTTCCGGTTCGGGCTCAGAAGCAGTTTTTAGGCTGTTCTCAAAACCCTTGTCGATCAACTGCAATTGCAGATGTGCCGGAATCGGCTTCAGGTGGTAGACCTGTCCCCTTGGACGACGCTCTTCATCGACCTAAAGCCAGCCTATACGCAGTAAACGTCGAATTTGCTCATACACATAACGGCGTACATCGGCGACACGAAAAGTCGTACCATCTAGGCGCTTGGCATACGCATCACGCAGTTCACGGGTCGTGAAACTTGTACTCCCTTCTTGCTGAAGCAGCTCATACAGACGCCTGTCGAGGATAAACGAGGCCGATTTCATTGAGGCACCAGAAGAGTTAACGCGAAAAATACGGATTATAGTCCGTGGCTCGTGCGTCCGCAAACCCACGATAGTGCCGCCTCAGAGAAATTGAGGCGATCATGGATAAATTGGCGAAAGTGTTAGGGGAGCGCATCCGAACACAAAGGAAGATTCGCCACATGTCTCAGGATGTACTGGCATTGGCCTGCAGTATCGACCGTAGCTACATGGGTCGGATCGAGCGTGGCGAAGTAAACATCACCATCGAGAAGCTGTATCGCATCGCTGGTGAGCTGGCCTGCGATCCATACTGTCTTTTGCCTCCGGTGTCCGAGCTGCAATCGCCTGATTGATACTGGTGGCGCCTGGCGTTTGTACTGACTGCTTGGATTTGCTTTTCGGGCCCAGAGTGCCGGCCTGGCCCACTCACACATGAATTTTTACACCCGCATAGTTTCTGGGTTATTCGGGTTCCGACAGCGAACCAAGGTATATCAATAGCGCTTCAGTGCCTTTAATCTGATGCAATGTGCAGCCTTTATGCAGATGGCCGGTCCAGTAAGCACCTGCTCGGCCCTCGCATCGTCACTTAGTCGCCAAGGCCAATAATCACTTGGTGCGCCATATGGCTGTGCAGGTCATGGCTGCTAGCATGCCCCAAGAAGATCCCCAGCCCTGGCGATACCCAGGGTATCCACGCCAGCAAACACCCCAGGGAATGGTCATTGAACGCCTCTGGCTTTTGTGATGCGCGGCTATTCAATTTTGCAGATTTCGGCCTGAAAGCCTCATCAAGAAGACATGGCCCTTGCGCCATGGCTGGCGATCAGGCTTGCGGTGGGGGGGGGGTGCAACACAACTCCACCGCCCGTGGTAGCGACAAAGCTTTGTGCTTATCGCTCAAGTTCGCTCTTAACTCGTCTTTGATCATGACGCCCCTATGATGATTGCTGGGGAAATTCCATGTGGAAGGCTGTGGTGCCATTGCCAGAGGTGCACCAGATCTTTCCTTTGTGAGACTCAACGATGGATTGAGTAATGGCCAAGCCAAGCCCCGCATTGCTTGGGTTGCCTTCACGTCGTGCTGGGTCTACCCGATAGAAACGGTCAAAAAGTTTATCCAGGTGCTCCGGCCTGATGGTTTCACCTGGGTTCTCGATGGTAAGCGTCACAGCACTTACGGTCGACTTGATCGTTACCAATATTGACTTCCCGGCAGGTGTATAGCGCAGCGCATTGGACAACAAGTTCGAGACCGCCCGATCCAGCATCAGTTTGTCACCCAGCACGCTGCCAGTGCCGGTCACAACCAACTGGATGCCTTGCTCGTCTGCTAACAGGTGGTAGTACTCAAACAGCTTGGCGACCACCTCGCTGAACTCTATGCGCGTCTGCTCGGGAATAATCAACCCGTTGTCCGATTTAGCCAAGAACAGCATGTCATCGATCATGCGCGACATGCGTTTCAGATCATCTAAATTTGAGTAGAGGTTCTCCTCGTAGGCTTCAAGGTCGCGTTTTTGGGTGAGTACCACCTCGGTGTGCGTCATCAAATTACTGAGAGGTGTGCGTAACTCATGAGCGATATCGGCAGAAAAATTTGAGAGCCGAACAAATGCGTCGTCGAGCCTGGCAAGCATCGCATTGAACGAAGTCACCAGTTGCTGAAGTTCAAGAGGCACGGGCTCCAATGGAATACGCTCTTTCAGTGAGCGTGCCGACATAGACGTTGCAACCTGAGTCACGTGTCGCAGGGGTCTCAATCCACTACGCGCGACCACCCAGCCCAACACAGCGCTGACCAGTGCGCTAATGACAAAGCCAATCCAGAACCAGCGCTGCAGCGTTTCAAAGAAATGCACATGGTTAGTCACATCGAGAATCAGCAAGACCGTTAGAAGCGCGGGTTCATCCGCTGTTGATACCGGCGCAGTCATACCTCGGTACTTGTGCCCATTTTGCTCCCACTCCCACATACCGTGGTCACGGATGAAGCGGTACTTCTCGGGAACATTGAACAGCTGTGGCTCGGCAAAAAGTACCGTACCGTCGTTTGCCAGGATGATTGCCGCTAAATCGTGGTGAGCTCCTAGCAGCGCTTTTAGCTGAGGCAGCACCTCTTTAATATCTGCATGGCTACGCGTATTGCTAAGGATTTCCTGGGTCGAATCGAGCTTCTCGCTCAGCGTCTGCTGGTCGAGCATCATGAAGTGATGCCGACTGAACTGATTGAAACTCAGGCCGGCCACCGTGAGGACTGCAATAACCGCAAGCATAAACATCAAACTCATGCGTGCGGTCAGCGACAGATACGTCATTGAGACTCCGGCGCATCAAGCATATAACCCATACCACGTGAGGTATGAATCAGCTTCAATTCAAAATCATCGTCAATTTTCGCCCGCAAGCGTCGGATAGCCACCTCGATCACATTGGTGTCGCTGTCAAAATTCATGTCCCATACCTGAGAAGCTATCAAAGACTTGGGAAGGACTTCGCCGCGACGGCGCAGCAGTAGTTCAAGCAACGCGAACTCCTTCGCGGTCAGATCAATTCGCTTGCCACTGCGCACGGCACGCCGCTTAAGCAAATCAACTTCAAGGTCGGCTATATTCATGGTGGTTTGCGTCGGCGAATTACTACCGCGGCGGAGCAATGTCCTGACGCGAGCTAACAACTCAGAGAAGGCGAATGGTTTGACTAGGTAGTCGTCCGCCCCCAGCTCTAAGCCTTTTACACGATCTTCAATACCGTCACGGGCCGTCAGAAATAGTACCGGCACATCCTTGCCTGCAGCACGAATCTTCCGCAGGACTTCCCAGCCATCTAGGCCCGGCATCATCACGTCCAGAATTAACAGGTCATAAGCTTCGCTCAGTGCATGCTGAAGCGCATCAGTTCCCGTCATAACACGGTCGACATTGAATCCAGCCTCTGTGAGGCCCTGTTGCAGGTAAGTGCCTGTTTTTGGCTCGTCTTCAGCGACCAAAAGTTTCATGCGGGCTGTTCCCAAATTTGAATAGCCTGAGTGTGCAGTCAAAACCTTAATCCAACCACAAACTGACGAAAATGTAATCCTAGCCTCAGGCATCTGCAAGGATGACTTGTCTAGGGTGCAGGCATGAGTACTAGGTTGTGCTCTTGGCCCTCGAATGACAAACAGTAAAGAGGAGCCAGTCCCATCTTCAATTTAGGAGACTGCTCGATGAAACTGCTTAAATCTTTAATCCTAGTTAGCTCGCTCCTTTTGACTTCAGCCGTTTGGGCCGAAGGAGGTGCTGCACGCACCCTAGAACGCATCGAAAACATGCGAGACAAAGCCGAAGCGGTGCTGATTCAGGCTGAAAAAGCTCCTGCCAGTGAGCGCCATGTGCACATGAAAGAGCATATGGGGATGCTAGGCGACATGATGAGTCAGCTACACAGTCAGCACCCAGATCCGGGTATTACCACTGAAGAACATCTCGCATGGATGGAGCGACACGACAAACTGGTTGATGACGTCCTCACGCAAATGATCCGTGAGCACAAACTGATGATGGCTGATAAAGAGTGCCACCCTTAAAAATCCCCATCTTCAAGGCCTTCATGATTGCTCCTTTGGCCTAGCGGTACCTCGACGGTGCCGCATTTTTTTCAAGCTGACCATTTTGTAGTTTCGGGGGTTAGTCCCCGGCAGAATGCTGGGAATAGCATGAGACTTCTAACCACCTCAATGAGGTCTCATCATGAAACGTTCACCTTCACAACCCTTGGGCACAGCACTTCTCTTCGCAGCTGTAGCTCAAGCCTCTGCGCAAACGTCCAGCAGTGCACCCAACATTGTCCAGCAGACCCAAGCGCCCCCATCTACGCGCGCCGGTTTCATCAAGATGGATGACATCAGCTACGGCCAGGAATCTATCAATGTAAGGCCTGGCGAAACTGTTCGCTTCGTGTTGAAGAATAAAGGAGCGCTGATGCATGTATTCAATACCGGTAAAGCCATAGCGCAACTGATACATCAACGCGAAATGGCTGCTTTGTTCAAAAACGGCACGCTGACGCCAACAGGCAAAGCAAAGTCCATCGTCTGGCATGAAAGATCGGGCCTAGAAGACTCCGACCCACCGGGTATACCTGAAGTCGTAGAAGAAATACATGATGATCCTAACGCCATCCTTGTTGAGCCTAGCACTACCAAGGAATTCGTCTGGACCTTCCACGACACGGCCAATCTCAACTTCTCCTGCACCCTGCCTAGACAGGATCAAGCGAGGATGGTCGGTAAGTTCGCAATGCGCTGAGAGAAAAATCAGGTTCTCCCTGCCAAAGCCACGCTGCACCCGATTTCAGTACATATTTCAGATATGTAGTTTTCGCGTAAGCCAACTGACAGCATTGCCTAGTTAGCATCAATACTGTGCCCAACAACGCCATTTCAGAGATTCATTATGAAAACCAAACTAACTTCATTTTTTCTCGCCACAGCCCTAATTTTTTCCGCCTCTGCTGTCATGGGCAGCCCGAGCCATAGCAAAAGTGAGATTGGCCAACCAGAAAACGTCAAGAAAGCCGACCGCACCATTGAGATCAAGATGGGCGATATCTTTTTCGAGCCGAAGAGTATTGATATCAAAGCAGGAGAAACCATCCGCTTCGTACTCAAAAATGATGGCTCGCTGCTGCATGAGTTCAACTTGGGCATAGCAGCTGCACATGCCGCACATCAAAAAGAAATGGCCGCAATGTTTCAGAACGGCACGCTGTCTCCAACGGGCGCGCAGAATATGAGCAAGATGGGTCATGCCATGGGCGGGATGAAGATGGTCGATATGAAACACGATGATCCAAACAGTGTTTTGATCAAGCCGGGCGCCACTGAAGAACTGGTGTGGACCTTTACCAAGACAACGGGCCTTGAGTTCGCTTGCAACATACCAGGCCATTACCAATCGGGGATGGTCGGCAAAGTGAACGTACGCTAAGCGTTAAGTTCGGATTGATGTGCATAAATCTAGGTGAGTGCAATAGCGACTACTGTCAACTCACTTATGATTCAATTTCGTGAGGATCGCGCCATGGACC
>NZ_AFFX01000011.1:0-242875 GCF_000222125.1 Pseudomonas sp. S9 | reverse complement strand
TTGACCGAACCCGGCGCGACACTCGGCCCACAAACGACACACCTGCTCTATGTCGCCAGTAACGTCCGCCGGTACATTGGCCAGCGGCTGGGCACGCTGCAGATCCATCGGCATATGTGTACGAAAGCTCGCGAAACCGCTGTGCATTTGCGCGCAAACACTGCGCGCCACCGCACGGGCATATACGTCCTTTGGCCAGAGTGAGGGATGCTGCTCGGCAAGATATTCGACGATCGCCAAGGAATCCCAAACCGGACCATCGGCTGTTTTCAGCAGTGGCACCTTACCGCTTGGCGAGTGCTGGGCGATGAGTTGGGCAGTATCGGGCTTGTTCAACGCGATCAAGACCTCGTCGTAATCGACGCCAGCGATTTCCAGTGCCAGCGCCGCCCGTAAAGACCAGGATGAATAGCGTTTATCACCGATGACGAGTTGCAGGGTCATTGCAGTTCTCCGGTAATTCATTGAGTGACCTAGTCTAAACCGAGGAGCAGCCGACTACCCCTCAGTCGAGTCAGGACGTTGTATCAAGTGCGATATTCGGCATTGATCTTAACGTACTCGTGCGACAAGTCTGTGGTCCAGATTGTCTCGCTGCTCGCGCCACGGCCCAGTTCAATGCGAATGGTGATTTCCTCTTCAGCCATCACCGCCGCGCCCTGCTCTTCGGTGTAAGTTTCAGCCCGACAGCCTTTGCTGGCGATGCAGATATCGCCGAGAAACACGTCGATCTTGCTCACATCCAACTGGGCAACGCCTGCACGGCCAACAGCCGCGAGAATGCGTCCCCAATTAGGGTCGGACGCAAACAGTGCGGTCTTGATCAGTGGTGAATGTGCAACCGCGTAGCCCACATCCAGGCATTCTTGATGGGTCGCGCCGCCGTTTACAACGACAGTGACGAACTTGGTCGCACCTTCACCATCACGGACGATGGCCTGCGCGACCTCCATGCATACCTCGAACACGGCCTGCTTCAAGGCTGCAAAATAAGCACCGCTGGCCTGGGTGATCTCGTCCAACTCGACCTTGCCCGTTGCTACCAGCATGCAGCAATCATTGGTCGAGGTATCTCCATCAATGGTGATGCGGTTGAACGACTTATTGGCGGCATCACGCAACAAGTCCTGGAGCACGCTTTGGGGGCCCTTGGCATCCGTGGCGATATAGCCGAGCATGGTCGCCATGTTTGGCTTGATCATGCCCGCGCCCTTACTGATGCCGGTGACGGTAACTGTGACACCTTCATGCACGAACTGGCGACTGGCGCCTTTGGGCAAGGTGTCAGTGGTCATGATGCCGGTTGCAGCATCGGCCCAGTTATTCTCTGACAGGTTATCCAGCGCCGCTTGCAGGGCGCCCTCGATCTTCTCGACCGGTAGCGGCTCACAAATCACACCGGTCGAAAATGGCAACACCGACTGCTCATCGACGCCCGCAAGCTCGGCCAGCCTGGCGCAGGTGCGCGCAGCATTCTCAAGCCCGGACTCGCCAGTGCCCGCATTGGCATTACCTGTATTGGTAAGCAGGTAACGCACAGGCCCCAGCACGCGCTTTTTTGCAAGAATTACAGGGGCTGCACAAAATGAGTTCAGGGTGAATACACCCGCAACGCTTGAGCCTTCGGCGCAGCGCATGACGACAACATCCTTTCGCCCTGGTCGCTTGATACCAGCGCTCGCGATTCCCAGTTCAAAGCCTGCAACCGGATGCAGGGCAGACAGCGGGCCAAGACCTACAGCCATGAATAAACTCCTTGAGATGTTGCGGCGTCACGCCATTAAGTGGATGGTAAAACGCCGCGATCGGTTCAACCGGTCGCGGCGTTTACGGGTCAGTCGAGCCTGGCTACTTGCAATAAACCTGGACAGCCTGCGGCTGACCAGGGTCACATCAACTAGCCCAACTGCCCGTGGCAATGCTTGTACTTCTTGCCCGAACCGCAAGGGCAAGGCTCGTTGCGCCCGATCTTCTGCTCCGCTCGCACGGGCGCGGTTGCCACAGCCGTGTCGTCTTGCGGTTCAGCCTCTGGCTGCTCCAGGGCGGAAGCATCCGCATGCTGGAACTGCATGCGCGCAGCCATGGCTTCAGCTTCCCGGCGCAGGCGCTCTTCTTCTTCGGCTGGGTCCTCACGACGAACCTGAACATGCGAAAGCACGCGAATGGTGTCGCGCTTGATCGAATCAAGCAGCTCCTGGAACAGGGTGAACGACTCGCGCTTGTATTCTTGCTTCGGGTTCTTCTGCGCATAACCACGCAGGTGAATACCGTGGCGCAGGTGATCCATGGTCGAGAGGTGATCTTTCCACAGGTCATCAAGCACACGCAGCAGAATCTGCTTCTCGAAGGTGCGCAGCGCTTCAGCACTGGCCTGCTCTTCTTTCTCGTTGTATGCCTCGACCAACGCCTGAAGAATCCGCTCGCGCAGGGTTTCCTCATAGAGCTTGTGGTCATCATCCAGCCATTGCTGAATCGGCAGGTTGATGCCGAAACCGGTGTAGATCGCCGACTCAAGACCGGTGATATCCCACTGTTCAGGCAGCGACTGCGGCGGAATATGCTCGTTGATGGTGCTTTCGACAACTTCCTTACGGAACTCCTCGATGGTTTCACCAATTTCTTCCGAGGCCAGCAAGGTGTTGCGCATGTGATAAATCACTTTACGCTGCTCGTTGGCCACGTCATCGAACTCGAGCAGTTGCTTACGCATGTCGAAGTTACGACCTTCAACCTTGCGCTGCGCCTTTTCAATAGCGTTGCTCACCATACGATGCTCGATCGCCTCGCCTTGCTGCATGCCCAACGCCTTCATGAAGTTCTTCACCCGGTCAGAGGCAAAGATGCGCATCAGACTGTCTTCCAGCGACAGATAGAAACGGCTGGAGCCTGGGTCGCCCTGGCGCCCGGCACGACCGCGCAACTGGTTGTCGATACGACGTGACTCGTGGCGTTCGGAGGCAATTACATGCAAACCGCCCGACTCGATCACCGCCTGATGGCGCTTCTGCCAGTCGGCTTTGACCTGGGCAACCTGCTCATCGGTAGGGTTTTCGAGGGCCGCGACTTCGACCTCCCAGTTGCCGCCCAACAGAATGTCGGTACCACGACCCGCCATGTTGGTGGCGATAGTCAGCGCACCCGGACGACCCGCCTGGGCAATGATTTCAGCTTCCTTTTCGTGGAACTTGGCGTTGAGCACCTTGTGCTCGATACCTTGCTTGTTGAGCAGGGCCGACATGTACTCGGAGGTTTCGATCGAAGCCGTGCCCACCAGGACCGGACGACCTTGCGCCTGGCATTCCTGGATATCCGCAACGATGGCCGCGTACTTCTCTTCCTGGGTCAGGTAGACCAGGTCATTGAAGTCCTTGCGCGCCAGTGCACGGTTGGTCGGGATCACCATGACCTCAAGACCGTAGATCTGGTGGAACTCGAATGCTTCGGTGTCGGCCGTACCGGTCATGCCGGACAACTTGCTGTACAGGCGGAAATAGTTCTGGAAGGTGGTCGACGCAAGCGTCTGGCTTTCAGCCTGGATATTCAGGCCTTCCTTCGCCTCGATCGCCTGGTGCAAGCCTTCGGACAAGCGACGACCCGGCATGGTACGACCCGTGTGCTCATCGATGAGCAGCACTTGATCGTTCTGCACTATGTATTCGACATTGCGATGGAACAGCGTGTGCGCACGCAGACCGGCATAGACGTGAGTCAGCAGGCCAAGGTTATGTGCCGAGTAAAGACTCTCGCCTTCAGCGAGCAAGCCCGCCTGGGTCAGAAGATCCTCAATGAACTGGTGACCCTGCTCATTAAGCTCAACCTGGCGCGTTTTCTCATCAACACTGTAGTGACCTTCTTTGGTCACAACGCCTTCTTCTTCCTCGACGTGCAGCTCAAGTCGCGGGATCAGGTTGTTGATCTCAACGTACATCTTCGAGCTGTCTTCAGCCTGACCCGAGATGATCAACGGGGTACGGGCTTCGTCGATCAGGATCGAGTCGACTTCGTCGATTACGGCAAAGTTAAGTTCACGCTGGAACTTATCCTCAAGGCTAAACGCCATGTTATCGCGCAGGTAATCGAAACCGAATTCGTTGTTGGTGCCGTAGGTGATGTCGGCAGCATAGGCCGCGCGTTTTTCTTCGGGCGGCATGAAGGGAGTGACGATGCCGACGCTCATACCGAGGAATTCGTACAGCGGACGCATCCAGTTGGCGTCACGGCGGGCCAGGTAATCGTTGACCGTAACCACGTGCACGCCTTTACCGGCCAATGCATTGAGGTAAACAGCAAGGGTTGCAACCAGGGTCTTACCCTCACCGGTGCGCATTTCGGCGATCTTGCCTTCATGCAGGGTCATGCCACCGATCAGCTGTACATCGAAGTGGCGCATGCCCATTACCCGCTTGCCGGCCTCACGAGCCACGGCAAAGGCTTCAGGCAATAGCTGGTCGAGGGTTTCACCCTTGGCTAAACGAGCCTTGAACTCATCGGTTTTGGCACGCAGTTGCTCATCCGTGAGAGCAAGCATCTGCTCCTCAAAACCATTAACGGACTGAACCGCCTTGAGCATGCGCTTAACCTCACGCTCATTCTTGCTTCCAAAGAGTTTTTTCAACAAAGGCGCAAACATATCGACAGGTTCTTCCCACACGTATGGATGGAGGGCGGCCCAACAGTCGCCCATGCAGCCCTAATGGCTGCGTGCGAAGGGGGCATTCTACCCGGAAATGAAGATGATGAAAGCGACGTTATTTTTCGTCGCTTACACGAGCTATGTAGCTGGAAGGGTTTACCACTCGACCAAGCTTGGTTACTTCAAAGTGCACATGGTAACCGGTAGAGCGTCCCGTGCTGCCAACCAGAGCAATTGTTTGCCCACGCTTGACCAGATCACCGACCTGTACCTCGTTACGCTTATTGTGTCCGTAGAGGGTTACATAGCCATCTGCATGACTGATTTCTACTACATTACCATAACCATTCTTACGCCCGGAAAAGGTCACAACACCTGCGGCCACCGATACCACAGGGCTACCGGCCTTGGCGGCGAAGTCTACTCCCTTGTGCACACTGGCACGACCGGTCAGTGGATCGGTACGCCGACCAAAGGGAGAAGAAACATAGCCCTGCAAAACCGGACGCCCCGCAAGGTACTCAGCTTCATTGAGGCGGCGCTCGGCCAGTAACTGCTCAAGCACCTCCAACTGCTGCTCTCGACTATCAAGTTGCAAGGCCAGCTCATCGAGAGTGCTCATGAACGCCGGAGGCGCATAGGCGGCGGTGCCGTATGGCTCTTCTGGACCGCCCTGACCCACATTAAGCGAGAAATCGAACTCGCTTGAGTCGATATCAGCCAATTCGGTCAGGCGTTCGCCCAAAGCATCAAGGCGCGTCAGGCGTGCCTGCAAGTCGGCCACATGGGCCGCGAATGCATCCAGTTGGCGCTGAGCATCTACCCGCACGGCCCCTACTTCTGCACGCTGCTCATCCAGTGCCTGAGTAATTATTTGCGTGTCATCGTGGTCGACCACCTGGGCATCGGGTGACATCCACACGCCGACAACAGTACCGAGGCTAAGCGAGCCGGCCACCAGGATGAACAATCCCGCCACCAGCCATCTTAAATCGAAGCTCAAGGTACGAGCGGCGCCATGACGCCGACTTAATAGAATTATTTGCACGACTTCCCCTTTTGGTGGTGCCCAAGTTGGCAGCAGCATTTCTGCTACCATGGCGGCTCCACAATCGTAGGCGTCCAGCCATGTCTTTTCGTCCTTTGCCAGCTAAAGCACCTGCCGCGCTATTGCGCGAAGCAAAGCCCCTGCAAGCCTTGTTTAATGAAGCCCAAAGGCTTGAAAAACTGCAGCGCTTGCTTGAAAGCCAGCTTCAGCCTGCTGCCAGAGAACACTGTCATGTTGCGACCTGGCGTGCCGGTTGTTTGCTTCTTATTGTCACTGATGGCCATTGGGCCACCCGTCTGCGTTATCAGCAAAAGCGCCTGCTCAAACAGCTGCAGGCACTCGAAGCGTTCGCGACATTAACCAAGATCCACTTCAAGGTGCAACCATCAACAGCTGAAAGGCGTGCGGGAGGTCGCACAATTATCCTTTCGGACAGTGCAGCAGAAAATTTTAAAGCCACTGCTGAAGGTATAAGCGACCCGACGCTGCGCGCGGCCCTGGAGCGACTGGCCAAGCACACCAAGCCAGCCGACTGATTCGCACGACCGCTACAAAGTCAGAACTTTCCGAGACCAGAAACCGAAACGTCGCTCAAGATCTGAAGACCAATAAAAAAGGCCACCATAAGGTGGCCTTAAGCGTAAAGCGGAGAGTGTTCGGTTTACCCCCCAGCCACTGGACGCATGTAGGAAATCGGTGCGTTCTTGGGGTCGTCAAAGGTCACGGTTTCCCAGGCATCCGGCTGCGCGATCAGCTCACGCAACAAACGGTTGTTCAGGGCGTGTCCGGATTTGAAACCACGGAACTCACCAATCAAGCTGTTACCCAGCAAATAAAGATCACCGATCGCATCGAGAATCTTGTGCTTAACGAATTCGTCTTCATAACGCAGACCATCTTCGTTCAACACGCGATTTTCATCCACCACGATCGCGTTATCTACACTGCCGCCGAGTGCCAGGTTCTGTGAACGCAGGAACTCGATGTCGCGCATAAAACCAAATGTGCGCGCTCGACTGACTTCCTTGACAAAGGAGGTACTGGAGAAGTCAACGCTTGCCATTTGCGTACGGTCACGGAAAACAGGGTGATCGAAATCGATCTCGAAACTCACCTTGAATCCTTCGAAAGGCACGAAGGTGGCGCGCTTGTCGCCCTCCTCCACAGTTACTTCACGAATGATCCGGATGAATTTCTTGGCCGCTTCCTGCTCTTGCAGGCCAGCGGATTGAATCAGGAATACAAAAGGTCCCGCACTGCCGTCCATGATCGGTACTTCGGATGCAGAGAGTTCGACGTAGGCGTTATCGATGCCCAGGCCTGCCATGGCCGAAAGCAAGTGCTCTACCGTATCCACCTTGACGTCACCATTAACCAAGGTGGTTGACATGGTGGTTTCACCGACGTTGCTCGCCCGCGCAGCAATTTCCACGACGGGGTCCAAATCGGTACGTCTGAACACGATACCGGTGTCCACAGGTGCCGGCTTCAGGGTCAGGTAAACCTTTTCCCCCGAATGCAGGCCGACGCCAGTGGCGCGGATAATGTTCTTTAAGGTGCGTTGTCTGATCATGTCTCTGGCCGCTATAGCGCTAGTTGCGAATTGTTTTCAACAATGGCCGGCGATAATAGCAGAACCGGCCTTTGCTGAATACCAATCACCCTAATGCTCCTGATACATTTCATTAATCGGCCTGACGGCGCAGAAAAGCAGGGATGTCCAGGTAATCCAGATCGTCCTGCGGATTCATTTTTGCTGCAGTCGCAGCGCCGGCATGGCTCTGACGCTGAACGGTTGGACGCTCATAGTCTTTGTAGTTGACGCTTTGCTCGCTACGCGGTGCTGCAGAGGCAGCAGGCGCCTGTTGAGCGGTCGACGGAGCCGAAACCGGCGCTGAGCTGACCTGTACAGTGTTGTCGATAACCTTGACCGGCTTCTCGATTTTCGCACCCAGACCAGTTGCAACAACGGTGACGTGCAGTTCATCGCGCATATCCGGGTCGATCACTGTGCCTACCTTGACAGTGGCGTGCTCGGAAGCAAATTGCTCGATGATGTTACCGACATCGGAGTACTCACCCAGCGACAGGTCAGGACCGGCTGTGATGTTAACCAGGATGCCACGCGCGCCCTGCAGGTTTACATCTTCCAGCAGTGGGTTGCGGATAGCCGCTTCGGTCGCTTCACGGGCGCGGTTCGGACCACTGGCGCAACCAGTGCCCATCATCGCCATGCCCATTTCGCTCATCACGGTTTTAACGTCGGCAAAGTCGACGTTGATCATGCCTGGACGCTTGATGATGTCGGAAATACCGCGCACCGCACCAGCCAGAACATCGTCAGCCTTGGCGAAGGCCGACAGCAGGCTGGCGTCCTTGCCGAGGATGGTCAGCAGTTTTTCGTTAGGGATGGTGATCAACGAGTCAACGCTTTGCGACAGAGCACGGATGCCTTCTTCGGCGATCTGCATGCGCTTGCGGCCTTCGAATGGGAACGGACGCGTGACCACTGCAACGGTCAGAATCCCCATTTCCTTGGCGACTTCAGCAATAACAGGCGCAGCGCCGGTGCCGGTACCGCCACCCATGCCCGTGGTGATGAAGACCATATCAGTGCCCTGCAGCACTTCGGCGATGCGCTCGCGGTCTTCCATGGCCGCCTGACGGCCAACTTCGGGATTGGCACCAGCACCCAGGCCCTTGGTCACGCCGGTACCGAGCTGCAGCACGGTGCGTGCACCAATGTTCTTCAATGCCTGGGCATCGGTGTTGGCGCAAATAAATTCAACGCCTTCAATGTTACTGACGCACATGTGGTTCACGGCATTGCCGCCACCGCCACCGACGCCGATAACTTTGATAACTGCGCTTTGCGGGATGTTATCTACGAGTTCGAACATTTTCCCTCTCCTATATTTCTAGTTTTGTAACGCCTACTGCACACGCTTAAACAACCACTGATCAATCAGAAGTTGCCCTGTACCCAGCGCTTCAAGCGCTCGAGTACCGGTTCTTTTTTGTCTTCGCTGAAGCCATTGCTGCCAACTGAAGACATCGAAATCCCATCGGCCTGCTTTTGCAGTCCGTAGAGCAACAGGCCAACGCCTGTCGAATAAATCGGGTTGCGCACCACGTCACCAAGGCCTTTAACACCCTGAGCGACGCCAAGGCGCACCGGCATGTGGAAAATTTCCTCTGCCAGCTCTACCGCCCCTTCCATCTTCGCGGTACCGCCAGTAAGCACCACGCCTGCCGGAATCAGGTCTTCATAACCGCTGCGGCGCAGCTCGGCCTGAATCAGGGTGAACAGTTCGTCATAACGCGGTTCAACCACCTCGGCCAGGGTTTGGCGAGACAGGTCACGCGGCGCACGATCGCCCACGCTCGGCACCTTGATGGTTTCACCAGGACCGGCCAGCTTGGCCAGGGCGCAGGCATAACGAATCTTGATTTCTTCGGCGTACTGGGTTGGGGTACGCAGTGCCATGGCGATATCGTTGGTGACTTGATCACCCGCAATAGGGATCACGGCGGTATGACGGATAGCGCCTTCGGTGAAGATGCAGATGTCGGTGGTGCCGCCGCCGATATCGACCAGGCACACGCCCAGCTCTTTCTCGTCGTCGGTCAGCACGGCATAGGCCGAAGCCAGTTGTTCGAGGATGATGTCGTCGACTTCAAGGCCGCAGCGACGCACGCACTTCTCGATGTTCTGCGCGGCATTGACGGCACAGGTGACCACATGGACCTTGGCTTCCAGGCGCACGCCAGACATGCCCAGCGGCTCACGAACACCTTCCTGGTTATCGATCACGTAGTCCTGGGGCAAGGTGTGCAGCACACGTTGATCCGCAGGAATGGCAACCGCCTGGGCAGCGTCAAGCACACGCTCGAGGTCGGCACGACTGACTTCGCGATCGCGGATCGCAACAATCCCGTGGGAGTTGAGGCTACGGATGTGATTGCCCGCCACGCCGACGAAAGCCGAGTGAATCCGGCAACCCGCCATCAGCTGTGCTTCCTCGACGGCCCGCTGGATCGACAACACCGTTGACTCGATATTCACCACCACGCCCTTCTTCAGGCCACGCGACGGATGTGTACCGATGCCGACGATCTCCAATTGACCATCTGGCGTAACTTCGCCCACCAGCGCCACCACCTTGGATGTGCCAATGTCGAGGCCAACGATCATCTTGCCACTCTCAACGTTTGCCATGTGTCTTGCCTTCTCCTGATTCACTGCACAGCAGCGGTTTCAGCCGCCGTGGGCGCTACCGGCTGACGCCACGCAACGGCCAGGCCGTTGGAGTAACGCAGATCGATACGCGCGATATTCGCGATTTGCTCTTTCAATTCTTTGTCGTAAATGGCAATGAAACGGCGCATTTTTTCGACCAGGTGATCGCGCCCCAACAGCAGCTCGACCCCCTGTGATGTCACTAAAAACCAGCTTCCGCGCTCACGCAGTTCAAGTCGTGCGATCGAGAAACCCATTGGCCGCAACATCTGGCTAAGCACCTGGTATTGCTGCATCACCCGCTGTTGCGCACGCTTAGGACCATACAACTGCGGTAAATGTTCGTAATGAGCCAACTCTTCTGGCGCAAATGCCTGGCCCTGGTTATTCAACAGCGAACCATCGCCCCAGCGGGCGATTGGCATCTGCTCTTCCAGGCTGACCACAATCTGGTCAGGCCACACGCGACGCACTGCTGCACTGGCAATCCAGGGCATTTGCTCAAGCTCGTGGCGCATGCCGGTCAAGTCGACACTGAAGAACTTCGACTTGATAAATGGCGCGATCCGCTGCTGCACCGCTTGCTGGCTGACATAGCTCAAGTCACCTTCAACACTGACCTTGGCAATCGGCCGGTCGACGTAGGGCATCAGGCGCACTGACAGCTCATAAGCACCAAAACCCAATGCCAGCAACAGCAGCGGCCACGCCAGACGCTTGAGGAACTTAAGGTCGGGTTTGCGCAAGCGCGAACCAAGCGGCTCCTTATCCACCAAACGACTGGCGCCACGCGGCACAGGCTTACCGCGTACTGGGGTACGGGTCGCTCCTGGCTGATGGCGGGCAATGGCGTTCATGACTTAACCCCGACCCTCGATACTGTCGGCCAAAATCGCCAACACCAACTGTTGAAAGTCCAGGCCTGCAGCCTTGGCAGCCATTGGCACCAGGCTGTGGTCGGTCATCCCCGGCACAGTGTTGACCTCCAGCAGCCAGAAAGCCCCGTTGGCATCCTGCATCACATCGGCCCGCGCCCAGCCCTGCACACCAACTGCATCGCAGGCACGCTCGGTCAGCGCCTTGAGTTCTTGCTCCTTGGCCGCATCCAGGCCGCTGGGAATACGGTACTGGGTGTCATCGGCCAGGTACTTGGCGTCGTAGTCATAGAAGCTGTGCGGTGTGCCCAGGCCAATCGGCGGGAGCACTTGGCCACGCAAGGTCGCCACGGTGTACTCAGGGCCGTGAATCCACTGCTCGACCAACACCTGGCTGTCGTATTTGCTCGCGTCTTGCCAGGCGGCAATCAACTCTTCGGCACTGTTGACCTTGGCCATGCCGATGCTTGAACCCTCATGTGCCGGCTTGACGATCAGCGGAAAGCCCAGGTCGTCAGCCGCAGCCCGGCAGTCTTCGACACTGGCCAACACGGCATGGCGTGGTGTCGGCAAGCCAAGGCTCTGCCAAACCTGCTTGGTGCGCAATTTGTCCATGGCCAGGGCCGAGGCCAGAATGCCGCTACCGGTGTAAGGAATACCGGCGCACTCGAGCAAGCCCTGCATGCTGCCGTCTTCACCGCCACGGCCGTGCAGGACGATAAAAGCCCGATCAATTTTTTCGTTAAGCAAAGATTGCAGCAGGTCTTCACCGACATCGATACCGAAGGCATCCACACCGGCGGCTTGCAGCGCGCTAAGCACTGCATTGCCTGATTTCAGGGAAACCTCGCGCTCGGCGCTCTTGCCGCCGAACAACACGGCCACGCGCCCGAACGCACTGACGGGCAGCTCTGACTTCAAACCGGAAAACAGTTGATCACTCATTTCGACTTACCTGCCGGCGCTTTAAACAGCGGGCTTTGCAACAGTTGTGGGGCCAAACCACCGATATCGCCGGCGCCCTGGCACAGAAGAATGTCACCGGCACGCAACAGCGGCTTGATCAGCGGCGCCAGGTCGACGCCGCGTTCGATATAAATAGGGTCGAGCTGACCGCGCTGGCGAATGCTGTGGCACAGCTGGCGGCTATCGGCGCCCGGAATGGGTTCCTCACCCGCCGGATACACTTCCATCAACAACAGCACGTTGGTTTCACCCAGCACCTGCACGAAATCGTCGTACAGGTCGCGGGTACGACTGAAGCGATGCGGCTGGTAAACCATGACCAGACGGCGCTCAGGCCAGCCGCCACGAACCGCCTTGATGACCGCAGCCACCTCACGCGGGTGATGGCCATAGTCGTCGACCAACATCACTTCACCGCCTTCAACTGGCAGCTCGCCATAGACCTGGAAGCGACGACCCACACCCTGGAAACCCGACAAGCCCTGGACGATGGCTTCGTCGGAGATGCCTTCGTCCGTTGCAATGGCGATAGTCGCCAGGGCATTGAGGACGTTGTGGTTGCCGGGCATGTTGACCGAGACATCAAGTGGCTCGCTGTCGCGGCGCAACACGGTGAAGAAGGTTTGCATGCCTTGCTGACGAACATTGATCGCGCGCACGTCTGCACCTTCGTCAAAACCGTAGGTCATGGTCGGACGTGCCACTTGCGGCAGGATTTCACGCACCACCGGGTCATGGACGCACATCACAGCCAGGCCATAGAACGGCAGGTTTTGAAGGAATTCGATGAAGGTCTTCTTCAAGCGATTGAAGTCCCCCTCGTAGGTGCTCATGTGGTCCATGTCGATATTGGTAACCACCGCAACCATGGGCTGCAGGTGCAAGAAGCTGGCGTCGCTTTCATCCGCTTCGGCAATCAGGTAGCGGCTGGTGCCCAGCTGGGCATTGGTACCTGCTGCATTGAGGCGTCCGCCGATGACAAAGGTCGGATCAAGACCGCCTGCGGCAAATACCGAGGCCAGCAAGCTGGTGGTAGTGGTTTTGCCGTGGGTACCGGCAACCGCGACGCCATGCCGGTAGCGCATCAACTCGGCGAGCATCTCGGCGCGAGGCACCACTGGAATGCGTCGTTCAAGGGCAACTGCAACTTCCGGGTTCGAGGTATTGATTGCACTCGACACCACCAGCACATCGGCGCTCTCGGCGTTTTCAGCGCGGTGGCCGATAAATATCTGCGCACCGAAGCTTTTCAGGCGCTCGGTTACGGCTGAATCCTTGAGGTCCGAGCCAGAAACCTGATAGCCCAGGTTCAGCAGCACCTCGGCAATACCGCACATACCCGCGCCACCAATACCAACGAAGTGGATACGGCGAATGCGGCGCATCTCAGGCTGCGGATAAGCTTTTTGATTCTCAACCACGGGCCACCTCCAGGCAGATATCGACGACAGTGCGAGTTGCATCAGGTTTCGCCAGTTGGCGTGCCTTGGCGGCCATAGCGGTCAGTTGTTCGGAATGCATCAAAACCTCGGTCAGCTGTGCAGCGAGCGAGGCTGCATCAGTGGAGCGTTGTGGCAGGAGGACGGCGGCGCCCTCGCTCACCAGATAATCGGCATTGCGGCTTTGGTGATCGTCAATGGCGTGGGGCAGCGGAACCAGGAAGGCAGCCAGCCCGGCAGCCGCCAGCTCACTGATGGTCAGCGCACCAGCACGGCAAATCACTAAATCAGCCCAGGCATAGGCTTGCGCCATGTCCTTGATGAATGGGGCGACCTGCGCTTCGACGCCCGCTTCGCGATAACGTTCGCCGGTAATTTCAGCGTGTTGCTTGCCCGCCTGATGGAACACTTCAGGACGCAGCTCGACAGCCACTTGGGCCAACGCCGCCGGCAATAATTTATTAAGGGGTTCGGCGCCCAGGCTGCCGCCCATCACCAACAACCGTGGTTTACGGCCCTGCAAGCTGTCACGCGGGGTTTCGAGGAACAGTTCCTCACGCACAGGGTTACCGGTTGTGCGGCGCTTAGCCGAGGCCGCAAAGGTATTGGGAAAGGCTTCGCACACGCGGCTGGCAAAAGGCACCAGGCTGCGATTGGCCGTACCCGCAACGGCATTCTGCTCGTGGATGATCAAGGGCGCACCAGACAGCCTGGCAGCCAAGCCGCCGGGCCCCGTGACATAACCGCCCATGCCCAGTACACATACAGGCTTCAGCTCGCGCATCACCTTGCGTGCCTGGAACAAGGCCTTGATCAGCTGGAAAGGTGCCTTGAGCAACGACAGCTTGCCCTTGCCGCGCAAACCCGACACATCAATGAGGTGCAGCGGCAGGCCGGCAGCAGGTACCAATTCGTTTTCGATACCGCGCGGCGTGCCCAGCCAGTGCACGCTGTAGCCACGCGCCTTGAACTCAGCCGCACAGGCCAATGCCGGGAAGACGTGCCCGCCGGTACCGCCGGCCATGATCAGCACATTACCGCGCATGAGTGGCCTCCTTGGCAGAACCGGGCTTGAGCGGCAGCTCCTCTGCAAAGTCCGACTCATCAAAGTCGGCGTCTTCACTGCCGAGTTGATTGCGACATTCCCACTCGATTCGCAGCAACAACGCCAGGCTGATGCAACAGATCACCAGCGAGCTGCCGCCATAGCTGAGGAATGGCAAGGTCAAGCCTTTGGTCGGCAATAGACCGATGTTTACTCCGATATTGATCAGGAATTGACCAATCCACAGGAATGCCAGGCCGTAGGCGGTGTAAGCGGCAAAGAACTGTTTCGCGCGCTCAGCCCACAAGCCGATGTATAGCGCACGCACGCAGACAAATACGAACAGGCCGACAGTGACCAGCGCACCAACCATGCCCAGCTCTTCGGCAAGCACTGAAAACACGAAGTCGGTGTGGGCTTCAGGCAGGTAGAACTGCTTCTGGATACTGTTGCCCAGGCCAACGCCGAACCATTCGCCACGGCCGAAGGCAATCAAGGCCTGGCTAAGCTGGTAGCCGGCACCGAACTGATCGGCCCATGGGTCGGCAAAGTTGGTCATACGCGCCCAGCGATAGGGGTCCTGTACCAGCACCACGACCGCACCAACGGCCAGCAATACCATAAGGCCAAAGCGGAACAGGCCAACGCCCCCCAGAAACAGCATGGCCGCGGCCGCGCCGAACATCACAACAGTGGCACCAAAATCAGGCTCGGCCAGCAGTAAAGCGGCCATAGGCAGCAGCACGACAAAGGGCTTGAAGAAGCCGGCCCAGCTTTCGCGTACTTCTTCCTGCCGGCGAACCAGGTAACCCGCCAGATAGATCACTGCAAAGACCTTGGCGATTTCAGAGGGCTGCACGTTGAAAGCCCAAAAGCCGATCCAGCGCATCGAACCATTGACCTCGCGCCCTACACCCGGGATGAGCACCATGACCAGCAGCCCGATCGCGGCAATCAGCAAGACCCAGCCACAACGCTGCCAGGTGGCCAGCGGAATCATCACCACGACAGCTGCAGTGCCAAGCCCGATCAACAGGTACACCAAATGACGAATCATGTAGTACAGCGGATTGCCGGTATTGACCGCAGCCACTTCGGTTGAAGCCGATGAAATCATCACCAGGCCCAACCCAAGCAATGCCAGGCAACCGGCAAGCATGGCGAAATCCATGTCAAAGCCGCGACGGCTGAACAGTGGCGAAGGATAAGGACGCAGGAAGGACAACATCAGTTGAGTGCCTCCACTGCCTGGCTGAACAAACGTCCGCGCTCTTCAAAGTTCTTGAACATGTCGAGACTGGCACAGGCCGGCGACAGCAATACCGCATCGCCTGGCTCGGCCAACTCGGCACTTCGCTGTACGGCTTGTGCAAGGGTTTTAACCTGGATCAATGGCACAGCATCACCCAAGGCCTGCGCCAAACGCTCGGCATCGCGCCCCAGCAGCACGACGGCGCGGCAGAAACGGGCAACAGGTTGGCGCAGGGCGGAGAAATCAGCCCCTTTGCCATCACCACCGGCGATCAACACCAGCTTGCCCTGGATATCAGCGCCCAAACCCTCAATTGCCGCTAACGCAGCGCCGACGTTGGTTGCCTTGGAGTCATCGTAGTAACCCACCTCATTGCGCTCACCCACCCATTGGCAGCGATGGGCCAGGCCAGGGAATTCCTTCAGAGTGTCCAGCATTACCTGCATCGGCAAGCCGGCAGCATGGCCCAGGGCCAGTGCCGCCAGTGCATTTGACTGGTTGTGTGCGCCGCGAATCTTCAATTCGCGAACAGGCATCAGGCGATCGAACTTGAAGCCCAGGTATTTTTCACCTTGCTCTTCGATCAGGCCAAAGCGCTGGAAGTCCGGCTTACCCAAGCCAAAGCTCCAGCAAGGCACTTGATCGGCAATGAGCGGACGCGACAAGGCATCATCACGATTGACCACGACCTGCTTGGCGCCACGGAAGATCCGGTGCTTGGCCAAGTGGTATGCCGGCAAACCGCTGTAGCGATCCATGTGGTCTTCGCTGATGTTCAGGCATGTCGCCACTTGCGCATTGAGCTGGTCGGTTGTTTCCAGCTGGAAGCTCGACAATTCCATGACGTACAGCTCAACGTCGTCGCTGAGCAGATCCAGCGCTGGCGTTCCCAGGTTGCCGCCGACCGCCACTTTCTTGCCCGCTGCCTGAGCCATCTCACCGACCAGGGTGGTCACCGTGCTTTTCGCGTTGGAACCGGTGATCGCGATGATTGGCGCCTTCGCATTACGTGCGAACAGCTCTATATCGCCGGAAAGTTTCACCCCGCGGCTCCCCCCCTCCTGCAATGCAGGGGTCGCCAGCGCGATACCTGGGCTCACCAACAGTTCACTGGCGCGGCAAAGGAATTCAACGTCCAGATCGCCACAACGCACTTCAACCTGCGGGAACTGTTCACGCAAGGTGCCCAGCTCCGGCGGATTCGCACGCGTATCGACCACGGCAAAGCGCACACCCTGGCGCGCAAGGAAGCGCACCAGGGACATGCCGCTCTTGCCGAGGCCGACAATAATGCGGAAGTGGTCAGAAGCAATCAGACTCATCTCGTCCTCAGCGCAGTTTGAGGGTGGCAAGGCCGATCAACACCAGAATCACGGTGATGATCCAGAAACGAACGATGACCCGTGGTTCAGGCCAGCCCTTGAGTTCAAAATGGTGATGGATCGGCGCCATGCGGAACACCCGCTTGCCGGTCAACTTGAAGGATGCGACCTGGATAATCACCGACAGGGTTTCCATCACGAACACACCGCCCATGATGAACAGCACCACTTCCTGGCGCACGATCACCGCAATGGTGCCCAGCGCTGCACCCAGCGCCAGCGCGCCAACATCGCCCATGAACACCTGGGCCGGATAGGTGTTGAACCAGAGAAAGCCCAGGCCTGCACCGACCAATGCGGCACAGAATACGATCAGCTCGCCAGCGCCTGGTACATAGGGAATCAACAGGTAATCGGCAAACTTGATGTTGCCCGACAGGTAGCAAAAGATGCCAAGGGCACCGCCGACCATGACGGTTGGCAAAATGGCCAGGCCATCGAGACCATCGGTCAGGTTGACCGCGTTGCTTGAGCCGACGATAACCAGATAGGTCAGGATCACGAAACCAGCACCCAGCGGAATGCTCACATCCTTGAGCAACGGCAGAATCAGCGTGGTTTCAACTGGCGTTTGCGCAGTGACAAACAGAAACAGCGCCGCGCCGAGGCCAAACACGGACTGCCAGAAATACTTCCAGCGGCTAAGCAAGCCACGGGAGTTTTTCTCGATCACCTTGCGATAGTCATCGACCCAACCAATGGCGCCGAACAGCAGGGTCACGGCCAACACCACCCACACATAGCGATTGCTCAGATCGGCCCAAAGCAAGGTGCTGACGGCAATCGCAGAGAGAATCAGCGCGCCACCCATGGTTGGCGTGCCTTTCTTCGACAGGTGCGACTGCGGGCCATCATTGCGCACCGACTGGCCAATCTGGCGGATTTGCAGGGTGCGGATCATCCACGGCCCCAGGCACAGCGACAACGCCAGCGCCGTGAGCACACCAAGAATCCCGCGCAGTGTCAGGTATTGGAACACCGCGAAACCAGTGTGGAACTGTTGCAGGTACTCAGCCAGCAGCAGCAGCATTAGTGTTTCTCCCCGGATATGCCACAAAGCGCCGCCACGATGTTTTCCATCGCGGCGCTGCGTGAGCCTTTAATTAGAATTGTGGTGTCGTTGCTTTCGGCCTTTAAGGCTTCGATCAGGCTGGCTTGATCGGCAAAGTGCCGGCCATTGCTGGCAAACTCTTCTACGGCATACGCCATGAGCGGGCCGACGGCGAACAGCGCATCAACCTTGCCCTTGGCATATTTGCCTACATCGCGATGGCTCTGCTCGGCCCAAGTGCCAAGCTCGCCCATGTCGCCCAGGACCAGCACCTTGCGCCCTGAAAACCCCTTGAGGATGTCAATCGCCGCGCAAATTGAAGCCGGGTTGGCGTTGTAGCTGTCATCGATGACGCGCATGCCATTGGCGGTCAACTGTGCGACCGCACGGCCCTTGACCGGAAGCAGCGCCTCAAGACCGGTCTTGATATCGACCAGCGGTACTGACAATGCGCTTGCCGCAGCAGCTGCAGCCAAGGCGGTGCCGACATTATGCTCACCCAGCACATTGAGCTGGATACGTGCTTGTCCTTGCTCGCTGTGCAGGTGGAAGTTCGGGCAACCACGGCTGTCGCGACCGATCTCGCTGGCGAAGAAGTCAGCCGCGCTGTTGCCCATCGAAAAACTCAGCAACTGCTTGCCTTTGACCTTTTCAGCCCATGTATCGAAGGCTTTGTCATCTCGATTGAGCACCGCCACGCCGTCATCACCGAGACCTTGCAGAATTTCGCCCTTGGCCTCGACAATTTTTTCAGGCCCGCCAAACTCGCCCACATGCGCAGTGCCTGCATTGGTAATAATCGCAACCTGCGGCTGGGCCAGGGACACTGTATAGGCAATCTCGCCGACCCCGGACGCACCCAGCTCGATCACTGCGGCCTTGTGCTCGGGTCCCAGTTCTAGCAGGGTTAGCGGCGCGCCCAACTCATTGTTCAGGTTACCGCGCGTGGCCAATACCGCAGAGCCATGCTCGACAAAGGCTTCACGCAGGATGCTGGCGAGCATTTCCTTGACAGTGGTTTTACCGCTGGAGCCGGTCACCGCCACCAATGGACCGCCAAACGCCTGGCGATTAAGTGCGCCTAACTGGCCCAGGGCGCGGCGCGTATCGGCAACGAGCAACTGTGACAGCGGCGCATTTGCCACTTCACGCTCGACCAGCGCGGCAACGGCGCCCTTTTCACTCACTTGGGCCAGATAGTCATGGCCATCGAAATTCGGCCCGCTCAGGGCGATAAACAGCTGCCCGGGCTTGATCGAGCGGCTATCGGTACTCACGGCAGCAAATGCGCAGTCTTCGCCGATCAGGCGTGCATTCAAGGCATCGGCAATTTCACTTAGTCGCAGGGCCTTAAGCATGAGCCACCTCCCATGCGGACAAAGCCTTGGCCGCTTCCTGCAAGTCGGAGAATGGTTGACGCACACCGTTGATTTCCTGGTAATCCTCGTGGCCCTTACCGGCGAGCACTATCACGTCGTCAGCACTGGCAGCGCCTATCGCCTGGGCGATGGCAACGCCGCGCCCGGCAATAAACTGTGCGTTATCGGCATTCACCAAACCGTCACGAATATCGGCGAAGATTTGCTCAGGTTTCTCGCTACGCGGATTGTCATCGGTGACTATGACTTGATCCGCCAAGCGCTCGACAACGGCAGCCATTAGTGGACGCTTGCCGCGATCACGATCACCGCCGCAGCCAAACACGCAGAGCAGCTTGCCCTTGACGTGCGGACGCAATGCTTCAAGGACTTTTTCCAGGGCATCCGGCGTGTGGGCATAATCGACTACAACCAGTGGCTGCTTGACGCCAGCAACTTCGACTCCGCCGAGACGCTGCATGCGACCAATAGGCCCCTGCAGGCCTGGCAACACCTTGAGAATCTCATCCAAGGCATAATCCAGCCCAAGCAAGACACCTACCACGGCTAGCAGGTTGCTCAGGTTGAAGCGACCGAGCAACGCGCTGCGCAGGTTGCCTTCGCCACGGGGCGTAACCAGTGTCGCGCGCACGCCATGATCGTCAAACTGCACGTCACGGCAATGCAGGTAGGCCTCGGCGTTATCCAGGCTATAGCTGATCAGGCGCGACTCATGATCCTGCACGGCCAACTGCCTGCCGAATGCATCATCAAGGTTAATCACCCGGCAACGCAGGTTTGGCCATGCAAAGAGCTTGGCCTTGGCCGCGGCATAGTTTTCCATGGTGCCGTGGTAATCGAGATGATCACGGGACAGGTTGGTAAAGACCGCAACGTTGAAATCAAGTGCAGCAACCCGGCCTTGGTCCAGACCATGCGACGAGACCTCCATCGCCAGCGCGCGGGCGCCGGATTTTTTCAGGTCAGCCAGCACCGCCTGTACGCCAATGGGATCAGGCGTGGTGTGCAGCCCCTGGGCCAGGCCGTTATAAAAACCATTGCCCAGGGTGCCGACAATCCCACAAGGCTCGCGGAGCTTGTCCAACGCCTGGGCCAGCAACTGGCTGACACTGGTTTTGCCGTTGGTGCCAGTGATGCCGACCATATGCAGGCCGCGGCTTGGTTCGCCATAAAAGCGCCCGGCGATCGCCGACAGTTGACCGGCCAAGTCCTTGATTGCAACCAGTTCGGCCTTGTCGACACTCATGTCAAAGGCGCCGCCCGCTTCATATGCAACGGCAGCAGCACCACGCTCAAGCGCATCGGCGATGTGCTCGCGACCGTCCTGGCTCAGGCCCGGCACTGCCAAAAACAGATCGCCCGGACGCACCTTGCGGCTGTCGAGTGTCAGCTCGCGAATCAAAACACAGCTGCTCGCTTTAGGTAACAGCTGATTAAGAGGCATTGGCATCAGCCGCGCCCTCCTTTATTCGATGTTGCATCAACTGTTTTCACATCTTCTTCAGATGGCAAATTGTCAGGTGTCACGTTCATCAAGCGCAGGCCACCAGCCATCACACGGCTGTACACCGGCGCCGAAACCAGACCGCCGTAGTAGCCGTCCTTGGTTGGCTCATCAATCACCACGGCCAAGGCAATGCGCGGGTTATGCGAAGGAGCAAAGCCGGCGAACAGCGAGCGGTAGGAGTGCGGCGTATAGCCCTTGGTACCTGCGGTGGTCTTACGCGCCGTGCCGCTTTTGCCAGCTACGTGATAGCCGGGCACCTTGGCGCGATAAACACCGCCCGGCGCTTCAATCACTTGCTGCAACATGCCCTGCACGGTCTTGGCGATGTCTTCTGGAATAACCTGGACGCTATCGGGTGTTTTGTCGACGCGGATCAGCGACAAGGGCACCGAGCGGCCGGTGTTTGCCAGCACCGAATAGGCATGGGCAAGCTGTACAGCGGTGACAGACAGGCCATAGCCATAAGCCAGGGTGGCTGTCTCGGCTTGTCCCCACTTGCGATGGTTTGGCAGGTTACCGACTCGCTCGCCCGGGAAGCTCAGGCCCGTATCCTGGCCAAAACCCACTTGCTGCATGACGCTGTAGATGGCTTCAGCACCGATGTCGAAGGCTACCTTGCTGACCCCGACGTTGCTCGACTTGATCAGGATGCCGGTCAGGTCGAGCACACCGCTGTTACGTGATACATCGCGAATGGTGTACTTGCCGATACGCAACCAGCCTGGCGCTACGTTTACCGTGTCGGTTGGCTTCCAGCGCCCTGTTTCCAAGGCAGCGCTGATCGAGAACGGCTTAACTGTCGAGCCCGGTTCGAATACATCGGTCATTGCCCGGTTGCGCATGGCTGCCGGATGAATGGTGCGACGGTTATTGGGGTTATAGGTAGGCTGGTTGACCATGGCCAGGATTTCCCCGGTCTTGACATCAACCATCACCAGGCTGCCTGCCTTGGCACCGAACTCAACCAGTGCATTGCGCAGTTCGCGGTGTGCCAGGTATTGCAGGCGCAGATCAATGGACAACGCCAATGCCTTGCCGGCCTTGGCGTTCTGGGTGACCTGCACATCCTTGATCAAGCGGCCGCGCCTATCCTTCAGCACCTGACGCTTGCCTGGCACACCCGCCAGCCATTCATCGAACGCCAGCTCCATGCCTTCACGCCCGCGATCGTCGACGTCGGTGAAACCAACTACGTGGGCAGCCACTTCGCCGGCAGGATAGAAACGACGGAATTCTTCGATCGAATAAACCCCAGGCACCTTGAGGTCGAGGATTTTTTGACCTTGCTCCGGCGTCAGGCCACGCACCAAGTACATAAACTCGCGATTGGCGTTAGCTTGCAGGCGCCTGGCGAAATCATCCGGCTTTTGCCCCAGGGCTTCAGCCAGGGTCGGCCACATAGCCTTGGCGGCTTGCAACTCCTTGCCATTGGCCCAAAGGGTGGTCACCGGCGTGCTCACCGCCAGCGGCTCGCCATTGCGATCAGTCATCAGGCCACGATGGGCAGGAATTGGGATATGGCGAACGCTGCGCGCATCACCGTGCGCCTGCAGGAAGTCGTGGTCAAAAATCTGCAGGTCAATGATTCGCCAAACGATTGCACCGACCATAACGGCCAAAAGCAGCAGCACAAGACGGAAACGCCATGGATAAAGCGCGCCTTCGAGCTTGATCATGGCTTCACCATGCGCACTTCTGCGGCGTCCGGGATGCGCATATTCAGCTGTTCGCTGGCCAGGGTCTCGATACGGTTGTGTGCAGTCCAGGTACTTTGCTCAAGGATCAAACGCCCCCACTCGGCCTGGGCCTTGTCGCGCACACTCAGCTCAGCGTAAAGCTCATTGAGCAGTTGGCGATTCCAATGCGCGCAATAGGAGACAGCCAGCGATGAACCCAGCACTGCAATAAACAGCACCAGCATCAGCACGCTGCCGCGCGGAAAGGATTTCGCCATGCGCAGGTTCATCGCAACTTCTCCGCGATGCGCATGACCGCGCTGCGTGAGCGCGGATTGGCCTTGAGTTCGGCTTCAGATGCAAAAACCGGTTTACCGATCAGCTTCAGGCGTGGCTCGAAGGCTTTTGGAATAATCGGCAGATCACGCGGCAGCTTGTCCTGCTCGCCCTTGGCGTGCTTACGCATGAACTGCTTAACAATCCGGTCTTCCAGCGAATGGAAGCTGATGACCACCAAGCGCCCACCAACTTCCAGGGTCTCCATGGCAGCGTCAAGCCCGGCTTCCAGATCACCCAGTTCGTTATTGATATAAATACGCAAGCCCTGGAATGCACGGGTAGCTGGGTTTTTACCTTTCTCCCACGCAGGGTTGGCAACGGTCAGCACTTGCGCCAAATCGGCCGTGCGCTCGAAAGGTTGCTCCGCGCGACGCGCGACCACGGCACGCGCCATCCGCTTGGCGAACCGCTCTTCGCCGTACTCTTTGAAAACGCGGGCAATCTCTTCTTCGCTGGCACTGGCAATCCACTGCGCCGCACTGACGCCACGCGATGGATCCATGCGCATATCCAGCGGGCCATCATTGAGGAAGCTGAAGCCACGAGTGGCATCGTCCAACTGGGGCGAGGAAACACCGAGGTCAAGGAGAATGCCGCTGACCTTACCCGAAAGCCCGCGGACAGCCGCCTCGGCAGAAAGTTCCGCAAAACTTCTCTGTACAACGACAAAGCGGCCGTCTTCGGCCGCTAGCGCTTTCCCTGTGGCTATTGCCAGGGGATCTTTGTCGAACCCTAGCAATTGGCCGTCAGGGCCGAGCGAGTCAAGGATAAGCCGGCTATGCCCACCCCTGCCGAAGGTGCCATCTATATAGCGACCACCCGCGCGCACAGCCAGCCCTTCGACAGCCTCGTCGAGCAGCACGGTTATATGGCGAAAATCGCTATTCATAGTCACAGGATCAAGTCACGTAGATCGTCAGACAAAGCACCCGGTTGCTTGATAGCTGCCAAATCGGCATCTGCCACTGCATTCCAGGAATCTTCGTCCCACAATTGAAATTTATTGAGTTGGCCGACCAGCATGGCGCGCTTGTCCAGCTTGGCGTATTCGCGCAAGCGTGGCGGCACCAGGAAGCGACCGCTGGCATCGAGCTCAAGGTCAACCGCATTACCGATCAACAAGCGTTGCAAACGACGGTTTTCTTCACGAAAGGAGGCCAATTCACGGAGCTTGGCTTCGATAAGCTCCCACTCGGTCAGGGGATACACACATAAGCAAGGGTCAATCGCATCAATCGTGATGATCAGTTGGCCAGCACAGCGCGACACGAGCTCGTCGCGATACCGGCTGGGCATCGCGAGTCGACCTTTTGCGTCGAGACTTATGGTGTTGGCTCCACGAAACACGATTGCGTTTCCCCTTGTTATTTAGCTATCCATGCCCAAAAAACCCACTTTTCGCCACTTCTTACCACCTGCGCACACTATAGGAACGCGCATACCCCACCGTCAAGGTGCTTAAACAGGGAAAAACCCTTATAGAACGGAGATTTAGCGAATTTTACGAAGGTGGGAGAACAGCTCAAGTCGACATTCAAAGATTAAATGCCAGCATACACACGCAACTGCGCTTCAAACTTAAAGTAGTTTGTTAAGAGTAAGATTATTTAGGTATTAGAATCGCAAGGAAGGACACCAAGCGTACTACCAAGTAGAAAGGTGGAGAGTCGATCTGTAAGCCGGGTTCTGTCGAGGACAGTCATTCCTCTACGACGTACATCACTGCACGCCTTTAGCAACCTACCCGGTTTCAGCGCGGGCCACGCCAATGAAACCCTATTTGGTCTTGCTCCGAGTGGGGTTTGCCTAGCCACGGACTGTTACCAGCCGTGCGGTGCGCTCTTACCGCACCTTTTCACCCTTACCGGCGCCGAAGCGCTTAGGCGGTTATTTTCTGTGGCACTTTCCGTAGGCTCACGCCTCCCAGGCATTACCTGGCACTCCGCCCTATGGAGCCCGGACTTTCCTCCCCCGCACCTTGTAAACAAAGCACGGCAGCGACTGTCCGATCGACTCTCCGCCGACTAGGGTAATTGCACTTGGACATTAGAACAAGCGCAACCGAGCATTGGCGCGGGAAAAACCCGATATCAACCACCTGCCCCACAGGCAAGCCACGCCACAAAAAACGCACACATAGCACGAAACCAGTGGGCTTCAGCAGTTACTTCGTCGACTGACGCTCCAGCGCCAACTGATAGAGCAAGTTTTTGCGCACACCCGTGATTTCCGCCGCCAAAGCCGCTGCACGCTTCAACGGCATCTCCTTTAACAGCAAATCGAGCACACGCAGCGCCTCGGCACTGACTGCGGCATCTCCTTCCGGGGCTTGCCAGCCCGCGACCAGCACGACACATTCACCGCGCTGCTGGTTACTGTCAGCCGCCACCCATGCACTCAACTCACCCAGCGGCAGGCCCTTGAGGGTTTCGAAGGTCTTGGTCAGTTCACGCGCCAGCAATGCCGGGCGCTCATCACCAAAGATCGAACGCATATCCTCAAGGCACTCGGCAATACGATGCGGCGCCTCATAAAAGATCAGCGTGCGCGGCTCTTCCTTGACCTGTTCCAGTCGCGAGCGACGCCCCACCGACTTAGCCGGCAAGAAGCCCTCGAAGATAAAACGATCCGACGGCAAGCCTGCAGCCGACAGTGCGGCGATCAATGCACAGGCACCGGGCACAGGCACCACGGCGACACCCGCGGCCCGCGCCTGGCGCACCAGGTGATAACCGGGATCGGAAATCAACGGCGTACCCGCATCGGAAATCAACGCAACATCTTCACCCGCCTGCAAGCGCTGCAAAAACTTGCCACCATGATCACGCTCATTGTGCTCATGGCAGGCAACCAGAGGCGTAGATAGACCAAAGTGCTGCATCAGGCGCGCCGAATGCCGGGTATCCTCTGCAGCAATAAGGGCCACATCAGCCAGCACCTTCAAGGCACGGGCACTCATGTCATCGAGGTTGCCAATGGGCGTGGCAACCACATAAAGCGTGCCCAAAGCTGAACTCAACGCATCTGTAGAAGTCACTGCACACGCCTCATTTATCACTAAAACGCGCATTGTAGCCCGTTTAGGGAATCTTCTGAAAAAAGTAGCGAGTGCCGGTAGCACAAGGCGAAAAGGTGCGAAAAAGCGCAGTTTAGCTAGCCTAAATGAGCATTTTGAGCACTTTTCCCACGCAGCAATACCTGGCGCAGTCGTTTTTAAGAGGTTCCTTAGCGCCGCCGACATCGCACCTTCGGCATAGCTTGGGTACAATTCACCCCTCATTTGATCAAGTATCAGGAACGCTTACATGATCGCCCGCCTGCGCCCGCTTCTCCTCCTTTGCCTTGTCGGCTTGCTTGCCGCCTGTGCCAGCTCATCAAACTCTGTCGGTGAACTACCGCGCACACCTCAAGCCAGCATTGAGCAATTGCTCCAGCAGGCTGGAGATGCGCAGACCGAGGAAGCCAACTTATTGCGCCTGTCCGCTGCAGACCAGGCCTACAAACAAAAGGATATTGGCCGCTCCAGCAGCATTCTCGAACAAGTCCAGCTTGAAACACTCAAGCCTGCCCAACAGGTATTCGCCAGCACCCTTGCTGCCGAGCTAGCATTGGCACGGAAAAACCCCAAGGCCGCCCTTCAAGCGCTTAGCCACCCAAGCTTCGAGCGTCTCGGCGAGCTACCGGTCGAGCAACAGATCCGCAGCCAGTTGACCCGCGCCAAGGCATTGGAGCAAGACGGCCAACTGCTCGCCGCAGCCCGCGAACGCATCTACATTGCGCCCTTGCTCAGCGATGCGACGGCCGCGAGCAACCACGAAGCCATCTGGGCTCTGGTTTCACGCCTGCCCGCCAATCAGCTGCAAACCACCGGCGATGCCGACCTTACAGGCTGGCTGGCACTTGCCAGCGCATCAAAGAGCGCAGCAACCCTCGAACAGCAGCAAGCTGCCATTGATAACTGGGTTGCAACGCACCCAGCCCACCCGGCAGCGGTGCAATTACCCAAGCCCCTGCAAGACCTGAAGCAACTGTCGAGCGAACCGATTGGCCAAATTGCCCTGCTCTTGCCGCAGGAAGGCAAGCTTTCCAGTGTTGGTCGCGCCCTGCGTGATGGGTTCATGGCGGCGTACTACCAAGCCCAGCAAGCGGGTGAAACCCTGCCCGACGTACAGATTTACGACAGCTCGCGCATCAGCTCCATGGACAGTTTCTACCAGCAAGCGCAGAGCGCCGGCACACAACTGGTGATTGGCCCGCTGGAAAAAGAATTGGTAACCCAACTCAGCAGCCGCGAACAACTGCCCATCACTACCCTGGCCCTTAACTACAGCCAGAACGAACAGGAAGCGCCTCCTCAGCTGTTCCAGTTTGGCCTCGCCGCCGAAGATGAAGCACGCGAAGCAGCACGCCGCGCCTGGTCTGACGGCATGCGCCGCGCCATCGCGCTAGCGCCGAGCGGCGACTGGGGCAGTCGCGTCCTCGCCGCGTTCCGCCAGAGCTGGGAGGCCCAGGGCGGCGAACTGCTTGCAGCCCAGAGCATCGCCCAACCCGTTGAACTGGCCCAGCAAATCGGCAAGCTACTGCAACTGCGCCAAAGTGAAGCGCGCAGCAAAAGCATCGAGGAAAAACTTGGCACCGAAGTCGCCGCACAGCCTTCGCGTCGCCAGGATGTCGATTTCATGTTCCTCGCCGCCACGCCGCAGCAGGCACAACAAATAAAGCCAACGCTGGTGTTCCAGTACGCAGGCGATATGCCGGTCTACGCCACATCAACCCTCAATAGCGGCGTATACAACCAGGCCCAGTATCTGGACATGGAAGGCATTGAGTTCTCCGAAACCCCGTGGATGCTCAACACCGACGACCCAACTCGCCAACTTATAATCAACCAGTGGCCTCAAGCAGGCGGCAGCCTTGGTCGTCTCTACGCAATGGGCGCTGACGCCTTTATCCTGGCACCACGTCTGGATCAGCTGAAGGCACTGCCAAGCACGCGCATCGACGGTCTTACCGGCAGCCTGAGCCTGGACGCCCAGCAACGAGTTGTACGCCAGCTGCCCTGGGCACAATTCACTGGCGGCCAGATCCAGCGCCTGCCAGACACCCCGCTTGATTGATCGCACCAGCAGCCAAAGCAGCGGCAACGCTGCCGAGGCAATGGCCTGCCAACATCTCGAGCAACACCACCTGCGCCTCATCGCAAAAAACTGGAGGTGCAGGAGCGGCGAGCTTGATCTGGTCATGCTCGACATCGATACAGTAGTATTTGTTGAAGTTCGCTATCGCCACCACAACGCCTGGGGCGGCGCGACAGAAAGCGTTGATAGGCGCAAGCGCGGTAAACTCACGCAAGCGGCCATGACCTTTTTGCAACAAGAGTCACGCTGGAACCAACACCCCTGCCGCTTTGATGTCGTCGCCATAAACCCCGACAGCAAAGGCAAGTTGCAATTGAATTGGATTAAAAATGCGTTTGATACATGAACGACCTCGCCATTCATTGTCACAATAAGGCAGCTCCAACTCGCTTAAACCTCAGCACCCGCAAAACTTAAGGTGACATCTTCGATGGATATGCAAGCCCGTATTCACCAGTTATTCCAAGCCAGCATCGACACTAAACAGCAGGCTATGGAAGTCCTTGCACCACTCATCGAGCAAGGCAGCATGGCGATGGTCAACGCCCTGCTGAACGAGGGCAAGATTCTCGCATGTGGTAATGGCGGCTCGGCTGGCGATGCCCAGCATTTCTCCTCGGAACTGCTCAATCGCTTCGAGCGTGAGCGTCCAAGCCTGCCGGCCATCGCGCTGACCACCGACAGCTCGACAATCACCTCGATTGCCAATGACTACAGCTACAACGAGATTTTTTCCAAGCAAATACGCGCACTGGGCCAACCTGGTGACGTACTCCTGGCAATTTCCACCAGCGGCAACTCAGCCAACGTCATTCAAGCCATCCAGGCCGCACACGATCGTGAAATGACCGTAGTTGCGCTTACCGGCCGTGACGGCGGTAACATGGCCTCGCTGCTGCTGCCCGAGGACGTGGAAATCCGCGTTCCGGCAAAATCCACCGCACGCATACAAGAAGTTCACCTTCTGACCATTCACTGCTTGTGCGACCTAATCGACAGCCTACTATTTGGGAGTGAAGAATGATCCGTTCACCACTGGCTATTGCAGCACTCGCACTAACCCTGCTGGTTAGTGGCTGCAGCAACCGCAGCATCGGCAACTCGATTGACGACAAGCTGCTCGACCCGGACGTACGCAGCGCCGTGCAGAAGGCAAGCCCGGACCTGACCAGCCCGACCTCGCATATAGTGGTAAGCAGCTATAACGGCATCGTACTGCTGGCCGGGCAAACCCCGCGCGAAGAACTCAAGCAAACCGCCGAAAAAGCGGCCAATAGCGTTCAAGGCGTGAAGAAGGTCTACAACGAACTGCAAATCCTGCCGCCGACCTCACTGATCGCTCGCAGCAATGATTCACTGCTTACCGCGCAAATCAAGGCTGAAATGCTTGCCAACAGCAATGTTCCGAGCACCAATATCAAGGTGATAACCGAGAACGGCATCGTCTACATGCTGGGCCTGGTAACGCGCCAGGAGGCCCAGAGCGCCGCGCAGGTAGTACAGGGCGTGTCTGGTGTGCAGAAGATCATAAAGCTGTTCCAGTACATCAACTAGCAGCTTGCAGGCACAAAAAAGGCGATCCTCGGATCGCCTTTTTTGTCGATTGCCTTGTAGCTACTTCACGACCTTCAAGCTTGGCCGACCACTTGGACGTGGCGGATCGGTCTCGGGCGGGCCCTGATCATCAGGAGCTTGCACTGCATCTTCATCAACAGCAGGCGGCTCCAGGTCAAAGACCATGCCCTGGCCGTTTTCACGGGCGTAAACCGCAAGTATCGAGGGCCCCGGCACGTACAGCGTATGCGCCACACCACCAAAGCGCCCCTCGAAACTCACCGCCTCGTTATCCATATGCAAGTGACGCACAGCACTGGGTGACACATTGAGCACTATCTGCCCGTCGTTGGCGAAGCCGGCAGGCACTTGCACACCCGGATACTCGGCGTTGACCAACAAGTGTGGCGTGCAATCGTTATCAACAATCCACTCATACAGAGCACGAACCAGGTAGGGACGACTCGAGTTCATAGGTCTCTCCTCGCGCGTTAACGCATATCACGTTCAACCGTGGACAGGCTGGCCTGGAAGGCCTCACGGGCGAACTGCCGCTCCATGTAGTCGAGCAGCGGTTTAGCGGGTTTTGGCAACTCGATACCCAAGACTGGCAAACGCCAGAGAATTGGCAACAAGCAGCAGTCTACCAAGCTCAGCTCTTCACTGAGGAAGTAGGGCATGTCGACAAATAGTGGAGATACGCCAGTCAGGCTCTCACGCAGCTCCTTGCGCGCCTGCACGCGAGCGGGCTCTTTACTGCGCGGATCGAGAATCAGGTCGACCAAGGCACACCAGTCACGCTGGATACGGTGAATCAACAAACGACTGTTTGCACGAGCCACCGGATAAACCGGCAAGAGCGGTGGGTGTGGATAACGCTCATCCAAGTATTCCATCACCACAGTCGACTCATACAACGCCAAGTCACGATCAACCAGCGTCGGCAAGCTGGCATAAGGATTTACCTCAAGCAGCTTTGGCGGGTAACGACCCGGCTCGACAGTAATGATCTCGGCGCTGACACCCTTCTCGGCGAGCACAATACGTACGCGGTGGGAATAGTGGTCGGCGGGGTCGGAGTAACAGGCCAACCGATTGGTCACGCCCATGGCGGTCCTCCTCGCTTATAAAGTTATATGAAGCAGAAAAACCTGCGCGCCCAGTAGGGCGCGCAGGTCAACAACAGAGAATTACAGATTAATGCACGTCCTTCCAGTACTCACGCTTCAACAAGTAGGCAAATACAAAGAAGAAGGCAAGGTACAGCAGAACGTAGGTACCAATACGCTGGCTTTCCAGTTTCACCGGGTTAGCCGAGTAAGCGAGGAAGGTCACCAGATTCTTGATCTTCTCATCAAACTCTTCTTCCGACAGTGAGCCTGTCTTAGGCTCGACAACCAGTTGGTCGCAGGCCTTGTGGGTAATAGGTGTACCCGTCAGCGGATCGTATTGCTTCTTGCCATCCTCAACCACCTGGACCTGCTTGCAGCCCATGTATTGACGACCCTGCAACCCAACCAGAACGTTAGGCATGCCCACGTTATGGAAAACAGTGTTGTTCGCACCCAGTGGGCGGGATGGATCTTCGTAGAAGCTACGCAAGTAGCTGTACAGCCAGTCATTACCACGCACACGCGCAACCAGAGTCAGGTCCGGCGGCGCAGCACCGAACCATCCCTTGGCGTCTTCAGAGCGCATGCTGCTCTGCATGTGATCACCGATCTTACCGCCAGTGAAAACGAGGTTTTCGAGCATGACTTCGTGCGGAACACCAAGATCATCGGCAACACGCTCATAACGCTGGAACTTGGCGCCATGGCAACCCATGCAATAGTTGGCAAAGGTGCGTGCACCATCTTGCATAGCAGCTTTGTCTGTCAGGTCGATATCGACCTTGTCCAAGTGAACACCCGCAGTATTCGCGAATGCGAATACCGGCAGACACGCCACGATCATTGCAGCAAATAGTTTTTTCATCAGCCAGTCACCCTTTCCGGAACCGGTTTGGTTTTTTCCATCCTGGTATAGAACGGCATCAGGATGAAGTACGCGAAATACAGGAAAGTACAGATCTGCGAGGTCAACGTACGCGTTGGGGTCGGCGCCAACACACCCAGAATGCCGAGGATGACGAAGGAGATGCAGAATACCAGCAACCAGATTTTGCTCAGCCAGCCTTTGTAACGCATCGATTTGACCGGACTGCGATCCAACCAAGGCAACACAAACAACACGGCAATAGCTGCACCCATGGCAATTACGCCCAGGAGCTTATCGGGAACCGCACGGAGAATTGCGTAGAACGGCGTGAAGTACCAGACCGGGGCAATGTGCTCTGGGGTCTTGAACGCGTTTGCAACTTCGAAGTTAGGCTTCTCGAGGAAGTAACCACCCATCTCAGGGAAGAAGAAGATGATCGCGCAGAAGACAAACAGGAACACCACCACACCCACGATATCTTTTACGGTGTAGTACGGATGGAACGGGATGCCATCGAGCGGAACGCCGTTTTCATCTTTCTTTTTCTTGATGTCAACGCCATCCGGGTTGTTCGAACCCACTTCGTGCAGCGCCAGGATATGCAGCACAACCAGGCCGAGAATAACAATCGGCAGGGCCACGACATGCAAGGCGAAGAAACGGTTCAGGGTAATCCCGGAAATCAGGTAGTCACCACGAATCCACTGAGTCAGGTCATCGCCGATAACCGGGATGGCACCGAACAGCGAGATAATAACCTGGGCACCCCAGTAGGACATCTGGCCCCAAGGCAGCAGGTAGCCCATGAAGGCTTCAGCCATCAGCGCCAGGTAAATCAGCATGCCGAAGACCCAGACCAGCTCACGAGGCTTCTGGTACGAGCCGTACAGCAGGCCGCGGAACATGTGCAGATAGACTACAACGAAGAATGCCGAAGCACCGGTTGAGTGCATCAGACGGATGATCCAACCATAGTCGACATCACGCATGATGTATTCGACCGAAGCAAACGCCTCTTCAGCCGACGGCGTGTAGCTCATGGTCAGCCAGACACCCGTCAGGATCTGGTTTACCAGAACCAACAGGGCAAGCGAGCCAAAGAAATAAAAGAAATTGAAGTTCTTGGGTGCGTAGTACTTGCTGAGGTGGTCTTCCCACATTTTTGTGGCGGGAAAACGGGCATCAACCCATTCCATGAATTTGCTCATCAAGCTTTCTCCTGATCCACGCCAACGGTGACAATGTCATCCGAGTCATATGAATATGGCGGCACTGGCAGATTCAACGGAGCAGGCTGCGCTTTGAATACGCGGCCAGCCAAGTCGTAGTGCGAACCATGGCAAGGACAGAAATAGCCGCCCAGCCAATCTGGCCCCAAATCTGCCGGAGCAACTTCTGGACGGAAAGTCGGCGAGCAACCCAAGTGCGTGCAAATACCTACGAGAATAAGTATTTCCGGCTTGATCGAACGCGTTACCGGGTCCACATATTCAGGTTGTACCGAGGCCTTGGACTCAGGGTCCGCTACACGGTCATTGAGTTTGGTCAGGTTACTGAGAATTTCCTCAGTGCGGCGCACGATAAATACCGGCTGCCCCCGCCATTCAGCAACCATCTGCTGCCCCGGCTCGACCTTGCTAACGTTCACCTTCACAGGTGCACCGGCAGCCTTGGCCTTAGCGCTTGGGAACCATGACCCCACGAACGGGACCGCGGCACCCACCGCTCCTGCAGCACCCACCACAGAGGTGGCCGCTACGAGGAAGCGACGCCGGCCTGCATTCACGCCGTCATTGCTCATTCAGTCGTCTCCCATCAGCTTTGTGGCCTGTTATTCAGACCTATACTAAGTAAAATTCTGGTCGCGCAAAAAATTCGCCAAATGGTAAAGAAAAGCCCCTTTTGTGACAAGGTTAATTACCCCAGCAAAAGCTCTAAATACCTTAGCACGCGCGCAATTCAAGTATGCGTCACGATGTCGCAGACTAGTTTAGCACCCATAAAAAACGCCCAGCTCCGAAAGGAAACTGGGCGCTTTTGAACGCAGGTAGCGAATTAACGCTTCGAGTACTGCGGACGCTTACGCGCTTTACGCAGACCAACCTTCTTACGTTCAACTTCACGAGCATCACGAGTCACGTAGCCTGCTTTGCGCAGAGCCGGACGCAGAGTTTCGTCATAATCCATCAACGCACGAGTGATACCGTGGCGGATTGCGCCAGCCTGACCACTTACACCACCGCCAACAACGGTAACGAAGATATCAAACTTTTCGGTCATCTCGGTCAGTTCCAGCGGCTGACGAACTACCATGCGGGCAGTTTCGCGACCGAAGAACACGTCCAGAGTGCGGTTATTGATAGAGATACTGCCATTGCCCGGACGCAGGAAAACGCGTGCGGTTGCGGTTTTGCGACGGCCAGTGCCGTAGTTTTGAGTCGCCGACATAATGAACTATTCCGTTAAATCTTCAGTTCTTGGGGCTGCTGAGCAGTATGAGGGTGAGCAGCGCCCGCATAGACTTTCAGCTTACGGTACATGTCGCGACCCAGCGGATTCTTCGGCAACATGCCTTTAACCGCGGTCTCGATCACGCGCTCTGGCGCCTTGGCGATCAGTTTTTCGAAATTGATCGACTTGATGCCACCCGGGAAACCGGAGTGAGAGTAATACATTTTATCGGTAGTCTTTGCACCGGGAACACGTACCTGCTCAGCATTGATTACGACGATGTAGTCGCCAGTATCAACGTGCGGAGTGTATTCAGGCTTATGCTTGCCACGCAGACGGGTAGCGATTTCGGTAGCCAGACGACCCAGGGTCTGACCAGCAGCGTCGACGACAAACCAGTCGCGCTTTACTGTTTCTGGTTTAGCAGTAAAAGTTTTCATTCTTTATAGCCTCAGGGGCCGCCCTGATAAATAAGACGGCGGATCTTACTGAATAGTGCGTACTTTGACAAGGTCAAAGGCAGCCGGAGACAGACGCTATCGGGGGCTCGGGTCAGCGCGTCCGTTACACGGCAAGATTTCTTCGGCAGACGGCGCATCACTTCCACTGCAGAAAGAGCTGCGCAATTATGCAGATTGCGAAAAAATTAGCAACCTGATTGTATAACTCTTTTTCCAGAGGACGAAGTAATGGATTTTCGCAAACTAGGTAAAACCGATATCTCAGTTAGCGCCATATGCCTGGGAACCATGACATGGGGCGAACAGAACACTCGCGAGGAAGGTTTCGCCCAGATTGAGCGAGCCAAGGCTTACGGCATCAACTTTATCGACACTGCGGAAATGTACCCCGTGCCGCCGCGTGCAGAAACCTACACCAAGACCGAGCAGATCATTGGTGAATACTTCGCCAGGAGCGGTGACCGCGCCGACTGGGTGCTGGCAAGCAAGATCGCCGGCCCAGGCAACGGCATCGACTACATTCGCGACGGCAGGCTCAAACACAACCGAGCACATATCACTGCCGCACTCGACGCCAGCCTCAAGCGCCTGAAGACCGACTGGATCGACCTCTATCAACTGCACTGGCCCGAACGCCCGACCAACTTCTTCGGCCAGCTTGACTACAAGCATCAAGACAGCGAATTCACCCCAATCGAGGAGGTGCTTGAAGCGCTCGACGAACAGGTCAAGGCCGGCAAGATTCGCCACATTGGCCTATCCAACGAAACGCCATGGGGCACCATGAAGTTTCTCGAACTGGCGCAAAGCCGGGGCTGGCCGCGCAGCGTATCGATCCAAAACCCCTACAACCTGCTCAACCGTAGCTTTGAAGTGGGCTTGGCCGAAATTGCAATTCGCGAACAATGTGGCCTGCTGGCCTACTCACCACTGGCCTTTGGCATGCTTTCAGGCAAATACGCCAACGGCGCACGCCCTGAAGGGGCACGCCTGAGCCTGTTCAGTCGCTTCGCGCGCTACAGCAACCCTGAATCGGAGTCGGCTTGCGCACGCTACGTCGCCCTGGCCCAGGAGCACGGCCTGGACCCCGCGCAAATGGCCCTGGCATTTGTAACCTCCCGACCATTTGTCACCAGCAACATCATAGGCGCGACTACGCTTGAGCAACTTGAAAGCAACCTCAAAAGCAGCGAACTGAAGCTAACAAGCGAAGTACTCGCAGCAATTGACGCTATCCACAAGACACAGCCCAACCCAGCTCCCTAAGCACCAGCCGTCTACAAAAAATCCCGGCACGAGCCGGGATTTTTTGTGTATTGGCGCACCCTGCTTAAAGCGAACGCGCAATAATCTCCTTCATGATTTCATTGGTGCCCGCGTAAATCCGCTGCACCCGCGCATCAGCCCAGGCCCGCGCTACCGGGTATTCCCACATGAACCCGTAACCGCCATGCAGCTGCACACATTCATCAAGCACCTTGCACTGCAGGTCCGTGCCCCAGTACTTGAGCATGGCCGCCGTAGGCACATCGAGTTTTCCTTGCAGATGCAGTTCCAGACAGCGATCAACAAACACCTTGCCGATCTGGATTTCGGTGGCCATTTCCGCCAACTTGAAACGCGTATTCTGAAAATCAGCCACAGCCTTGCCGAATGCCTTGCGTTCACGGGTGTACTCGAGCGTCCACTGCAAGGCCGCCTCAGCCGAAGCCAGGGCACCAATACCGACAGTCAAGCGCTCCTGCGGCAGCTCCTGCATCAGGTAGGCAAAGCCCATACCCGCCTGCCCCAAAAGGTTTTCCCTGGGCACACGTACATCCTGGAAGAACAGCTCGGAAGTGTCCTGCGCTTTCATCCCGACTTTTTCCAGGCGCTTGCCCTTGGAAAAACCAGGTGTGTTGGCCTCAACCAGGAACAAGCTGGTGCCCTTGGCGCCCGCCGTAGGATCGGTCTTGGCCACCACAATTACCAAATCTGCCAGAAAGCCGTTGGTGATAAAGGTTTTCGAACCATTGATAACGTATTCGTCTCCATCGAGCACCGCAGTCGTTTTCACACCCTGCAAATCCGAGCCCGCACCGGGCTCAGTCATGGCGATAGCCGTGACCATCTCGCCACTGACCATCTTCGGCAGGTACTTTTGCTTAAGCTCCTGGGAGCCGTAATGCAGGATATAGGGTGCAACTATGTCCGAATGCAGTGAAAACCCGATCCCGGTTAACCCCAGGCGGCCTACCTCCTCAATCACCACGGTGCTGTAAAGGAAGTCAGCGCCTATGCCGCCATACTCCTCGGGAATGTGCGAGCAGAGCATTCCAGCCTCACCGGCCTTGTTCCACAGCGCTCTATCGATGTGACCCTCTTTTTCCCACTGCCCATGGAAAGGTACGGCGTGCTGCTCAAGAAACTTGCGCACGCTGTCGCGAAAAAGTTCATGGTCAGAGCTGAATATTGTTCTTGGAATCATGCCTTCACCTGGAATCGTCAGTTTTCAAACCTGGTGTGACTTTAGGGCAGTAACCTGGATAGTCACACTGGACACAAGCGCCAAAAAATAAGACGATCAGGCCGTACCTTGACCAAATCGCCCCTGCCCATGGATTAATGCTCGGCCAGAGGCACCGACTCAATAAGAAATACACGGCTTGAAGCCCTGCAACCGCAACCATTGCAGCCTTGATCAAACGCCGCACTCAATAAGAATAAATAGATCATGACCATCCCTCATTCGACCCCGCTCAAGCGCGTATGCATTTTGGCAACCACTGGTGTGTTTGCCTCAACCGTCCTGCAAGCCAAAGACTTCTTCCACATGGCCAGCTTGCGCCACGGCAAGCAGCAAGGCCTGGGCCTGACCCCAACCATTGAAATCAATATAGTCAGCCCTGACGGGATGCCTGTGCGCAGCTTCAGCGATGTGATGATTCCCGTCGACAGCGACCTGGAACCGGCGGACGTGATCATCCTGCCGGCGTTCTGGGATGACTTTGATGCCCTGCGCCACCGCCATCCCAACGTACTCACCTGGCTGCAAGAGTGCCACGCGGCAGGCAGCGCTATTTGTGGAGAAGCCACCGGGGTTTTCTGGATGGCCCAGGCCGGGCTGCTGGACGGCAAGGAGGCCACCACCTACTGGCGCTTTTTTAACGAGTTCAGCGAGCGATTCCCCAAGGTAATACTCAACCAGGACAAACATCTGTCGGATGCGGACAACCTGTACTGCGCAGGTGGCGTTACATCGGCATGCGACCTGTTCATCTACCTGATCGAGCAATTCTGCGGCGCCAGCGTCGCCCAGGGCGTGGCCCGCGACATCCTGTTTGAGGTGCAACGCAACTACACCCCTGGACGTATTGGCTTTGGCGGCCAGAAGCTGCATCACGACCTGACGATCCTGCAAATCCAGCAGTGGCTTGAAGAGCACTACGCCGACAAATTTCGTTTTGAAGACGTCGCTCGCGAACACGGCATGAGCATTCGCAACTTCATGCGCCGCTTCCAGAGCGCCACCGGCGACAAACCGCTGCATTACCTGCAAAGGTTACGCATCGAGACAGCCAAGAGCCTGCTCAGCGCCACCCGTAAAAGCATCAAGACCATCAGCTATGAAGTGGGCTACGACGACGCCAGTTTTTTTGCCCGCCTGTTTCGCCAGCACACCGAACTGTCACCCAACCTTTACCGTCGCCAGTTCCAGCACAAGAACGGCCCTGTCTAGGCAAAAGGCAAATACAACGCAAACCCTTGGATAGGTAGGCGTTGAAACCCAGCGTCCTATGATCGGAGACAGCCTTTGCAAGGCCTCCAATAACAACCATAGGACGCTCCCATGCGCAGCCTGCTTTTCGCCCTGCTTGCCACCCTATGTTTCTGCGCCAGCGCGCAGGATGCATGGAAACCCTTCCCATACGACCAATCGGCTTTCGACTACTCAGGCGACAAACTGCGCCAGGCGTGGCCCCAGCTTACTCGCGGCTTCGGCACGGACTACCCCTACCCTGACGAAACCTGGGTATTGAAGATGGCCAAATTGCATCCGCAAATTCTCGGCGCCCCCATTATTGCCTCGCAGGCCCAAGGCACGCCGGAGGAACTTGCCAGCGCTTATGCCGCAAAGCTCCAGGATGCATGGCGCAGCATGTTTAGGGGTGATTTTGCCCAAGCCAAGGAACAAGGCATGGCCCTGGGTTTTGGCGGGCAAATACCTGCGATGTTCTCGCAAGTCATCTATGCAATGTTTCTCGAGGCCGATCAAGACGAGAAACATCGCCTGCTTGAGCAAGTGATTGAGCTGACAGATGAAGCCGGCGAACTGATCAAGCTCGACATAGTGGCGCAATTCGGCCGAACCTACGCTAAGGCACGCCTGGGCGAAGAGTTGCCAATTCCCGTATCACTCAAGCGTGGCTATTCCTCACAGATTCCCGATGAACTCGACGCCATGCTCAGCAAGAAACCACTGCAACCTTATGCCCTGACCCTGTACGGTGGCTATCAGGCTGGAGTGATTCGCAAGGTCGGCTCCATGCTTGGCGGCCTCACTTACGGCGTCAGCGCAGAAAAAATGGAAGCCTATTTCGCACGCGCCTTTGCCGTTAGCGACGACCTTCCCATTGGCCATTATGAATATGCCAATGCGCTGACCTACGTCTACGGTGACGATCAAGCCAGCAAAGCCCTGCAGCATCTTCAGCAAGCAGCGTCATTCACACCAATAAGCGCCATGGAATCACTGGAGATTGCCCAGGCCAAGCAGTTGCTGGCGGGTTTCAAGGAGCGCTTCGCGGACAATTGAGTGCAAGGCACATATAAAAAAGGCTGCCCATTGGCAGCCTTTTGAACGGCAGTTTACGGTTTATGCGCTCGCGCCAGGAACTCATGGGACTGCATTTCCAGCAAGCGACTGAGTGTACGCTGGAACTCAAAGGTCAAGCGCCCACCCGTGTATAGATCCTTGAGCTCAACTTCTGCCGAAATGATCAACTTGACGTTACGGTCGTAGAACTCATCAACAAGATTGATAAAGCGCCGCGCCATATCGTCAGTGGCAACGCCCATCTGCTCGACATTCGCCAACAGTACCGCATGGAACACCTTGCCCAGCTCAATGTAGTCGTTCTGGCTACGCGGGCCATCACACAACTCACGAAACTCGAACCAGGCCACGTCCTCACAGACTCGCACCGCGGTGATCTGTCGGTTCTCGATACTGATCGACTCGTTCTCAACCGCGTGCGTGCAATCGGGCAGCAAACTCTTGAAGCTCTTGTGCAGGCTGGCATCGGCCTCAGCACCTAGCGGCCAATGAAACAACTCCGCCTGCTCAAGGGCACGCAAGCGATAATCAACACCACTGTCGACGTTCACGATGTCGGTATGCTCTTTAAGTAAAGCAATGGCCGGCAAGAAGCGCGCACGCTGCAAGCCATCCTTGTACAGGCCATCGGGCACGATGTTCGAAGTGGCAACCAGGCTGACGCCGTTTTTGAACAACTCTTCGAGCAAGGTCGCCAAAATCATTGCATCGGTAATATCCGAAACAAAGAACTCATCGAAGCAGATAACCCGCGCCTCTTCGGCAAACTTCTTACCGATAATGGTCAGTGGGTTTTTCTCACCCTTGAGGCCACGCATCTCTTCGTGCACACGCTTCATGAAGCGGTGGAAGTGAGTACGCACCTTTTGCTCGAAAGGCAGAGCATCGAAAAAGGTATCGACCAGGTAGGTCTTGCCGCGGCCTACACCCCCCCAAAAATACAGACCCTTGATCGGCGCCTGGCTTTTCTTGGCGAATAGTTTGCCGAACAAACCCGGCTTGCTGTTTTGCACGTCCGCGACCAAGTCGTCATACAGGCGCTGCAGATGGCGCACAGCCACTTCCTGCGCCGCATCATGAAAGAAGTCTGGACGTTTGAGATCGGCTTTATAGCGTTCTAGCGGAGTCATATTCGTTAGCTGAGCAACAAAAACGGGGCAGGTACTTTAGGCCCTGCCCCGCAGATAATCAATCAGCTATCAGCGCAAAACGCCGAGTTATTAGGCTTGCTCAGGCGCCAAAGCCTCGCGCAAGCGCTCAACGGCAGCCTTCATGGCCCCTGCATCCGCAAATTCAGGGCTGGTTGCCACGCTCTCACCATCGAGCCAAACAGCAAAACCATTGCCCTGCTCACGCACATCAAGTGGCTCACCGGACTGCAGACGCTTATTGACCATGCCCGCCGACTTGCCATCAGCAAAGGACTTCGAGAGCAGCAACTGTTCTCCAGAAGCATCGAGCAGACGAAAGCGGAAGCTGCCGTCGTCGTCACGGAAGCTGACAAAACGTGCACGCTTGCTGGCTTTCTTCTTCGACGACTCGGTGCTGGTGGCAACCGAGCGAAACGAGCGTAGGCCAACGGCTTCACGCAGCTGGATCAGGAACGGAGTGGCGATCTTGCGTGCCTTGGCTGCTCCGTCCAGAAGAATGTCTTCCAGGTCCGCGGGGCGTTCAATCAAGGCCTGGTATTTCTCCCGAGGCTCGCCCAACTCAGCATTCAACAGATCATTAAGCCGTTGCTTGGCATCCCCCCAACCCATGCCATCAATCAACTCGGCGCGGAACTGAGCTTGCTGCTCAGGCGTAGCGAATGCCTGGTAGAGAGTGAACAGGTGCGAGCTATCGGGGTCCTTGGCTTCGCCCGGCAGCTTGGAGTCGGTCACTATGCGCGCCACCGCGTCACTCATTTGCTTGGCGCCACTAAACAATGGAATGGTGTTGTCGTAGCTTTTCGACATTTTGCGACCATCAAGGCCAGGCAAAGTCGCTACATCTTCTTCGATCACCGCCTCAGGCAAGGTAAAGAGCTCCTTACCCTGGCCAAACAGGTGATTAAAGCGCTGGGCAATGTCTCGCGCCATTTCAACATGCTGTATCTGGTCGCGCCCCACTGGCACCTTGTGCGCGTTGAACATCAAGATATCAGCGGCCATCAACACCGGATAGCTGAACAGGCCCATGGTCACACCCGCATCCGGGTCTTCACCTAGCTCGATATTCCGGTCAACAGAGGCTTTGTAGGCGTGCGCACGATTGAGCAGGCCCTTGCCCGCTACGCAGGTCAGCAACCAGCAAAGCTCAGGAATTTCCGGAATATCCGACTGGCGATAAAAGGTCGCCTTGTTGACGTCAAGGCCACAGGCCAACCAGGTTGCAGCGATTTCCAGGCGCGAACGCTGAATGCGTAGCGGATCATCGCACTTGATCAGCGCATGGTAGTCCGCCAAGAAATAAAACGAATCCACATCGGCATTGCGGCTGGCAACAATCGCGGGTCGGATTGCCCCAGCGTAATTGCCCAGGTGCGGCGTGCCTGTGGTGGTAATACCGGTAAGAATACGAGTGGTCATGTGCGTTCGCTTACTAATTAGAGGCGCGGCAGTAACAAATCTTTGAGATCGGTCAGTTTGCCATGAAAAAAGTGCCCACATTCTGCCACGGTCAACAACTCATGTGGGCGCTCTAGCGCACTTGACCAGTCATAAACCAGCTGTGGCTCGACCACCTCATCAGCCTCAGGTTGTATAACGGTCATCTTGCAGCGCTGCGCCAGGGGTGTTTTTTCCAGGCGCATGACCGCCGGCGCGATCATGAACAGCTGTTGCACCTCGATGCCTTGCGCTTCCAGTCGCCCGGCGAGAGAGGCCGCAACAAAACCACCAAACGAAAAGCCCATCAAGGTCAGCGGCATATTCGGGTATTGTTCACCCAGCCACTGTGCTATAGCCTCGGCATCATCGACTTCGCCGGCGCCCATGTCATGCGTACCCTCGCTATTGCCGACACCGCGATAGTTAAAGCGTAGAGTGTGCAGGCCTGAGTCCCGCGCAGTACGCTGCAAAGTCGAGACCACCTTGTTGAGCATAGTGCCGCCCTGCACAGGATTGGGGTGACATACAAGCGCAACGCCGCGTGCATCGGGCACTTCAAGAGAAAGGGCTTCAAGCTGGCCGCTCGGACCTTGAATAAATAAAGCAGTTTCACGGGTAAGCAAAAGTGAACTCCGTGACCCATCGCAGGGTCGATTCGTCTAGGCTGTCAGCCTGCGCCAAAAACATATCGGCTCGCATTACGCTATACAGCGCAGGCGCCAACCGCTAACGTAAAGCAAAGCCGTTTAGAGAGGAAGGACTCGTGGAACAGACGCTAACAGCCTGGCTGATACCGGCCATAGCCCTGGTTGCAGGTATCGCAATAGGATTTCTAGTTGCGCGCTTGGCGCCCAATGCAGTTCCTGGCCGGACTCAACGCCAGCTGGACGACCTGCAAGAACGTTTTGACAACTATCAGAGTGATGTCGTCACCCATTTCAACACCACTGCAAATCTGGTTAAGAAACTGACCCAGAGCTATCAGGACGTCCAAGAGCACCTTACCGAGGGCACCAGCAAACTGGCCCTCGACGAGCTGACTCGGCAACGCCTGATGGCTGCACTGCATGCAGACGAAGGTGGTGATAAACGCGACAAGCGCGAACGCCTGACACCGCCACGCGACCACGAAACACCCAAGGATTACGCGCCGAAAATGGAGAACATTCCCGGCATGCTCGACGAAAACTACGGTCTGAAGAGCAAGCGCTAAAGCGCTTTGTTCATAGGCATAAAAAAACCCGCATTAAGCGGGTTTTTTTATGCCTTGCGGTTAGATCACACCACGCTCGCGCAACGCAGCCAGGACCATTTTCACGCCCTCATCAACCGAGACGGTCTGCGTGTCGATAACCACGTCGGCATCGAGAGGCACATCGTAGGGGAATGACTCACCCGGGATGTTGTCGCCATTAGCCGCATATAACCCCTGCGGATCACGCTCACGGCAAGCCTGCGGCGAAGCCTGGACATAGACAGTGATCAGGCGCTCGGCACCAATCAGTGTCCTGGCCTGTTCACGGCCTTCTGCATCCGGCGCCACGAAAGCAGCCAGGGTCAACAAGCCAGCCTCATTGAATTGACGCGCCACATGAGCGGCACGGCGCCAGTTTTCGGTGCGCCCCGAACGATCCTGTGCCAGCCCCTTGTTGAGATCATGACGCAGGTTCTGGCCATCCAGTACATAGACCCCACGGCCCATGTCGAACAGCTTGCGCTCTACCGCGTATGCCAAGGTACTTTTGCCTGCACCCGACAAACCACTGAACAACACGGTGGCGGGCTTCTGCCCCAGCCTTGCCGCACGCTCCTCTACCGAGACATGTGCCAGCTTGCCGTGATGCCCCGTACCTTGCGAACCAACAGCTTCAGCGATGATCATGCCCGCACCAACAGTGCCGTTGGTCAGGCGATCAATCACGATAAACGAGCCTGTAGTGCGGTTGTGTGCGTAGCCATCCAACGCGATAGGGGAATCCAGTGCGATACGCACCTTGCCGATCTCGTTGAGCTGCAAGCTGCTCGCAGCACCCTCTTCCAGGGTATTAACATCAACCCGGTGAGCAATACTGGCAATAGAGCCAGGCACATAGCTGGTGGCGCGCTTGATGTCATATTTCTTGCCCGGCAGCATGGGCTCATCGGCCATCCATACCAGCATCGCATCAAAGCTATCGGTCACCTGCGGCTTGCTGTCGGCGTGAACCAGCATGTCACCACGGGACACATCGATCTCGTCTTCAAGGGTCAGGGTTATCGCCTGACCCGGCCCGGCCTGCTCCAACTCACCTTCATAGGTCACGATCGATTTGACACGGCTGCCCTTGCCAGACGGCAGGACAACCACCTCGTCGCCCTTGTGCACGATGCCACTGGCAAGCGTACCGGCAAAGCCACGGAAGTTCAGGTTCGGACGGTTGACGTATTGCACCGGGAAACGCAAGTCATTGAAGTTGCGGTCACCAGAAATCTCAACAGTCTCAAGAATCTCCATAAGCGACTGGCCGTCATACCACGGCGAGCGCTCGCTCTTGCTGACGACATTGTCGCCCTTGAGCGCCGACATAGGTACGAAATGCAGCGAAGTCGGCTTCAGCGCAATACCTTCAGCGAACTTCAGGTAGTCGGCCTTGATCTGCTCGAAGACGCCCTGATCGAAGTCTTTCAAGTCCATCTTGTTGATGGCGACAACGATGTGCTTGATGCCAAGCAGGGAGGTGATGAAACTGTGGCGCTTGGTCTGCGTCTGCACGCCGTAGCGCGCGTCAATCAGGATGATCGCCAGATCACAGGTAGAAGCACCAGTTGCCATATTGCGGGTGTACTGCTCATGACCCGGTGTATCGGCGATGATGAACTTGCGCTTGGCAGTCGAGAAATAACGGTACGCCACATCAATGGTAATACCTTGCTCACGCTCGGCTTGCAGGCCATCGACCAGCAGGGCCAGGTCGACCTCCTCGCCAGTGGTGCCACTTTTCTTCGAGTCCCGGGTAATGGCTTCGAGGTGGTCTTCGTAGATCATCTTCGAGTCATGCAGCAGGCGCCCGATCAGGGTGCTCTTGCCGTCATCGACATTGCCACAGGTCAGGAACCGCAGCAGTTCCTTGCGTTCATGCTGGGCCAGGTAAGCGAGAATGTCCTCGCTGATCAATTCAGATTGGTGCGACATCTTAAAAGTACCCCTGACGTTTTTTCTCTTCCATCGAACCTGCACCATCGTGGTCAATTACACGACCTTGGCGCTCGGAGGTACGTGTCAGCAGCATTTCTTGAATGATGTCGGCCAGCGTAGTCGCCTGCGACTCAACCGCGCCTGTCAGCGGGTAGTCGCCCAGCGTACGGAAGCGCACCATCTTCTTCTGGATACGTGATTTTTCTTCGTCGGACATGTGCTCGAGAATGCGCTCATCATCGATCATGATCAGGGTGCCATTCTTCTCAATCACCTCGCGCTCGGCTGCAAAGTACAGCGGCACAATTGGAATCTGCTCCAGGTAGATGTACTGCCAGATATCCAACTCGGTCCAGTTTGACAGGGGGAAGACGCGAATCGACTCGCCCTTCTTCACCTTGCCGTTGTAGACATTCCAAAGCTCTGGGCGCTGGTTCTTCGGGTCCCAGCGGTGCTTGCTGTCACGGAAGGAGTACACGCGCTCCTTGGCACGGGACTTCTCCTCATCGCGACGGGCACCACCGAAGGCCGCATCGAAACCATGCTTGTCGAGCGCCTGCTTGAGGCTCTCAGTCTTCATGATATCGGTATGCTTGGCACTACCATGGGTCAGCGGGTTGATGCCCTGGGCAACACCTTCCTGATTGACATGGACAATCAGATCCAGGCCCATCTCAGCCTTCATCTTGTCGCGGAAGCTATACATCTCCTGAAACTTCCAGCGGGTGTCGACGTGCATAACCGGGAACGGCAGCTTGCCAGGAAAGAACGCCTTGCGTGCCAGATGCAGCATCACGGCGGAATCTTTGCCAATGGAATAGAGCATTACCGGATTGTCGAATTCGGCGGCCACTTCACGAATGATGTGGATACTCTCCGCCTCGAGCTCTTTCAGGTGGGTCATTTTGTCGAGCATAGCTACTCACGATTTGCTTTGTAATGGGGCCAGCGGGCCGTGGACATGGGCGCACTCTAGCACAGCGCTAGCTTCTATTCAGGCCGCCTGCTAGATCAAAACGATCTAACTTTATGCTCAGTATTTTGCTCAGGAATCGCTCAGCCGAACCGCCCAAAGCAGCGCAACCTGCTTAATCAAGCCTCAAATCGGGTTGGCGCAATCAATGAATATATGTTCGATAGCGAAGCGTTTTGCCAGGTACTCACCGAGCGCCTGGACGCCGTAGCGCTCAGTGGCGTGATGCCCGGCGGCAATAAAGCTGATGCCGTTCTCCTGGGCGCTGTGGAAGGTCTGCTCCGAAGCCTCGCCCGTCAGGTACAGATCCACACCGGCCGCTACGGCCTCATCGATATACCCCTGGCCACCGCCCGTGCACCAACCAATCCGGCGAATCATCTGCTGCCCTTCCACCAGCAGCGGCTCACGACCCAGGACCTGATGCACGCGTCGCGCAAAGTCACGAGCGCTCTGCGGTTCATCCAAAGAGCCAACCAAGCCAACAGTGCGTGGATTATCCGGGTTGAGCGGCCCCTCGACGGTGATTCCCAACTGCGCGGCAAGCTGAACGTTATTGCCCACGTCAGGATGCACATCGAGGGGTAAATGATAGGCAAGCACGCTTATATCATTGGCCAGCAAGGCCTTTAGACGACGCTGCTTCATGCCGGTAACGCATGGATCCTCGCCCTTCCAGAAATAACCATGGTGAACCAGGATTACGTCCGCCTCGGCCTCAATCGCAGCATCGATCAGCGCCTGGCTGGCCGTGACGCCCGTTACCAGTCGCTGCACATTGGGCCGACCCTCGACCTGCAAGCCGTTGGGGCAATAGTCGCTGATGCTGTCCGCATTCAAATATCGCTGAGCCTCTGCAACCAGAGTGGTCAGGGCAATTGCCATTTTGTTTCCTCTTTGATTGATACTTGCCAATGCAATGTTCGCGCAGGGGCCTTTATAATGATCCACCTTAAGGGGCTCAGTTGCCCCTCGCAACTCTCAGGACTTCTTTGATGCTCAAAGCAGTGCGTTACTTTGGCTGGCCCTTGCTCGTTGGCATATTGGTCGCCTTGCTGTTTATCCAGCAATTTCCAGAATGGGTTGGCCTGCCTAGCCATGATGTAGAAGTTCGCCAGACGCCAAACAACAGGCGCAGCCAATCTGTTGGCCCGGCTTCCTATGCAAATGCAGTGAACCTGGCATCGCCTGCAGTCGCCAACCTGTACACCACCAAATACGTCAACAAGCCCGCGTTGCCACTGTTTGAAGACCCTCAATTCAAGAAGTTCTTTGGCGACAACCTGCCAAGGCAGCGCCGCATGGAGTCGAGCCTGGGCTCGGCGGTGATCATGAGTTCGGAAGGTTATCTGCTGACCAACAATCACGTGACCGCAGGTGCCGACCAAATTGTTGTAGCCCTGAAGGACGGCCGCGAAACATTGGCCCGCGTGATTGGCAGCGACCCGGAAACCGACCTGGCGGTGCTCAAGATTGACCTTGATAACATGCCGGCAATCACCCTCGGCCGCTCGGACAACATCAGGATTGGTGACGTGACCCTGGCCATTGGCAACCCATTCGGGGTCGGCCAGACCGTCACCATGGGCATCATCAGTGCCACTGGCCGCAATCAGCTGGGTCTTAATACCTACGAAGACTTTATCCAGACGGACGCCGCCATCAACCCCGGCAACTCGGGTGGCGCACTGGTGGATGCCGATGGCAACCTGGTTGGTATCAATACCGCGATCTTCTCCAAATCAGGCGGCTCGCAGGGGATCGGCTTTGCGATTCCAGTGAAGCTGGCGCTTGAAGTGATGCAGGCGATTATCGAGCACGGCCAAGTGATCCGTGGCTGGCTTGGCATTGAAGTACAGCCGCTAACCCCGGAGCTGGCTGAGTCATTCGGCCTTGAAGGTCGTCCAGGCATTGTTGTCGCGGGTATTTATCGCGACGGCCCTGCTCAGCGGGCGGGCTTGCAACCCGGTGATTTAATCATGAACATCGACGGAGAACCGGCAGGCGATGGCCGTCGCTCGATGAACCAAGTGGCCCGCACAAAGCCCGGAGACAAGATTCGCATAGAAATTCTACGTAATGCCAAGCCGATGCATCTCACCGCAGAAGTGGGTGTTCGACCAACAGCTTCAATCAGGACTTACGAGAACCAGTAACACCACGACTGATACGCAGCCGCCCCTCAATCGAGGCGGCTGCAGTGCATTGCTCAGCAAATGCCTTGCAAGGCGTCCAGTAATGCTCGGTTTTGTTCTGGCGTGCCGATGCTTATACGCAAGAACTGGGCAATACGCGCCTGCTTGAAGTGACGCACTATGATCCCTTGCTCACGCAACTGGGCAGCCAGTTGCGCGGCGTCCCGCCCAGCGTGGCGAGCAAAGATGAAGTTGGCGGCGGAAGGAAGCACTTCAAAGCCCAAGCGTTCCAGCCCCACAACCACCTCCTCACGGCTGTTGATAACCGCCTGACAGGTCTGCTCGAAATACGCGGTGTCGGCAAATGCTGCAGCTGCACCGGCAATCGCAATGCGATCCAGCGGATAGGAGTTGAAGCTGTTCTTGATCCGCTCCAATGCCTCGATCAGATCGGCATGCCCCACCGCGAAACCCACACGCAAGCCGGCCAGGGAGCGTGACTTCGACAAGGTCTGGGTCACCAGCAAGTTCGGGTACTTATCCACTAGGCTAATCGCCGACTCACCACCGAAGTCGATATAGGCCTCGTCCACCACCACAACGCTTTCGGTGTTGAGTTTCAACAACCGCTCGATAGCCTCAAGCGGCAACAGGCAACCTGTCGGCGCATTAGGGTTGGGAAAGATAATGCCGCCATTGGGGCGGGCATAGTCTTCGACCCGAATCTTGAACTGCTCATCGAGCTCGATAATCCCGGGCTCGATTCCAAAAAAGCCGCAATAGACGGGATAGAAACTATAGCTGCTGTCCGGGAACAGCAGTGGCTTGCCGTGCTGGAACAACCCATGGAATGCATGGGCGAGCACTTCATCCGAGCCGTTACCGACGAACACTTGCGTTGTTTGCACGCCATGGAACTGCGCGATCGCCTGTTTCAGGCGATCGCTGTTCGGGTCGGGATACAGGCGCAACTGGTCATTAACCTCGGCCTGCATTGCCGCAATCGCCTGAGGCGACGGCCCATAGGGGTTTTCGTTGGTATTGAGCTTGACCAACTTTGCCAGCTTCGGCTGCTCACCCGGCACATAGGGCACCAACTGCTTGACGAAGGGGCTCCAGAATTTACTCATTGCCCTACTCTCCTAAAATCCGACGGGGTGAAGCCGTCCACCCAAAATTGACTGAATCAGTCTTTAATCCGGTACTCGGCGCTACGTGCATGAGCCGTCAGCGACTCACCGCGCGCCAGAACTGAAGCGGTTTTACCCAGTTCGGAGGCACCCTCGGCCGAGCAGTAGATAATTGAAGAGCGCTTCTGGAAGTCATAGACCCCAAGTGGCGATGAAAAGCGAGCAGTGCCCGATGTCGGCAACACATGATTCGGCCCCGCGCAGTAGTCGCCCAGGGCCTCAGCCGTGTAGCGACCCATGAAGATCGCGCCCGCATGACGAATCTGCGGCAACCACTGCTCGGGCTCTGCCACGGACAGTTCCAGGTGTTCCGGGGCAATCCGGTTCGCCACCTCAATGGCCTGCTCCATGTCGCTCACCTGAATCAAGGCGCCACGCGCTTGTAGCGAGGTGCTGATAATTTCAGCCCGCTCCATGGTTGGTAGCAGCCTGGCGATGGATGCCGCGACCTTATCGAGGAACTGGGCATCCGGGCTGACCAGGATCGACTGGGCATCTTCATCGTGCTCGGCTTGGGAGAACAGGTCCATGGCGATCCAGTCCGGATCGGTCTGGCCGTCGCAAACCACCAGGATTTCGGAAGGGCCGGCAATCATATCGATACCCACCTTGCCGAAGACATGACGCTTTGCCGTTGCAACATAGATATTGCCCGGGCCGACAATCTTGTCGACCGGCGGCACGCTCTCGGTGCCATAGGCCAGTGCCGCTACTGCCTGGGCACCCCCAATGGTGAAGACCCGATCGACACCCGCAATGGCAGCGGCCGCCAGTACGATCTCATTGATCTCACCGCGCGGGGTCGGCACAACCATGACCACTTCGGCCACTCCGGCGACCTTGGCCGGAATTGCGTTCATCAGCACCGACGACGGGTAGGTTGCCTTGCCGCCCGGGACATACAGGCCCGCACGATCCAGCGGCGTGACCTGCTGGCCAAGGACGGTGCCATCAGCTTCGGTATAGCGCCATGAATCCTGCTTTTGCTTCTCGTGATAGCTGCGCACGCGCTGCGCAGCGACTTCCAGTGCTTCACGCTGAGCCGGAGTAATGCGGGTCAGCGCCAGCTCCAGGCGCTCACGGGGCAGGATCAGGTCAGCCATGCTGGCCACTTCAAGACCATCGAAACGCTGGGTGTACTCGACCAACGCGGCATCACCCCGACTGCGCACAGCGGCGATGATCTCCAGCACCCGCTGGTTTACGCCGTCGTCCGACACACTCTCCCAACTCAGCAAATGATCAAGGTCATGGGCAAAGCCTTGATCAGTGGCGTTGAGTCGACGTATAGCGATGGGAGCGGTCATATCGGGCCTCTTGAATTAGCAAATGCTCAAGCGCCCGTAGAATACCAGCCGCACCGCGCGGGCACCTGAGAATTCTGGCTATGACACGGATAGGCGGACGCAGCACTGGGCTGCGTAGAGGTATTAATTGGGGTGTCGGGACTCGACGGCCTCGCGCAAGGTGTCGATCAATGCCTGGATACGCCCATGCTGCATTTTCATCGAAGCCTTGTTGACCACCAGGCGTGAGCTGATGGTTGCAATCAGTTCCTGCGCTTCAAGACCATTGGCGCGCAGGGTATTACCGGTATCGACAACATCGATGATCTTGTCTGCCAGGCCGACCAGCGGCGCCAGTTCCATGGAACCGTAAAGCTTGATCACATCAACCTGGCGCCCCTGCTCGGCGTAGTAACGCTTGGCCACATTGACGAACTTGGTTGCCACACGCAGGCGCCCCTTGGGTTCTGCAGCACCCACTGCACCTGCGGTCATCAGTTTGCACTTGGCAATCCGCAGGTCCAGCGGCTCGTACAAGCCCTGACCACCGTACTCCATCAGCACATCTTTACCGGCAACGCCCAAATCGGCGGCGCCATGCTCAACATAGGTCGGCACATCGGTCGCCCGGACAATCAGCAAGCGCACATCATCCTGAGTGGTCGGAATAATCAGCTTGCGGCTTTTTTCAGGGTTCTCGGTAGGCACAATCCCAGCAGCAGCAAGCAGCGGCAGAGTGTCATCAAGAATGCGGCCTTTCGACAGCGCGATGGTGAGCATGATGGTTGTAAATCCTTAAAAGCTAAACGTCGCGAACTTGAAGTTCCAAGTTCGCGTTACCCGCCATCTGACTGGCGGGACATGCGTTGCAACTCAGCCCGGAACGCGGCGAATCTTGGCGCCCAACAGTTGCAGTTTCTCTTCAATGCATTCATAACCACGGTCGATGTGGTAGATGCGATCGATCAAGGTATCGCCCTCAGCCACCAATGCGGCGATAACCAGGCTGGCCGAAGCACGCAGGTCGGTGGCCATTACAGGCGCGCCCTTGAGCTTATCGGTGCCAGTTACAACGGCAGTGTTGCCCTCAACCAGGATTTGCGCGCCCATGCGGATCATCTCGTGGACGTGCATAAAGCGGTTTTCGAAAACGGTTTCGATCACAGCGCCACTGCCTTCGGCAATTGCATTGAGCGCAATGAACTGAGCCTGCATATCGGTTGGGAACGCAGGATAAGGCGCGGTACGCAAGGTCACGGCCTTGGGGCGCTTACCCTTCATGTCCAGCTCGATCCAGTCAGGACCCGAGGTAATTTCGGCGCCCGCTTCTTCAAGCTTGGAAATCACCGACTCCAGCGTCGAGGCGTCGGTATCCTTGAGCTTGACCCGACCACCGGTCGCAGCCGCGGCAACCAGGTAAGTACCGGTTTCAATGCGGTCAGGCATTACGCTAAAGCGTGCCCCACCGAGACGCTCAACGCCATCAATGGTGATGGTGTCGGTGCCGGCGCCCTGGATCTTGGCGCCCATGGCGATCAGGCAGTTTGCCAAATCAACCACTTCAGGCTCGCGCGCGGCATTTTCAAGTACGCTGCGGCCCTTGGCCAGGGTGGCGGCCATCATGATGTTTTCAGTGCCGGTGACGCTGACGGTATCGAAGAAGAAACGGGCACCGCGCAAACCACCTTCCGGTGCCTTGGCCTTGATGTAGCCGCCTTCAACATCGATCACTGCGCCCATGGCTTCAAGGCCACGAATATGCAGGTCGACCGGACGCGAGCCAATGGCACAGCCGCCAGGCAGCGCGACTTCGGCTTCGCCGAAACGTGCAACCATTGGCCCCAGCACCAGAATCGAAGCGCGCATGGTTTTAACCAGCTCGTAAGGCGCCACCAGGGTTTTGATTGCCCGTGCATCCACTTCGACGGAAAGCTTCTCGTCGATAATCGGCTCGATGCCCATGCGCCCGAACAGCTCGATCATCGTCGTGATGTCGTGCAAATGCGGCAAATTGCAGATGGTGACCGGGGCATCACCGAGCAAGGTCGCAGCCAGGATCGGCAGTGCGGAGTTCTTTGCACCAGAAATGCGGATTTCGCCATCAAGACGAACGCCACCGGTAATAATTAATTTATCCATTACTGTCTCGCTGCCTCTAGGAACGCGCGGCCCATGCGGCACGGCTGAAGAATTTCATAGTCACAGCATGAATACTGCCATCGGCAATCCATGGATTCAGGTGTGCATAGACCTGCTGCTGACGCTTAACGGGGCTCAGGGCAGCCATTTCATCGCCGATCACATTCAACTGGAAGTTGCAGCCTTCGCCTTCAACTTCGACTTGTGTATTCGGCAGTTTAGCCTCCAGGAGACTTTTTACTTCTAGGGCCTGCATGATCAACCTCAATCAGCGTATTCATTAGCGACAGCGGAGCCTGAGCTCTCGGGGTCGCGCATCATACAAAAAAAGCCAGGAACCTGCGAATCCACAAGCATCCGCAGGTAAGGGTGCGGCACTACCTACTCGACCGAAGGTAGAGTAGGGCTTGTCGCTCCGGGGCTCTGCTGGCCAGACAAAATCTCCAGCAGCTCGGAAACCTTGGCAATTTCCTGCATATCTTTAGGCAGGTTGCGCACTTCCAGGCTTTTACCTTTGCTCTGAGCATCGCGCATAAAGGCCAATAATAGCGAAAGCCCGACACTGCTGGATTTCTCCACTGCGCCGCAGTCGATGACGCAGGTGCTGGCATTGCATGCCTTGAGCAGCTTGCCACCCTCTTTACGCAACTGCGGCCCGGAGCTGTAGTCAATCACACCCGAAAGCTGGAATACCCCGGGCGATAGCTCATCGATACTTGCCTGGCTCACGACTCACCCTTGGCCTGGCGTGCTTTGGCAACGGTCTCAGGCCAGGTGTCGATCACCTTGTCCAAATCATTGCCATTTTTCTGCATCGACTGCGAGAACTGGTCGCGAAACAGCTTACCGACGTTGATGCCATTGATGATCATGTTGCGCATCACCCATGAACCGCCTTTGTTGACCATGGTGTAGGCCAACGGATAAATGGTGCCGTTACCGTCCTTGATTTCCATGTTGACCGTAGCCCGCTCTGGATCCTGAGCACCGCTGGGCGGCAGGACACGAATGTCCTGGTTGTTGTACTCAAGCAGCGCATTGCCGTAGAACTGCATCAGGCTTTGCTTGAAGTTGGTCTGGAAGCGCTCCATTTGCGCCGGGGTTGCCTTGCGCGAATAACGCACGGTCATGACCCCACGCGAGATACCATCAACATCGACGACCGGGCCCAGGATCGAGTCCAGAGCGTGATAAAAGGCATCAGGGTCGCTGCGATATTGCTCTTTATTGGCTTTCAAGTCATTGAGCAGCTTGGTGGTGGTTTGCTGGACCACCTCGTTTGCGCTTGGCGCAGCAACGGGGAGCAGCGGCAACGCCGCCAGCAATACGACAAGGCTGTTACGAAGTACTTTGAGCATTATCAGTCCCCGTTATTTGGATTCGTCTTTGTTTACGGAATTAAGCAAGAACTTACCAATCAGGTCTTCTAGGACCAACGACGACTGGGTGTCATGAATGGTGCCGCCATCTTTGAGCACCTCTTCTTCTCCCCCCACGCTGATACCGATGTATTTCTCACCCAACAGGCCGGCCGTCAAAATTGAAGCGGTCGAATCTTCTGGCAAATTATTGACCTCCTTGTCGATGGACATGGTGACGCGGCCGGTATAGCTATCACGATCCAGATCTATCGCCACGACCTTGCCTATTGTCACCCCGGCCATGGTCACCTTGGAACGCACGGTCAGGCCCGCAATATTGTCAAAGTAGGCATAGACCTTGTAAGTATCTTCAGAGCTACCCATTGTCAGACCGCTGACGCGCAGAGCCAGTAACATCAATGCCAGCAATCCGGCCAGCAAGAACAGGCCGACACCAACTTCCAGTGTGCGGTTTTGCATCAGAAATCTCCAAACATCAAAGCAGTCAGAATAAAGTCCAGGCCCAATACAGCTAGAGAGGCATAGACCACTGTTCGGGTAGTGGCTTGACTGATGCCTTCCGAGGTCGGCTCACAATCATAGCCCTGAAACACGGCAATCCAGGTCACGACAAATCCAAAAACGATGCTCTTGATCACACCATTGAGCACGTCATCGGTAAAGGACACGCTACTTTGCATGTTCGACCAGAACGATCCTTCATAAACGCCCAGCCAGTCGACCGCGACCATGGCGCCACCCCAGATACCGACCACGCTGAAGATCATCGCCAGCAAGGGCATCGAGATAAAGCCGGCCCACAACCTTGGCGCGACAATATGCTTGAGCGGATCGACACCGATCATGGCCAGGCTTGAAAGTTGCTCGGTGGATTTCATGTTGCCGATCTCGGCCGTTAGCGCGGAACCAGCACGTCCGGCAAATAACAACGCGGCAACAACCGGTCCCAGCTCGCGCAACAGGGTCAGGGCAACCATTTGCCCAACCGCCTGTTCCGAGCCGTAGCTGGACAGAATATTGAAGCCCTGCAACGACAGGACCATACCGATAAACAAGCCGGACACCACAATGATCGCCAGGGACATGACCCCCACCGAATGCAGTTGCTTGACCAGCAGGTGAAATGAGTTGCCAGAGGTACCGCGCCCTAACAGGGCACGCACCAGGAACATTGATGAGCGCCCCAGGGTTGCGACCACATCAATACCCGCGCGCCCCAGCAATGCCACCCGTTCGATTGGTGTTCTTTTGCGCATTAGCGCGCCCCCAGTAAATCGTCGCGGTAACTAGCCGCCGGAAAGTGAAAGGGTACCGGACCGTCGGCTGCGCCCTGCATTAATTGTTGAATTCGCGGGCTGTCCGACTTCATCAACTCACTGGGCGTGCCTTGTCCCAACACCTGGGTATTGCCCACGACATAGATGTAGTCAGCAATACTGGCAGTTTCAGCCAGGTCATGGGAAACCACGATACTGGTGATACCCAGTGCGTCATTGAGCAAGCGGATCAATCGAACCAGCACCCCCATCGCGATGGGGTCCTGACCAACAAAAGGCTCATCATAAATCAGAATCTGCGGATCAAGAGCAATGGCCCTCGCCAGCGCCACGCGACGCTTCATGCCCCCCGACAACTCATCCGGCATCAGGTCGATTGCGCCGCGCAGGCCGACAGCCTGCAGCTTCATCAGCACAATATCGCGAATCATTTCGTCTGGAAGCTTGGTATGCACACGCAAGGGAAAGGCCACGTTCTCGAATACATCGAGATCGGTAAACAGCGCGCCACTTTGAAACAGCACGCCCATCTGCTTGCGCATGTCGAACAACTCACTGCGCGACAACGTCGGCAGGTTGACTCCATTGACCCACACCTCCCCGGCAGAGGGCTTAAGCTCAGCGGCTATCAGCCTCAACAGGGTCGTCTTTCCGCTTCCGGAAGGCCCCATGATGCCGATCACCTTGCCGCGCGGGATGCACACATCGATATTCTTGAAAATATCTCGGTCACCGCGCTTAAAACTGACGTTTTTAAGCTCAACCGCGTAATGACTATCGGCGCCCATCTAAACTCCTTACGAACAACTCCCTTTGGTAGACGCACGGCATTAAACCGAAGACACCATGCCAACCATTAGGGCCGAATTGGGGATGCAGCATACCACCACCCCCAGAAGCGCTCCCAATATTAGCAAACACAGCAAAGCACTCATACTCATAACCAGCACACAAGTGCGACACAATTCTAAGATGAGCCAGCAACGCTTTCGGGCTATAATCGCTGGCTTTTACAGAGCATGACCTGGCCGACCGCTATGAACCAGTCAAACGACCTGATCAAATCCGCGCAGCGCACCATTCGCCTAGAGCTCGAAGCAGTTGAAGAACTGCTGCCTCGGATTGATGACAATTTCATCCGCGCCTGCGAGCTGATCCTTTCAAGCAAAGGCCGGGTCGTTGTGGTCGGCATGGGCAAATCAGGTCACGTCGGAAACAAGATCGCCGCTACTTTAGCCAGCACGGGCCCCACGGCTTTTTTTTTCCACCCCGCCGAAGCCAGTCACGGCGACATGGGCATGATCACCCGCGACGACGTAGTACTCGCGCTTTCCAACTCGGGCTCGACCGCTGAGATCGTGACCCTATTGCCACTGATCAAGCGCCTGGGCATCAAACTGATCAGCATGACAGGCAACCCCGAGTCGGCTCTGGCCAAGGCCGCCGAAGTCAATCTCGATGCCAGCGTATCGAAAGAGGCTTGCCCGCTTAACCTGGCCCCCACTCCATCGACCACCGCATCGCTGGTGCTGGGCGATGCACTGGCGATCGCCCTGCTTGAGGCTCGCGGCTTTACAGCTGAAGACTTTGCCTTTTCGCATCCGGGTGGTGCCCTCGGCAGGCGTTTGTTTCTGAAAGTGGAAAACGTCATGCATACCGGCGACGGCTTGCCTACAGTCAAGCGAGGCACCTCGCTTCGCGAGGCTTTACTGGTCATGACCCAGAAAGGCCTGGGCATGACAGTCGTGATCGATGAAAACGGCTTACTGGCCGGAATCTTTACAGATGGTGACTTGCGCAGAACTCTGGATCGGGAAATTGATCTACGTGAAGCAACCATCGATCAAGTCATGACCGCCCGTGGCAAAACCGCCCGCGCCGAAATGCTCGCCGCCGAGGCCTTGAAGATCATGGAAGACCATAAAATCAGCTCGCTGGTGGTCGTTGATGACAACGACCGCCCAATTGGCGCGCTGAACATGCACGACCTACTACGTGCCGGAGTAATGTGATGACCCCAGAATTCAAAGAACGAGCCCGTGCGATCAAACTGGCGATTTTTGACGTTGACGGCGTGCTGACGGACGGCAAGTTATACTTCCTGGTCGATGGTAGCGAATTCAAGACGTTCAATACGCTCGACGGCCACGGCATAAAAATGCTGATCAACTCGGGCGTACGCACCGCAATAATCAGCGGACGCAAAACCCCTGTGGTGGAACGTCGTGCACAAAACCTGGGGATTCAACACCTTTACCAAGGCCGAGAAGACAAAATTGCAGTGCTCGACGAGCTCCTTGGCGAACTCGGCCTAGACTATGAACAGGTTGCCTACTTGGGAGATGATTTGCCCGACCTGCCAGTGATTCGCCGGGTGGGACTGGGTGTCGCGGTAGCCAACGCTGATTCTTTTGTGCGTCAACACGCGTTCGCGGTAACCCAAGCCAGGGGCGGAGAAGGCGCAGCACGCGAATTCTGCGAATCAATCATGCTCGCCCAGGGCACCCTTGAAGCGGCTCAAGCAGCCTACCTGTAGAACAGCAAACTATGCGCAAGCCACTGAACATACTGCTCCTCATACTCGGCGTACTGCTCGTGGCAGCTGCCGGGTATTGGAATATCAACCCGGACAGCTTCGCGGACAAACCTGCAAAGACCACGTCGCAAAGTACAATTGACTTTTATGTGGTCAACTCCAAAACCGTGCAATATCAACCCGACGGGAAATTGCATTACGAGCTCACAGCCGACAAAGTCGAGCATGCCAAAGCCTCGGACATCTCCTACCTGACACAACCCGACTTGCTGCTATACCGCGGAACAGAGCTGCCCTGGCATGTCCAAAGTGAAAAAGGCGAAGTCTCCCCGGGCGGTAAGGAGGTCGAGCTGATAGACAAGGTTCGCGTTGAACGCACTGATGCAAAGGGGCGGCCAACACTGCTTACGACCAGTCGCCTGACTGTAATTCCCGATAAGGAATATGCGCAGACGCAGCAAGCCGTTAGAATCGACGCAGCCAATGGGGTGACCACGGCGCAAGGAATGAAAGCGTATTTAAATGACAGCAGGATGCTCTTGCTGTCCAACGTAAGAGGCCAGCATGAGGTTCGTTAAAACCCTCCCCCTTCTGCTCAGCTTGGGTGCATCGCTAGGAAGCGTTCATGCCTGGGCTTTGCCAACTGACCGCGATCAACCGATTCGCGTGCAGGCAGACAGCGCAGAACTTGACGACAAGCAAGGTGTTGCGGTTTATCGCGGCGATGTCGTCATCACTCAAGGCACGATGAAAATCACCGGTGACACGGTCACCATTACCCAGAATGCCAAAGGCGAAATCGACGTTTTCACTTCAGTCGGACGCCCGGCCTACTATGAGCAGAAACCTGCGGTAGACAAAGAAATCGTCAAAGCCTACGGCCTGACCATCCAATATTTTGCAGCCAATGAACGTATTGTCCTGATTGACCAAGCCAAGGTCATTCAAGAGGGCAACACCTTCGAAGGCGAGAAAATCGTCTACGACACGCAGCGCCAAATCGTCAACGCTGGCCGCGCAACAGGTACCAAGGTGACCTCGCCGCGCCCACGCATCGATATGGTGATCCAGCCGAAGAACAAACCCACCCAAGGGCAGTAATTAATGGCTACATTGAAAGCCCAACACCTGGCCAAAAGCTACAAAAGCCGCCAGGTTGTCCGTGACGTTAGCCTGAGCATCGACAGCGGCCAAATCGTCGGCCTGCTTGGCCCTAACGGTGCAGGTAAGACCACCTGCTTCTACATGATCGTGGGCTTAGTGCAGGCTGACCAGGGACGCATCCTGATTGACGACCTCGACGTCAGCCATCAGCCCATGCACGGCCGCGCACGTGCCGGCATTGGCTACCTGCCTCAAGAAGCATCGATTTTCCGCAAGCTCAGCGTTGCCGATAACATCATGGCAATTCTTGAGACTCGCAAAGAACTTGACCGTGCTGGCCGTGAAGCTGAACTGGAAAGCCTCCTTGAGGAGTTCCATATTCACCATATTCGCGACAACCTGGGCATGAGCCTGTCCGGCGGTGAGCGACGCCGGGTTGAAATTGCCCGCGCCCTGGCAACAGCACCGAAATTCATCTTGCTTGATGAGCCATTTGCCGGTGTTGACCCGATCTCGGTTGGCGATATCAAGCAAATCATCCACCACTTGAAAGCCAAGGGTATCGGCGTGCTGATCACCGACCACAATGTGCGCGAAACGCTGGATATTTGCGAAACAGCCTATATCGTCAGCGACGGCCAGCTCATTGCGGAAGGCAACTCGGAAGCGATTCTGGCCAACCAGACGGTAAAAGAAGTCTACCTGGGCCATGAATTCCGCCTTTAACCCGGTTTTTCTCAACCGATTAGCGTCAACTGCTAGGCAAAGCACTGCAATTCGGGCATATAATTTGCTTCCTTGAGGCGCCCATCAGGCGCCCTGTAGTGGATTGCGCAAAGACGCCGGTAAATAAGGTCTGCAATGAAACCATCGCTAGTCCTGAAGATGGGCCAGCAGCTGACGATGACTCCTCAGCTGCAACAAGCCATTCGCTTACTCCAACTGTCGACCCTGGATCTCCAGCAAGAAATCCAAGAGGCACTGGAGTCAAACCCAATGCTCGAACGTCAGGAAGACGGCGAAGACTTCGACAACTCGGACCCCATGGCCGACGGCGCCGAGACCGCCACCGCCGAGCAGCCTGCACAGCAGGACAATTTCCAGGAAACCAGCTTCCAGGATGCTCCGCAAACCGTGGACAACCTCGAGGATGGCGAGTGGAACGAGCGTATCCCCAACGAACTCCCAGTGGATACCGCCTGGGAAGATGTCTACCAAACCAGCGCCAGCAGCCTGCCCAGCAGCAGCGATGACGACGAATGGGACTTCACCACGCGCACTTCGACCGGCGATAGCCTGCAGAGCCATATGCTCTGGCAGCTCAACCTGTCCCCCATGTCCGACAAGGATCGCCTGATTGCGGTTACCCTGATCGACTGCATCAATCCTCAGGGCTACCTCGAAGAAACCCTGCAAGAGATTCTCGAAGCCTTCGACCCGGAACTGGACATCGAACTCGACGAAATAGAAGCCGTCCTGCACCGCATCCAGCAGTTTGAACCCTCAGGCATTGCCGCCCGCGACCTGCGCGAATGCCTGACCCTGCAACTGCGCCAGCTGCCAGTCAAGACCCCCTGGCTTGCCGAAGCCCAACGACTCGCCAATGACTATCTGGATTTGCTGGGCAACCGCGATTACAGCCAGCTGATGCGCCGCATGAAGCTCAAGGAAGACGAACTGCGCCAGGTCATCGAATTGATCCAGAGCCTCAACCCACGACCGGGCTCGCAGATTGAGTCCAGCGAACCCGAATACGTGGTACCCGATGTCATTGTGCGCAAACACAACGAGCGCTGGCTGGTTGAACTCAACCAGGAAGCCATGCCCCGACTCCGCGTCAATGCGCAATACGCGGGTTTTGTGCGCCGCGCCGACTCGAGCGCCGACAACACCTTTATGCGCAACCAGCTTCAAGAAGCCCGCTGGTTTATCAAAAGCCTGCAAAGCCGCAACGAAACGCTGATGAAGGTTGCGACCCAGATCGTTGAACATCAACGGGGCTTTCTCGACTACGGCGACGAGGCGATGAAACCACTGGTGCTGCACGATATCGCCGAAGCGGTGGGCATGCACGAGTCGACCATTTCCCGGGTCACCACCCAGAAATTCATGCACACCCCCCGTGGCATTTACGAGTTGAAATACTTCTTCTCCAGCCACGTCAGCACCTCCGAAGGCGGAGAATGCTCGTCTACAGCGATCCGCGCGATCATCAAAAAACTGGTTGCAGCGGAAAATGCAAAAAAGCCGTTGAGTGACAGCAAGATCGCTGGTTTACTGGAGACACAAGGCATTCAAGTAGCTCGACGCACAGTTGCTAAATACCGGGAATCACTCGGTATCGCGCCTTCAAGTGAACGCAAGCGATTGATGTAACAGCTGATGAACAGGAAGATCGTCTCAATCACTATCGAACTGACCCGCTCTTAGCTAAAAGCAGCCATACTAAGGGCGTAAAGGTGTCAGGCTCGGTTACTGGGGGTCTTACGCGCCACAGTGTTCCGGCGGCAGGCAACTCGGCCTGTCTCTTACACACGGCAACAAGGAGAAAGCGGTATGCAAGTCAACATCAGTGGACACCAACTGGATGTGACCGACGCCCTGCGCGAGTACATCGACGAAAAATTCAGTCGACTAGAGCGCCACTTCGACAAGATTACGAACGTACAAGTCATTATGGAGGTCGAGAAGCTCAAGCAGAAGATCGAAGCCACCTTACACATTGCAGGCGGCGAGATAGTCGCCAACGCCGAACATGATGACATGTATGCAGCAATCGATTTACTGACCGACAAACTCGATAGACAACTTATCAAGCACAAGGAAAAGCAGCTCGACCGTCAACAGGGCGCAATGGCCCGTTGATATCGCCCTACTCCTATGATCCGACTTGAAAATATCCTGACCCCCGGCCGTTCCCTGGTGAACGTGCCGGGCGGCAGTAAAAAACGCGTTCTCGAACAGATTGCCAACCTGGTTGCGCGCGAATTGCCCGACCTCGATGGACAAGACATTTTCGAAAGCCTGATCGCCCGCGAAAAACTCGGGTCCACTGGTTTTGGTAATGGCATTGCCATTCCACACTGCCGTTTGCCTGCGTGCAATGCCCCCATCAGCGCCTTGCTCAAGCTCGACTCAGCTGTCGATTTCGACGCGATTGATGGCGCCCCGGTTGACTTGCTGTTCGTGCTACTGGTTCCTGAAGCCGCTACGGATGAACACCTAGAGCTGCTTCGTCAAATAGCGAGCATGCTTGACCGCAGCGACGTCCGTGAGCGACTGCGCCAGGCACAAAGCAATGAAGCCCTGTACCAGGTTGTTGTCGACGTACAGAACAACAGCTAAACGACAGAGAACCTACATGCGCTTGATAATAGTCAGCGGGCGTTCAGGATCAGGTAAAAGCACCGCCCTTGATGTACTCGAGGACAACGGCTTCTACTGCATAGACAACCTGCCGGCCAGCTTGCTTCCCCAGCTAGCTGAACGAGCGTTTCAGCAGAAAGATTCAGCTCACCCCAATGTCGCGGTGTCGATCGATGCCCGCAACCTGCCAAGCGACTTGAACATGTTTCCCGAGTTGCTTGAACAAGTCCGTGCGCGCAATGTTCAGTGCGACCTGCTGTACCTGGACGCCAACGAAGAAACGCTGCTCAAACGCTTCTCTGAAACGCGCCGGCGCCATCCGCTGACCAACGACAATCGGTCGTTGGCGGAAGCCATTACCGATGAAACCCTGCTGCTTGAGCCAATCATTGATCTGGCCGACCTGAAGATAGACACCACCCACCTGAATCTCTACCAACTGCGCGACACCTTGGCCTTGCGCCTGCTGAACAAGCCGGATCCGGGCACTGCATTTCTGGTTGAATCCTTTGGTTTCAAACGAGGCATGCCGGTTGACGCAGATGTGGTATTTGATGTGCGTTGCCTGCCAAACCCGTATTGGCGCGCTGAACTACGCGATTTCTCGGGGCTTGAGAAACCCGTTATTGACTATCTTGACAGCCAGGCGGATGTCCAGGACATGTATCAGGACATCCATGCCTACCTGAGCAAATGGTTGCCACGCTTCGCGGCCAGCAATCGCGCCTACGTGACGATCGCCATTGGCTGCACGGGTGGGCATCACCGCTCGGTGTATATCGCCAACCGCCTGGGCAAAGCGCTCAAGGCCCAGCTCAAAAACGTCCAGACTCGCCACCGCGACCTCAGTTAAGGAATTGCCGCGATGCCCGCCTGCGAAGTAACCATTATCAACAAGCTCGGTTTGCACGCACGGGCTGCCGCCAAATTTGTCGGCGTTGCCACACAGTATCCTTGCAGCATCAAGGTTGGCCGTACATCACAGAGCCTGGTCGACGGCAAAAGCATCATGTCGGTGATGATGCTGGCGGCAGGCAAAGGCACCTCGGTACACCTGCTAACCGAAGGCGAGCAGGATGAACAGGCGCTCGATGCCCTGCTCGAGTTGATCAACAACTACTTCGATGAAGGCGAATAGTGCGCGATTGCCGCAAACCAATGGGCGGATGACAAATCATCCGCCCTGCTTGATCAGCTACCTGCAACTGTCATGCGCTCGATCAGCACGGAACCGGTGCGGATACTGCTGCGCAACTCCAGATCATTCCCTACCGCAACGATTTGCTTGAACATATCCCGCATATTGCCGGCGATGGTTACTTCCTGGACCGGGAATTGGATCTCGCCGTTTTCGACCCAGTAACCGCCGGCGCCGCGTGAGTAATCACCCGTCACCATATTCAGGCCGTGGCCCATCAACTCGGTCACCAGCAGGCCACGTCCCATGCGCTTGATCAGTGCTTGCTGGTCTTCATCGCCATGGGTGACAAACAGGTTATGCACGCCACCGGCATTCGCGGTGCTTGGCATGCCCAGCTTGCGCCCGGAATAAGTGCTGAGCACATAGGACAGCAACTCACCGTTCTCGACAAAGGACTTGGCATAAGTCGCCAGGCCGTCGCCGTCAAACGACGCACTGCCCATTGCCCGCGGAATATGCGGACGCTCATCAAGACTCAGCCACTGCGGGAAAAGCTGCTGGCCAATAGCCCCTTCCAAGAACGAAGACTTGCGATAGATACTGCCGCCCGAAATAGCCCCCAGAAAGCTGCTGAACAAGCCCGTGGCCAACTCAGCGGCGAACAACACCGGGACTTCACAGGTTGGCACCGGCCGTGCACCAAGACGGCTGACAGCACGCATGGCCGCACGCGCACCTATGGCTTCCGGACTGGCCAGCAGTTCGCCCTGGCGATTGACGTCATACCAGTAATCGCGCTGCATCAGCCCCTTGTCTTCGGCGATCATCACGCAGCTCAAGCTGTGCCGGGTGCTTGCGTAACCGCCGATGAAACCATTGCTGTTGCCATAGACACGACAGCCCTGATGCGTACTCAAGGAGGTGCCATCGGCGTTCTTGATTCGCTTGTCGGCGTCGAATGCTGCGCCTTCGCAGCGCAAGGCATGTTCGATCGACTGCTCGGGAGTAATCGACCAGCCATGGTATAAATCCAGATCCGGTAGATCCCGCGCCATCAACGCTGCATCTGCAAGGCCCGCGCATTCATCTTCAGAGGCGTGCTTGGCAATCGCCAGCGCAGCCGCTACCGTCTCCCGAATAGCCGCATCACCCGTGGCCGAGGTACTTGCAGAACCTTTGCGCTGCCCCAGGTACAGGGTGATGCCGAAGCCCTGGTCACGATTGAACTCAACGGTCTCGACCTCACGCTGGCGCACCGTGGTCGACAAGCCCTGCTCAACAGAAACCGCAACCTCACAGGCACTTGCGCCCTGCTTCCTGGCTTCGGCGATGATCTGCTCCACCTGAGCCTGTAACTGCGGCACCGCTTGTGGGCCAACGACGTCTACTGAACTCATACCTACTCCTGAAATTATTTTCGTTGTGAGCCGCACCCTGTCGGGCCCAACCGCTTACAACTCGGAACTAACTGCTATCATGACGGGGTTTTCCACTGGATCGCCCCCATGTCTGAATACCTTGACGACTTCTCCACAGAGAAGAGTAAAACCCAGGTCAAACGCGAACTGCATGCCTTGCAAGAGCTCGGTCAACGCCTGGCGGCCCTCAAGCCTGACCTGCTAAACAAACTCCCTCTCACCGAAGAGCTGCGTACCGCGCTGGCAGAAGCGCCCAAACACACGGCTAATTCGGCGAAAAAACGCCATAGCCAGTTTATCGGCCGGTTGATGCGCGATCAGGACACTGACGCGATCCTGACCCTGCTCGATCAACTGGACGCCTCGACCCGCCAGTACAACGAACGCTTTCACAACCTTGAGCGCTGGCGCGACCGCTTGCTCAACGGCAACGACGAAACCCTTGAAAGCTTCGTCGGCGAATACCCCGAGGCCGATCGTCAGCACCTGCGCCAACTCATCCGCCAGGGCCAGCATGAAACCGCACAAAACAAGGCGCCTACGGCCTCGCGTAAAATCTTCAAATACATCCGCGAACTGGACGAGAGCAAGCGCGGCCTGCGCTGACCTGTCGAACACCACTGCACGGGGTCCCTCCCGCGCCTGAAAGCTGCAACGGCTCCCCCTGCAGCTTTTTGCATTAAAGATTGCAGCTTTTTAATCTTAAGCGCCGGTCCCACCGACGGTAATAGCATCAATTTTCAAGGTAGGCTGGCCCACCCCGACCGGGACAGACTGGCCATCTTTACCGCATGTGCCTACGCCGCTGTCCAGCGCGAGGTCATTCCCTACCATCGAAACCCGGCTCATGGCTTCAGGGCCGTTACCGATCAGGGTTGCGCCCTTGACGGGGGCGGTGATCTTGCCATCTTCGATCAGATAGGCTTCGCTGGTTGAAAAAACGAACTTGCCGCTGGTGATATCGACCTGCCCGCCACCCAGATTGGCGCAGTAAAGGCCCTTCTTCACCGAACGGATAATCTCTTGCGGATCGCTTTCGCCTGCCAGCATGTAAGTGTTGGTCATACGTGGCATGGGCAAGTGCGCATAGGACTCACGCCGCCCGTTACCCGTGGCACGAACGCCCATCAGGCGAGCATTGAGCTTGTCCTGCATGTAGCCCTTGAGCACGCCGTTTTCGATCAGCGTGGTGCACTGCGTAGGCGTTCCTTCGTCGTCCATGCTCAGCGAACCACGCCGCTCAGCCAAGGTGCCATCATCGACGATGGTGCACAGGCTCGATGCGACTTTTTCGCCCATGCGGCCGCTGTAAGCAGAACTGCCTTTGCGATTGAAATCACCTTCCAGACCGTGGCCAACGGCCTCATGCAACAGCACACCCGACCAGCCTGCCCCCATCACCACCGGCATGCTGCCAGCCGGTGCAGCAATGGCTTCAAGATTGACCAAGGCCTGACGCAAGGCTTCGCGGGCGTAGCCCATGGCGCGGTCCTCGTTGAGGAAGTAGCGATAATCGGTGCGTCCGCCGCCGCCATGCCCGCCGCGTTCACGGCGTCCATTTTGCTCAACGATAACGCTGACGTTAAAACGCACCAAGGGGCGAATATCAGCACCGAGCGCGCCATCGGTCGAGGCGACCATGACACGATCCCACACGCCAGCCAGGCTTACGGTGACTTGCTTGATCCTCGAATCGAGCGCTCGGGTTGCCTGGTCAACCTGTTTTAGCAGCTCAACCTTCTCGGCACGACTCATGACATCAAGCGGGTTGTTTGGCGCATACAGCGCAGTAACATCTGTGGCACTAAAGGCGCGAACGCAGCCGTTTTGGCCGCTGCGAGCAATAGAGCGCGCAGCCAAAGCGGCCTGACTCAAGGCCTCGGCGGTGATCGCATTGCTATAGGCAAAGCCGGTTTTCTCGCCGGACTGGGCACGTACACCAACACCTTGATCAAGATTGAAGCTGCCCTCTTTGACGATACCGTCTTCCAGCACCCAGGTTTCAGATACCTGGCTTTGAAAGTACAAATCAGCCGCATCAATTCCAGGCCCGGCCAGTTCGCCCAGAACGCCCGGTAAACTATCGATAGTCAGGCCACCCGGACTTAACAGGTGATCGCTCACCGACACCAACATCTCGCTCATAACTACTCCAAACCTGGCAGCCGCGGTTCGGCCGCTGCAAAAAATCGTTTATGCCCCATCACGGGCATGCGTTGACGAATCGAAGCCTGCTCGACAGCGTCTCGCGGTGCAACCAGGACACCTTCGCCTTGTGCCTGGCTTATACAAATGCGGCCCCATGGATCCACAATGGCTGAATGACCATAGGTTTCTCGACCGCCGGGGTGAACACCGCCCTGCCCGGCAGCCAGCAGGTAACATTGCGTCTCAATGGCACGCGCACGTATAAGCACCTGCCAATGTGCAGCGCCGGTCACTGCAGTAAATGCGGACGGCGCTGTTATCAACTCGGCACCGGCTTCACGCAGGGCGCCATAAAGCTCAGGAAACCGCAGATCGTAGCAGACCGTCAATCCAAGACGCCCGACGGGGGTATCGGCGACCACCACATGGGCGCCAAACTCGTAGTCATCCGACTCTCGGTAACGACCGCGATTATCTGCGACATCAACATCAAACAAGTGCAATTTGTCATAGCGCGCAACGCGCTCGCCATCCGCATCAATCAACAAAGAGCAGGCATTGGGCTTGGCGTCTGGCTTGCCATCAGCCGGCAATGGAATAGTGCCAGCCACTATCCATAACCTGAGGTCGCGAGCGGCCTGTTTCAACCATGGCAAAATCGGCCCCTGCCCCAGCGCCTCTTGACGACCAACCTGGTTGTAGTCACGACGCCCCATTGCGGCAAAGTTTTCCGGCAGTACAGCAAGGCGGGCACCTTGCTCGGCAGCATTTTCAAGCAGCCTGCGCGCTTGCTGCAGGTTATCCGGAATATCGTCCTGGCTAACCATCTGAATAACTGAGAGGCTCATGATCTCTCCCCGACGAGACAGCTGTTTCCCGTCAGTCTACGCCCCTGGCAATATTCTGGCAGGCCGGGCGAGCCGCTCATTTGGGTTTTTCAAAAGGTTTGTCGAAGTCGATCTTCGGTGACTGGATCGGCCCTTTGACATCGTACTGCACACTGGCAAAGCGCGCGAAATGATCGCCAAGCAGTTTATCGACGACAAACAATGCCCCCCCGATTGCCGGTGCGCCAACGATCAGCGCGGCAATCGGCAAGTTATTGGTAACGGGTAGCGTCACCAGTAACTTGGCATCGATCGACTCGTCAACCATGTTCAGCGTGCCATTGAGTTCCAGGTCGCTTGATGGCCCCTTGAGGGTGATCGGCCGACTGGTCACATACACGCCGTTGGTCGCCTGCAGATCACCCTTGACCCGGTCGTAACTCAAGCCTTCACCCAGCAAATCGGAGAAATCCAAACGCAGGCGCCTGCCGATCGAGTTGAAGTTGAGCAAACCAAAGACCCGTAATGCCGATGCCGAGCCTTGCACTTCGACGAACTGGCCCTTGCGCAGCGAGGCGTTCATAGCGCCACTGAACCGCGCCAGACTAAGATTCAAGGGCGAGCCGGGCCAGTTGCCATCCACGTCGAGGCGGAAATGCTCACTGGTTGCAGTCGGAGCAAAGCCCCAGGCCTTCAAGACATCTTGCAGCTTTTCGCCTTCAAAGCGGCCCTTGTACCAGCTTCTGGCGCCACTGCCTTCACCTTGCCAACCTGCTGTGCCGTTAACCCTCAACCCTGCGAGGTTGATATTCAGGTCACTGAACTGGACACCGTTGGCCGCCGGACGAGCTTTCAAGGACGACGCCCCCAACGACTGCTTACCCAGTTTGACTTCAGCCACCTTGAGGTCAATCGAAGGAATCTTGCGCGGATCTACATCCGCCAGCGGGTCGGGTCCCTCTTCTTTAGCCGTGGCGCCTGGCTTATCTTCGGGTAGGTGGATATAGGCAAGGTCCGCGCTGATTGGCCGGGATGACGCATCTGGAAATATCACATTGCCCTTGGCCAGCGTACTGTCGACTGACAAGGCCCAGGCCGCCCCCGAACGACGCACGCCCAAGCCAAGGTTGTTGACCGTTTTACCAAAACCGACAAAGCGTCCGATATCCAACTGCGCATCGCTGAATGCCTGCAACGCCGAACCCTTGGATGAGTTCATGTAGGGTTCGATTGCCCGCTGCCAATCGGACAAGTCCAGCTCTGCGACCGAGCCGCGTAAGCGATAACCCTTCTGCGATGGCAGTTGCGCCAAACCGCCACCCAAGCGCAACTCGCCACGGCCTTGTAGAAAATCACTGGCGGGAGCGACACCATTGAAGCTCAGCAGGTTTGCATAACGCAGCTTGTAGCTCCGCTGGTCCCCGCCAAGCCCCAGTTCCAGTGTCGCATTGCGTTGGTCCTCGGCAGACTTGCCAAAGGGCGCTGGCAGGTCGATTGCCAGGCCTTTAAGCCCGGAATCTATCTGCAGGCCGGTTTGCTCACCATCGATGTTCAAGCGCAATCGGTAGGGCAAATTGCCATTGGCAGGGATAGGCTGGGTAACCGCCAGCCACTGGGTCAGCCTCTGCAACGGGACTTGCCCGCTCACATCAATCAAACTGGTTGCCCGGCCGTTAACCGCTTGCGCAACGGCCTTGCCCCTAGCCTTGTGGCCCAGCAACTGGGCCTCGATGCTCGGCGCGCTCAGGCCTTTTGCCGTGTCATAACGGAACGCACCAGAGACATGGCTGAGATCAAGCTTGGGATTGCCGATTTTGACCTCGGCATCCTTCGCCGTGAAATCCACGATCACCTTGGGGGGCGCACCCTTGTGCAGAGGAATATCCAAGTCCAGCGCACCGGTTAAATCACCTTTGCCCTGCCAGCCGGCAAAGATGTCGGAGGTGCCAATCGGCGCTTCCTTAAGAATCTTCAGGGCATCGACCACACTGCTTTCCAGGTCGGCGGTCAACAGCAGGTTTGGTGGTGTATCCGGACGTTCAAGTGGAATGCTGACCTGGACGTTCTTTGCCGTGCTGTTCAACACCTGGCCTTGTGGAACACGTATGCGCACCTGATCGTCTTCAATCAGCACTTCACCCCGGGCATTCTTGAGCTCTGGCCAGCCCGGCTGATAGGCCAACTCGGCGTCATGCACGGCAAAGTACAGGCTGATGCTGTGGGATGCCTTGCTCGACCCCTTGTTGAGCGAGCCCTGAAACTGGAAATAGCCTTGATCGACAGCGCCGGCCTTGATCGAGGTTTTCAACCAATTGGCCAGTTCCGGACTGAACTCCGGAACCCGTGTGGGCAGGTATTTTTCTGTGAAACGCGCATCGCCTTCGGTAATGCCGACACGCAGATCCATGTAATCCTCGATCTCGGGATCACCGGTCAAGCGAATAAGAAAGTCAGCCGCAGCCTTGCCTTCATCGCCCGTGGCCTGGACATAGGGGCTGCGCAACGTCAGGCCTTGTTCGTTGATCCGCCAGTCAACCTGGCCACGGGCGGTGTGATACAGCCAGGCCTTGGGGAACAAGGTCGCCAGGTCGAGCGAGAACTCCTTGGCGTCGAGCAGAATAGTGCCCGAACCCAGGTCGCCGGTGACGCTGCCAGTGATATTTTCAATACCCGGCACATGATCATAGGCCGAAAAGCTGATTGCATCGGTATTGGTTGCGAACTGCACCCGCTTATCACCCTCTGCATCAGGGTGAAAACCAACCGTGGCGTTGGTCAGGGCGCCACGAGGATTAAGCGTGGCCAGTGCCGACAACCCTTTGTCTGGTATTGGCGCCAGTGACTCCACCAGCGGCAGCAAGGGCGCAACCTCCAGGCGATCAAAACTGAGCGTCCAGAACTCGGCAGCATCTCCCCGCTTGGCATGCTGTCGCAGGGTAAGGTTCATGGGGCCGATTTGTTGCTCACCCGCGCGCGCCGAGAAATTCGCCAACTGGGCTTGCAAGCCTTCGGCGTCACGCCCGAAGTAGCTGTTGAGTTGCATGTCCGTCAGGCTTGCCGGCTTGCGCTCAGCGTACTGGCCTTCAAGCCTGGCCACTTTGACTTGCGTGACCGCCCGCTGCAGGGCTCTGTCGGCCCAGGACAGCCAGAATTGCCCGCCAAGCTGCAAATGACTCAAGGACCACTCTTGCGTCAGACCTTGTGGCAACCAGCTGGCCCAGTCAGTCTCGGGTAATTGCAGGTAAACCTCAGCTTGCAGGTCGCGCCATTTCTTGACGTCCATCTGCGTGCGCACCTGCAACTCCATGGGCTTGCCATCCGGCAACTGCAAACGTCCGTCCAGGCGCTGATGACCGCCAGCAAAGCCCAATGTCAGGTTCACATAACGCAAGCTATGTGCGGGCTGGCCTGCGGCCGCCAGGGTCACCTGGCTGTTGAGCAGCCACAGGTGTCGCACCATTTTCAACTGGGCCAGCAGTTTTTCGACATCAATCGCTGTATCGTCTTGCGGCCTGGGTAGGCCTTCCACCTGCCATTGGCCGCTGTCGCTCTGCACCACACTCAACTGCAGCCCATCGATCGCCAGTAATTCGGCGCGAGGCTGCATGGCCATTGCACTGGCGACCAGATCGGGAATCAGGCGAATCTGATCAAGGCGTACGGCATTTGCACCTTTGCCCAGGGTCACGTCGTGGGCCACAAATACCGGGGCCAGGCCGTGCCAGCTACCTTCCAGCGAGCCTATGGACACAGGCAGGCCCAAGACTGCCTGCGCCTTGTCTTCGACCTGGATGCGGTATTCAGCAACCATCGGGGTGAACAGCCGGCCAAGACTGACCAGCAGTGCCGTGGTAATTAACACCAGCGCACAGAGCCCGAGGCTCCAACGCAGAACCCTTGCCAGCCAGCCTCCTGAGCGTGCCAACTAACTCAAGCCTGTTTAGCGGGCAAGTACGTCACAACAACACCACATCGTATTGTTCCTGGGAGTACATGGTTTCCACTTGGAACTTGATGGTGCGACCGATGAACGCCTCTAGATCTGCAACGTTGCCTGACTCTTCGTCGAGCAGACGGTCTACCACTTTTTGATTGGCCAACACCCTGTATCCCTCTGGCTGATAGGCTCTTGCTTCACGCAATATTTCCCGGAAAATCTCATAGCAGGTGGTTTCCGGGGTTTTTAACTTGCCGCGTCCCTGACAACAAGCGCAAGGTTCACAGAGCACCTGCTCAAGACTCTCGCGCGTGCGCTTGCGGGTCATCTGCACCAGACCCAACTCGGTAATCCCAATGATATTGGTCTTTGCGTGATCGCGCTCTAATTGTTTTTCCAGGGTCCGCAGAACCTGGCGCTGGTGCTCTTCATCTTCCATGTCGATGAAGTCGATGATGATGATCCCACCCAGGTTGCGCAAACGCAGTTGCCGGGCAATGGCCGTGGCGGCTTCCAGGTTGGTCTTGAAAATGGTTTCTTCGAGCGTGCGATGCCCGACAAAAGCGCCGGTATTGACGTCAATGGTGCTCATCGCCTCAGCCGGGTCGACCACCAGGTAGCCTCCGGACTTCAGCGGTACCTTGCGGTCGAGGGCTTTCTGGATCTCGTCCTCAACGCCATAGAGATCGAAAATCGGTCGCTCGCCCGGATAATGCTCAAGACGGTCGGAAATCTCTGGCATCAACTCGCTGACAAAGTGGGTGATCTTCTGGAAGGTTTCACGCGAATCAATGCGGATTTTCTCGGTGCGCGGGCTGACCAGGTCACGCAATGTACGCAAGGCCAGGCTCAGGTCTTCATAGATCACCGAGGGCGACGGCGCGGACTTCATCTGCCCGGCGATTTGCCCCCACAACCGGCGTACGTAACGGATATCCACCAGAATTTCATCGGCACCCGCGCCTTCGGCGGCAGTGCGCAGGATAAAGCCACCGGCCTCTTCACTGCCCTCGGCACCGACACAATCGACGACCACTTGCTTGAGGCGTTCACGCTCGGCCTCGTCTTCGATCTTCAGGGAAATGCCAACGTGGCTGGTGCGCGGCATGTAGACAAGGGAGCGCGAGGGCAAGGATAGCTGCGTGGTCAGCCGAGCCCCCTTGCTGGCAATCGGGTCCTTGGTGACCTGCACCACAAGGCTCTGCCCCTCATGCACCAGGGCGCTGATGGATTCGACGGCAGCGCCTTCGCGGCTGGAAATTTCAGACGCATGGATAAAGGCGGCACGCTCAAGGCCAATGTCGACAAACGCTGCCTGCATCCCTGGCAGCACGCGTACCACCTTGCCCTTGTAGATGTTGCCGACAATCCCGCGGCGCTGTGTACGCTCGACATGGACTTCCTGCAACACACCGTTTTCGACTACTGCCACGCGCGATTCCATCGGCGTGATGTTGATCAGGATTTCTTCACTCATGCGTCCATCTCTTTTGAGATGAAGCTGCAAACTCGGGGAGCCCGCTCGCCCGTGACCTACAACTTCCTTAAGTGTGGACTGGCAAGGTTTGCCAGCACGGAACTGCAAATTCTGCGAGTAACTCAGCTGTTTCACACAGGGGCAGGCCAACCGCTGCCGAATAACTGCCCTGCAATTGGCTGACAAACACGGCCGCCAACCCCTGGATGCCATAGCTGCCCGCTTTATCTTGCGGTTCACCGCTGGCCCAGTATGCCTGTGCTTCAGCCTCTGAAATACATCTAAAGGTTACCTGACTTGTCACCACCAAGGCTTTGGTTTTATCGCGCGCGACCAGCGCGACCGCAGTCAATACTTGATGTTCGCGCCCCGACAACGCCTGCAAGGTCGCCAGCGCCTCACTCCGGTCGGCTGGCTTGCCGAGGATTTTGCCGTCGAGAACAACCGCCGTATCCGACCCGAGCACGACAGCGTCGGCCGGTGAATCAAGGGATTCGAAGACTGCCTGTGCCTTTGCCCGGGCCAGGCGCTCTACATAAGTACCTGGCTGCTCATCGGGCAGTACGGCTTCATCTATCGAGCTGACTTGGGTGATGAAGGGTACGCCAATCTGGGTGAGCAACTCACGCCGACGCGACGAACCTGACGCCAGATACAACGTGGCCATGCAGAATTCTCCTTGTCGAATTTGAAAGTGCCAGCTTAATTGACGCCCAAGCGCTGCTGAATACTGCGCAGGATAACGCTGACCCACGGCCAAAGCAGCACACTGATCACCGCCGGAAGGATAAAGGCAAGGGTCGGAGGCCGGCTGCCGGTTAGTGCGTTAAGCCACAACTGCACCAACTGCGCCAGGCCGAATACGACCATCAACACCAGGCACTGTTGCCACATCGGGAACATCCGCAAACGCTGGTGCAGGCTCAACACCAGGAAGGTGATCAGACTGAGGATCAGCGCGTTCTGGCCGAGCAGGGAGCCATTGAGCACATCCGCCAAAAAGCCGAACACCCAGGCGGTTGCCATGCCAACCCGGTGCGGTAGCGCCAGCACCCAATAGGTCAGAAATAGCGCAAGCCACAGCGGCCGACCAATTTCCATGAACGCAGGCAGGCTCGAAACACTGAGCAACAGCGCAAACATCAAGCTCAGCCAGACGACCCAGGTATTGCGTGCACGCACACTGCTCATTGCTGCGTCCCTTCTGGTTGCGCGGGTACTGGCGTCGCCGGAGCCGGACTGGAAGACGCTGGCGCGGCGGCCGGAGCCTGTTCGCCTGCAGGTGGCGCAGTGCGCGACCCTGGCTCGGTTGCCTGGCGATCCTCGGCTTCCTGCGCTTCGGCAGACTCAGTGGCCCGTTGCTCTGGCGAACGCGGGTCGGTGAACACCAGCAACATGTAGCGGCTGCGGTTGAGATTGGCGGTTGGAATGGCCCTGACAATAGCAAAAGGCTGGCCCGAGTCGTGAATCACCTGCGACACAGTCGCCACCGGATAGCCCGCCGGAAAACGCTGGCCCAGGCCAGAGCTCACCAACAGGTCGCCTTCCTTGATGTCCGCTGTATCTGCCACATGGCGCAACTCAAGGCGCTCGGGGTTACCGGTGCCGCTGGCAATCGCACGCAAACCGTTACGATTCACCTGAACAGGAATACTGTGGTTGGTATCGGTGAGCAGCAAGACCCGCGCCGAATAAGGCATGACTTCGACCACTTGCCCCATCAGCCCTCGCGCATCAAGCACCGGCTGGCCAATGACCACGCCGTCCTTGGAGCCTTTATCAATCAGGATGCGATGGGTAAACGGGTTCGGGTCAATACCGATCAGCTCGGTCGCAAGCACATCGTCATCAACCAGTGCCGCCGAATTGAGCAACTCGCGCAAGCGCACATTCTGCTCGGTCAGCGCCGCCAGCTTTTGCAGGCGCCGCTGCATCAACAGGCGTTCGGTCTTGAGCTTTTCATTCTCGGCCACCAACTCGGTGCGCGAACTCAGCTCCTGGGTGGTGTTCTCCCACAGCGTCACAGGCAAGCTACCCAGCCAATACACCGGTTCGACAATCACGCCCAACTGGCTGCGCACGGGCTTGAGCACATCAAAACGCGCATCCACCACCATCAAGGCAGCCGAAAGCACGGCCAGCACCAGCAGGCGCACACCGAGCGAAGGTCCTTTGGCAAATAGCGGTTTGATAGGCGGATCCTCGTAGCATCAGACATTAACAAAAAGCTGCAAGTGAGCCTGGGGCCCGCCTTGCAGCTTTTGTTTAGGGAGACTCTGAGAAACTACTGCGCTCGATATTACGGCGTTAAAAAACTGTTCAAAATGCTCATTCAGGCCGCTAAACGCCGCTTTTTCGCATTTTCTGCCTTGTACTATCTACGCTCGCTACCTTTTTCAGAGAATCCCTAAAACGGAAGGCTTTACTCCGTGGACAGCAAGTCCATGGTGTGGCGATCCATCATATCTAGCGCCTTACCGCCGCCACGTGCAACACAGGTGAGCGGATCTTCGGCAACAATCACCGGAAGACCGGTTTCCTGGGCAAGCAGCTTGTCGAGGTCACGCAGCAGCGCACCGCCACCGGTCAGCACCAGGCCACGCTCGGCGATATCGGAAGCCAACTCTGGGGGGGATTGTTCCAGCGCGCTCTTGACTGCCTGGACAATAGTCGCCAGCGACTCTTGCAGCGCTTCGAGCACTTCATTGGAGTTGAGCGTGAAGCTACGCGGCACGCCTTCAGCCAGGTTGCGGCCACGGACATCGACTTCGCGTACTTCGCCACCCGCATAGGCAGTACCGATTTCCTGCTTGATGCGCTCAGCCGTCGACTCACCGATCAGGCTGCCGTAGTTACGACGCACGTAGGTAATGATGGCTTCGTCGAAACGGTCACCGCCGACACGTACGGATTCAGCGTAAACCACACCGTTGAGGGAGATCAGGGCGATTTCAGTGGTACCACCACCGATATCCACGACCATGGAGCCGCGCGCTTCTTCAACCGGCAGGCCGGCACCGATCGCCGCTGCCATTGGCTCTTCGATCAGAAACACTTCGCGGGCACCGGCACCGATTGCCGATTCGCGGATGGCGCGACGTTCAACCTGGGTCGACTTGCATGGCACACAGATCAGAACCCGTGGGCTGGGTTGCAGAAAGCTGTTCTCGTGAACCTTGTTGATAAAGTACTGCAGCATCTTTTCACAGACACTAAAGTCGGCGATAACGCCGTCTTTCATCGGGCGAATTGCGGCAATGTTGCCCGGTGTACGACCCAGCATGCGCTTGGCCTCTGTACCGACAGCAACGACGCTCTTCTGGTTACCGTGGGTACGGATAGCAACGACGGAAGGCTCATTGAGAACAATTCCGCGCTCGCGAACATAAATAAGGGTATTGGCAGTGCCCAGGTCAATAGAGAGATCGCTGGAAAACATGCCACGCAGTTTTTTGAACATGGGATATAGGACCCTAGGAAACGCGTGGGTAAAAAAAGTGCGGCAAACTCTAACAATGGAAGGGATTTTGAGCAAGGCACCAATGTGTTAGATTGCCTGTTTTTCCGGGCTTGTGCCCCACCATCGCGGCCTTTGACCGCAGGTTTGCGAAATACGTTCCCTGCATATCGCATGCATGACGACTCAATCACACTTTAAGGCGGCCTTTTTTACAGGCGGCTTAACACAGGGAAATCCAATGGCGCTTGAACGCTCCGAAGTGGAAAAAATCGCCCATTTGGCACGACTGGGCCTTAATGACAGCGAAATCCCACAAACAACCGAGACCCTCAACAACATTCTCGGCCTAATTGACCACATGCAGTCGGTCGACACCAACGGTATCGAACCTTTGGCTCATCCCTTTGAGGCGACACAACGCCTGCGAGCCGACGAAGTGACTGAAACAAATCATCGCGACGACTACCAGGCAATTGCCCCGGCGGTCGAAAGCGGACTCTATCTTGTTCCAAAAGTTATCGAGTAAGGGAAAGAGCCTAGCATGCATCCACTGACTCTGGCCGAGATCGCCCGCGGACTCGCCGACAAGACATTCTCATCCGAAGAACTGACCCGCACCCTGCTGGCGCGTATTCAGCAACTCGATCCGCAACTCAATAGCTTTATCAGCGTCACTGAAGACCTCGCGATCCAGCAAGCCAAAGCCGCTGACACACGTCGTGCCGCAGGCGAGACTGGCGCCCTGCTCGGCGCCCCCATCGGTCATAAAGACCTGTTTTGCACCCTCGACATTCGCACCAGCTGCGGCTCGAAAATGCTCGACAACTTCAAAGCCCCCTATAACGCCACCGTGGTTGAAAAACTGGCGGCGGCTGGCGCGGTAACCCTGGGCAAGCTGAACATGGACGAATTCGCCATGGGTTCGGCCAACGAGTCCAGCCACTATGGCGCGGTCAAGAACCCGTGGAACCTCGAGCGCGTCCCGGGCGGCTCCTCTGGCGGCTCGGCAGCGGCCGTAGCTGCGCGCCTGCTGCCTGCAGCTACAGGCACCGACACCGGCGGCTCGATTCGCCAACCGGCCGCGCTGACCAACCTCACCGGGATCAAGCCGACCTATGGCCGCGTCTCCCGCTGGGGCATGATTGCCTATGCATCCAGCCTCGATCAGGGTGGCCCACTGGCCCGCACAGCAGAAGACTGCGCACTGATGCTGCAGGCCATGGCCGGTTTCGACCCCAAAGACTCCACCAGTGTCGATCAGCCGGTTGATGACTACCTCGCCGCATTGACCAAGCCGCTGACAGGCTTGCGCATTGGCTTGCCGAAGGAATACTTCAGCGCTGGCCTCGATAGCCGTATCGCAGACGCGGTAATGGCCGTGGTTGAGCAATTGAAAGCCCTGGGTGCCACAGTCAAAGACATCAGCCTGCCCAACACCCAGAACGCGATTGCGGCCTACTACGTCATTGCCCCTGCCGAAGCGTCGTCCAACCTGTCGCGCTTCGATGGCGTGCGCTTTGGCTATCGTTGCGAGAACCCGGCCAACCTTGAAGACCTTTACAAGCGCTCGCGCGGTGAAGGCTTCGGTGCCGAGGTCAAGCGCCGGATCATGGTGGGGGCCTATGCCCTGTCTGCCGGTTATTACGATGCCTACTACATCAAGGCGCAGCAAATCCGCCGCCTGATCAAGAACGACTTCGTGGCTGCATTCAACGATGTCGATCTGATTCTTGGCCCGACCACGCCCAACCCGGCCTGGAAACTTGGCGAGAAGAGCAACGACCCGGTCGCGGCCTACCTTGAAGACATCTACACCATCACCGCCAATCTGGCCGGCATTCCCGGTTTGTCGATGCCTGCCGGTTTCGTCGACGGCTTGCCGGTCGGCGTGCAGTTGCTGGCACCGTATTTCGAGGAGGGTCGCCTGCTTAACGTGGCGCACCAATATCAACAAGTCACTGATTGGCACACTCGCGTGCCAGCCGGATTTTAAGGATCACTCAGATGCAATGGGAAACCGTGATCGGGCTGGAAATTCACGCACAGCTCGCGACTCAGTCGAAGATTTTCTCGGCCAGCGCCACCACATTCGGCGCCGAGCCTAACACCCAGGCCAGCCTGGTTGACCTGGGCATGCCCGGCACACTGCCGGTGCTCAATGCCGAAGCCGTGCGCATGGCATGCATGTTCGGCCTGGCAATTGATGCCCATATCGCCCCGCGCAATATTTTTGCGCGTAAAAACTACTTCTACCCGGACCTGCCAAAAGGCTACCAGACCAGCCAGATGGACGACCCAATCGTCGGCATCGGCCATTTGGACATCACCCTGGAAGACGGCACCGTCAAGCGCATCGGCATCACCCGTGCCCACCTTGAAGAAGATGCTGGCAAAAGCCTGCACGAAGACTTCCAGGGCATGAGCGGTATCGACCTCAACCGCGCTGGCACGCCGCTGCTGGAAATCGTCTCGGAACCGGATATCCGCAGCGCCAAGGAAGCCGTGGCCTACGTCAAGGCGATCCATGCACTGGTGCGTTACCTGGGGATTTGCGACGGCAACATGGCCGAAGGCTCGCTGCGCTGCGACTGCAACGTATCGGTACGCCCCAAGGGCCAGGCTGAATTTGGCACCCGCGCCGAGATCAAGAACGTCAACTCGTTCCGCTTCATTGAAAAAGCCATCAACCATGAAGTACAGCGTCAGATCGAGTTGATCGAGGATGGTGGCAAAGTTGTTCGGGAAACCCGCCTGTACGACCCGAACAAAGACCAGACCCGCTCGATGCGCAGCAAAGAGGAAGCCAACGACTACCGTTACTTCCCCTGCCCGGACCTGCTGCCCGTGGTTATCGAACCGAGCTACCTCGAGCACTTGCGCGCCACCCCGCCGGAACTGCCCGTGCAGAAACGCAAGCGCTTCGAGGCGCAATTTGGCTTGTCGGCCTACGACGCCAACGTGCTGGCAGCCAGCCGCGAAATGGCCGACTACTTCGAGGCGGTGGAAAAAACCTGCGGTGACGCCAAGCTGGCCGCTAACTGGGTAATGGGCGAGCTTTCCAGCCTGCTCAACAAGGACAACCTCGATATCGAGCAGTCCCCGGTCAGCGCCGAGCAACTGGGCGGCATGATCCTGCGCATCAAGGACAACACCATCTCCGGCAAGATCGCCAAGATGGTCTTTGAAGCCATGGCCGCCGGCGAAGGCTCTGCTGATCAGGTCATCGAAGCCAAAGGCCTCAAGCAAGTGACTGACAGCGGTGCAATCGAGGCCATGCTTGATGAGGTGCTCGCCGCCAATGCCGAACAGGTTGAACAATACCGCGCAGCAGAAGAAGCCAAGCGCGGCAAGATGTTCGGTTTCTTCGTCGGCCAGGCCATGAAAGCCTCCAAAGGCAAAGCCAACCCGCAACAAGTGAACGAACTGCTCAAGAAGAAACTCGAAGGCTAACAAGTCATCGCGCGACAAACGAGCTGACTGTTTCAAGATCAGCTTCGCGCCGCCGCCCTGCAAGCTGGAGCCTCTGGCTTGCAGGGCTGATGACGAATGCCACCAGAGGTGGCTAGTCGTAAGCAAGAATTTGAGCTGTGCAGGGCAGGCAAGCTACGCATTGCAACAGCTCAGGATTTTTTCGGAGCCTGTATGCGACCTACGCTGTTGATCCTCGGACTGTTCAGCCTACTGGCCGGTTGCGCCAGCAACACCATCGACAGCCCTCGCACTTCGACTACTGGCGCGGGCTATAGCGCAACGGGCAATGCCTCCTATTACGGCGCCCAGCATCATGGCAAGAAAACCGCCAATGGCGAACGCTTCGACCAGAACGCGCTCACCGCGGCGCACCGCAGCCTGCCCTTCGGCAGCCGTGTACAGGTGACCAACCTGCGCAATGATAAAACCGTGATAGTGCGCATAAATGACCGAGGCCCATTTGCTCGCGGACGAATAATCGACGTGTCAAAAAAGGCCGCCGAACAACTCGACATGCTGCGCGATGGCGTCGTACCGGTCAGCATCAAGCTACTGGAACCCTAGCCATCAGCTGTAAAGACTGGTTACCAATCGCCTTATTTACCTCTAGCGCCGAATCTGCGACTGGCTAAACTAGCCGCATCTTTCTGGAGCCCTGTATGACGTTACTGACATTTGTATACCTGATCGCCGGCCTGGTGCTCTTGGTGGCTGGCGCTGAAGTCTTGGTACGTGGCGCAGCCAAGCTGGCAGCCCAATTCGGCATAACACCGCTGGTGATCGGCCTGACGGTGTTTCCCTTCGGCCCCAGCGCCCCGAAAACCGCCGTCAGCGTGCAGTCGGCAATGAGCGGCATTGGCGACCTGGCCATTGGCAACGTGGTGGGCAGCAACATCGCCAACGTATTGCTGGTACTGGGTGCCACCGCGCTGGTTGCACCGCTGGTTGTCTCGCGCCAGTTGATCCGCATGGATGTGCCCCTGATGATCGGCGCCAGCCTGCTCACCTTTGGCCTCGCCTATGACGGCGACCTGAGCCGCATTGATGGCGCAATATTGTTCACGGGCATCGTCGCCTACACCTTCTTTCTGGTGCGCAGCAGCCGTAAGCAAGGCGCTGATCAAGACAACGATGAGTTTGCCGAAGAGTTCGGGCTCGACCAGCCAGCCAAACCCAATGCATGGCTGATCAACCTGATACTGATCATCATTGGCCTGGCACTACTGGTCGGCGGCTCGCACTTCCTGGTTGAAGGCGCAGTGACACTGGCCCGCGCCCTGGGTCTGTCTGAACTGGTCATCGGCTTGACGGTAATCGCCATCGGCACCTCCCTGCCAGAACTGGCCACCTCGATCCTGGCCGCATTCAAGGGCGAGCGCGATATCGCGGTGGGCAATATCGTCGGCAGCAACCTGTTCAATCTGCTCAGCGTACTTGGGCTGGCGGCACTGGTTTCGCCAAACCCTATTTCGGTATCGCCCAATGCACTGGCGTTCGACTTCCCGGTGATGATTGCCGTGGCAGTGGCTTGCCTGCCGATTTTCTTCACCGGCTACCGAATCAATCGCTGGGAAGGCTTGCTGTTTTTGGCCTATTACGGTGCCTACACCCTGTACCTGGTGCTGTTCGCCACTGGCCGACCGATTGTTGAAACCTTTGGCCACGCCATGATCGGCTATGTCATTCCACTGACAGTGGTCACCTTGATCATTATCAGCGTGCGCAGCTGGCAGAAACAGCGACTGACTTGATACTCAAATCACGGGAGCAGGCGAATATGAGTAATAAACCCCTAGACGGCGAACAGGTGCGCCGCGAAGTCATGGGCGATGCTTTCGTCGATCGCGCCCTGGGCAACGCCACGGACTTCACCCAGCCACTGCAGGACTACGTCAACAACCATGCCTGGGGTGCCGTCTGGAACCGTGAAGGGCTGGAGCGCAAAACCCGCAGCCTGATTACCCTTGCTGCACTCACCGCGCTCAAGTGCCCGCAGGAACTAAAAGGCCACGTGCGCGGCGCCTTGAACAATGGCTGCAGCGTCGAGGAAATCCGCGAAACGCTGCTCCATTGCGCAGCTTACGCCGGCGCCCCCGCTGCAATCGATGCATTCCGCGCCGCACAGGAAATCATTGACGAGCATCAGCAAAAAAACTGATGCCCAGGCAAGAAAAATCCGGACGAACTGCCCCGTTTACTGGTTCGCGGAGCCGTTTAGAATAGCGCCTTGCCTGAACCTTTTATTGGTCTGTCACGTATCGAACTTCAAACAGCGATAGAAATCACCAACATCACACTACCGTAATATTTGTATTAGCTAGCGGATAGCTTCGATCCTATGGATGGGATAAATATGAAATGCTTAACCAAGCTGCTTAAGCGCAGCGCCAGAAAGTATATTCAAAACTCGCCAAGGCTCTATCGAGGAGCGCTGAAACTGCGTCAGCGTTACCCAGAATACAGCTTCGGCGATGGGACCTACGGCAAGCCCACAGTCCATGACTGGAATGAAGGCACCAAACTGCATGTGGGTGCCTACACCTCAATTGCGGGGGACGTAAATATCTACTTGGGTGGTCATCACCGCACCGACTGGATAACCAGCTATCCATTCCCACTGCAGATGGAAGAACTCGCTCATATCGTGGATGCGCACGGCAGCAATGGTGACGTCATCATCGGCAATGATTGCTGGATCTGCTCAAAGGCCATGATTCTTTCTGGCGTGACCATTGGCGATGGTGCAATAGTCGCTGCGGGTGCCGTTGTCACCAAAGATGTTCCGGCCTACGCAGTGGTGGGGGGCAATCCTGCACGCCTGATCCGCTGGCGCTTCGATGAACCAACCCGGCAGATGCTGCAAGAGTCCGCCTGGTGGGACTGGCCTGCCGAAGAAATCAGGGCCATCGCCCCGCTCCTCTGTACCAGTGATTTCGATGCCTTCAACCGCTATGTGGCCGAGCGCAAACAAACCAGGGCGGTATCAGAGCCTAGATCCAGCCAAGAGCTTGCAATATCAGCAAGCCAATATTGATGGAAACCACAGAGCCTAGCGTGGTGATCACGATAATCGCCGCTGCCAGTTCATGGTTACCATTGGCCGCGCGAGCCATGACATAGCTCGCCGCCGCAGTTGGGCTGGCGAAGTAGAGAAACAGAACAGCCAGATCAGCATCGCGAAAGCCCGCCAGCCATGCGCCAAGCGTGGCTAGCAGCGGCAACCAGACCAGCTTCATCATACTTGAGCCGATTGCAATATCGCTGCTCTGGCGCATGGAGGCCAGGGACAGTGTGCCGCCAATGCAGATCAGCGCCAAAGGCAGCGTCATGTGTGCGAAGTATTCGGCCGACGCCAGCAGCCATTGCGGCAGTTCTATCTGCCAATAGGCAAAGGGGACCGCCAGTGCCACGCCGATAATGAGCGGGTTGGTCAGGATGCTTTTGCACAATGTGCCCGGATCAGTCTTGGCACCGGGACTATATATCGCCAGCACCAGCACGGAGAGGATGTTGTAGCAAAAGATCACCACTCCGGCGAGCACGCTGCCTATCGCCAGGCCATAGTCACCGTACATGCTGGTCGCCAGGGCCAGGCCAACGACGCCATTGTTTCCACGAAATGCACCTTGGGTATAGATGCCGCGCTCAATCTCCGGGCAACGCAGCACCGCCCAGCCCCAGGCGACAGCGAAGGTGACCAGGGTGGCAAGCACAAAATAGATTATCAGTCCCGGCTTGAAGGCCTGGCTCATGTCGGCGTTGACGATACCGAGAAACAGCAAGGTCGGCATGGTGCCGCGAAATACCAGCTCCGAAGCCGTGCCGATAAAGTTGTCATCAATCCAGCGCAAGCGCTTGAGCACCACGCCAAGGAACAGCATGGCGAATACAGGTGCGGTAATGCTGACGGTTTGCAGAACGATTTCGAACACAGCTGCCTCAGTCCAATTCCAGGCGTCCAGGTATCTAGGCACGTTTTGATCTGGAGAACAGGACAAGTCCGTAGCCTGCTAACAATAATAGCAAGCTTGCCAATGAAAAGATTTGGCTAATCGGGTCGATGCGGCTTTTTTCATCCGCCGCCGTCGCGGCTAGATGCTCAAGCTGTTTGCACACAGCGGATGGGCTGGCCCGGTAAAGCCTAGCCCGGTAGTTTTTCGCAGATGCCTTAGCGACGCACCGGTCGCTTTTGCAACTTGCGCTGCAAGGTCCGTCGATGCATGCCCAGGGCACGGGCAGTCGCAGAGATATTGCCTTCGTGCTCAGCCAATACGCGTTGAATGTGCTCCCACTGCAGGCGATCGACCGACATCGGATTTTCCGGGACCAGGCTGTCGAGGTCGGCATGTTGCGTCAGCAGGGCCGCCAGCACGTCATCGGCATCCGCCGGCTTGCACAGGTAATTGCAGGCACCGCGCTTGATCGCCTCGACAGCAGTGGCAATGCTCGAATATCCGGTAAGTATGACCACCCGCATCTCGGCATCGAGCTCAAGCAGTTTAGGCAAAAGTACCAGGCCTGAATCACCATCCATCTTCAGGTCGACAACTGCGTACTCCGGCATATCCTGCTCGGCCAATAGCAAGCCTTCTTCGGCAGAACCTGCGGTTGATACACGCAGGCCACGTCGACTCATCGCCCGCGCCATGACCCGGGTAAAGGTTGGGTCATCGTCGACCAACAACAGATGCGGCTGCTCGTCACCTTCAAATAGTGCCTCTTCAGACATGCTCAACTCCTTGGAAACCGCTGAAAAACTACTGTGTTCGGTATTACTGGGGCAGCCCATGCTGGGGCAGCCCGTGCTGGGGCAGTCCTTGCTACAGCCCTCAAGAGGGGGCGAGCAATCGGCTCCCTTGCAGGTCGCATTTATGCGCGGCCATAGGCACGCGGCAGTTTCAACTCGGTAAGCGTGCCACCCTCTTCATGGTTATACAGTTTAACCGTACCGCCTGCCCGCGTAACGCTGGCCTGGCTTAAAAACAAGCCCAGGCCAAATCCCTTGCCCTTGGTGGTGAAGAAGGGGCGTCCCAGTTGCTCGGCAATCGCCAGCGGCACACCGGCTCCAAAATCGCGGATGGTCAGGTACAGCCACTGGTGGTCCCAGTTCAGGCGGATATCCAGTTTGTCTGGGTGGGCATCGGCAGCGTTATTCAACAGGTTAAGCAAGGCCTGGGTCAGATCTGCTGGCGTCATCAGCCGCGGCGGCGTACCACGGCCCAGACACTGGTAACGATAGCTCGCTTCAGGGCGCATCAGGTGCCAACGATTGAGCGTGACCTCCAGCCACTCAACACTCGACTGTTCGACAACGGCCTGGCGGCGGTCGGCTTCGGCGGCGCGAACCAACTGCTGCAGCGTGTCTTTGCACAGCTTCACCTGTTCCTGCAGCACAGCCAGATCTTCTTGCAGCAATGGCTCGGGATGCTCACGGCGCAACTCTTTGATCAACACGCTCATGGTCGCCAGTGGCGTACCCAGTTCATGTGCAGCTCCGGCCGCCTGGGTGGCAACCGCCAACAATTGCTGGTCACGCAGGTTCTCTTCGCGCCGCTCTGCGCGCTGTTGATCCTGGCCACGCAGTTCTTCGGCCATTTTCGCAACGAAAAAGGTAATCAGCCCGGCGGCCATGGCAAAACTCAGCCACATGCCGTAGATCAGCAGGCTCTGGCGCTGTTCCTGGGGCACGGCAATCGAATGCGACCAGACCAACAGCAAGGTATAACCGGTTAGCGCCAGTCCTGACAAAGTCACGGTGTAGAGCCAGGGCAAGGTCGCGGCTGCAATGGTCAAGGGTACCAGGTAATAAGACACGAAGGGGTTGCTGGAGCCGCCAGAGTAGAACAGCAAGACGCTGTGGATAATCAAGTCGAAACTCAGTTGCAGGGCATACTCCTGCTCGGTCACCGGCCACGGCCCTCGCAAACGCAGGGCCGTAAGCAAGCACAGGACCAGAGACAGGCCCAGGGTAATACTCAGTTCAAACCAGGGCAGCACCAGCAAACCCGATTTATAGACCAGCCCCACCGCGCCCGCCTGGGCGGCGAGCACCAAAAAGCGAATCAGGATCAAACGCCTGAGATTTTGCCGACTGGCCGACAACAACTGCACCGGTGCGAGCATAAGCTCTCCAAGAACGCCTGTAACAAGTCTGGCGAGTATAACCAAGCCACCAAACGGCTTAGTGCGTCAACACGCCGCAGCCGACGCTTTTTGCAACAGCTGCCGGCTGAACAACATCGGGCCAGAGCACTCGAAGTCATTTCAGATAGCCAGGCGAGCAATTCCTGCTACTGGTTAAACAGGCCAATAAACAGACTGCCGCCCCGGTCGATTTATTTTTTTAACTTTGTTTAACCCCAATCGACAATAAACGCCGTCTACTCTTTTGAACCCAGTGCGCATGTGCGCCAACTCGACAACTAAGGAAGTCTCCATGCAACCAATGTCACGCCTCCCACGCTTTGCCACTGCCCTGTTGCTGACAGCCGGCAGCCTGCTGAGCCTCTCGGTACATGCCGATGAAGCCCACTACAACCAAGTGGCGCTGCGCGCTGAAGTCAGTCAAGAAATCGCCCATGACCTGATGCACGTGACCTTCTATACCGAGTCGCAAAATACTGACCCCGCAGTGCTCGCCGCAGAAACCACCCAAACCCTCAATGCGGCCCTGAAACAAGCGCGCGCCGTGGAAGGTGTCAGCGTGGCAACCGGCAGCCGCAACAGTTATCCGGTGTATGACGACAAAGGCAAGAAGATCATCGCCTGGCGCGAGCGCGCCGAAGTGCGCCTTGAGAGTGCAGACTTTGCCAAGCTATCCAAGCTAACCGGTGAGATGCTGAAAACCATGCAGATGGGCTCAATGAGTTTCAGCATTGCCGACAACACGCGCAAGAGCAAGGAAGACGCCATGCTCAAGGATGCAGTCGAAGCCTTCAAAGCCCGCGCAGACCTGGCCACCCAAGCCCTGGGCGGCAAAGGCTATAAGCTGGTGAGCCTGAACATCAACAGCGGGGGTTTCCAGCCACCAATGCCCATTCGCATGGCGCGCGGCTCAAGCATGAAAATGATGATGGACTCGGCGCCACCGGAAGTTGAGGCTGGCACCAGCCAGGTCACGGTTAATGCCGATGGCGTCATCGAAGTGCAGATGCCCTAAAAGGTAACACTTCACAGCACCATAATCGCTCAGCGCCGCTATGCTTCTATAGCGGCGTTTCGCCATGTTCTGGCCTAAATTTTGTCTAAATGCGACAGCAAGTTACACCACACCTACTGATAGCCCTGTTTATGACTTGGCGCACTTGTCTCCGGCATGTGCCCTGCATAGTTTGATCCAAGGTCTCCACAAGGGGCCCCTCAACATAACCACAACAACCATGAGGTTTCTATGCGTAAGAATGCCGTCATCCAGGCAATGCTCGTAGCTGGACTACTCGCCAGCGCGCCATTTGCCCAGGCCGCAAGCAATCTAGTGTTTTGTTCAGAAGGCAGTCCTGCAGGCTTCGACCCTGCGCTCTACACCACGGGCACCGACTTTGATGCGGCCGCAGAGACCGTATTCAATCGCCTGACTCAATTTGAACGGGGTGGTACCACGGTCATTCCTGGCCTTGCCGAAAAGTGGGATATCTCCGATGACGGCCTGACCTACACCTTCCACCTGCGCCCTGGCGTCAAGTTCCATACCACCGACTACTTCAAGCCAAGCCGCGACTTTGATGCGGATGACGTGCTGTTCACCTTCCACCGCATGCTCAACAAAGACGATCCATTTCGCAAAGCCTATCCAACAGAATTTCCTTACTTCACCGACATGGGCATGGATCAAAACATCGCCAAAATCGACAAGGTCGATGACATGACGGTGCGCTTCACCCTCAACAGCGTCGATGCGGCATTTATCCAGAACCTGGCCATGAGCTTCGCCTCCATCCAGTCCGCCGAGTATGCGGCCCAGCTGTTGAAAGAAGGCAAAGCCAGCGACATCAACCAAAAGCCAATCGGCACTGGCCCGTTCGTGTTCAAGCGCTACCAGAAAGATGCGCAGATTCGCTTCACCGGCAACAAGCAATACTGGAACCCGGACGATGTGAAGATCGACAACCTGATCTTCGCCATCAACACCGACGCCTCGGTGCGCATGCAAAAGCTCAAGGCTGGTGAATGTCAGGTCAGCGTGTTCCCACGTCCTGCGGACATCGAATCGCTCAAGGCCGATGCCAAGCTGCAACTGCCGGACCAGGCAGGCTTCAACCTTGGCTATATCGCCTACAACATCGAGCACCCGCCATTCGACAAGCTCGAAGTGCGCCAGGCGCTGGATATGGCGGTCAACAAAAAAGCCATTATCAACGCGGTCTACCAAGGTGCGGGCCAACTGGCCGTCAACAGCTTGCCGCCGACCCAATGGTCTTATGACGACAGCATCAAGGATGCCCCCTTCGATCCTGAAAAAGCCAAGCAGATGCTCAAGGACGCGGGAGTCAAAGAAGGTACAGAAATCACCCTATGGGCCATGCCGGTGCAGCGCCCCTACAACCCGAATGCCAAGCTGATGGCTGAAATGCTGCAGGCAGACTGGGCCAAGATCGGGATCAAGGCCAGGATCGTCAGCTATGAGTGGGGCGAGTACAACAAGCGCGCCAAAGCAGGTGAACACGATGCGCTCCTGATCGGCTGGACTGGCGACAATGGGGACCCGGACAACTGGCGGGGTGTGCTCTCCGGTTGCGATGCCATCGGCGGCAACAACTACAGCCGCTGGTGCAACAAGGACTTCGACGGCCTGGTCAAGAAGGCCAAAACCCTCAACGACAAGGATGAGCGCAGCAAGCTCTACATGCAGGCGCAGCACATCCTGAAGGACAACGTGCCTATCACTCCGGTCGCCCACTCAACCGTATTCCAGCCAATGAGCAAATCGGTCAAGGGCTTCAAAATCAGTCCATTCGGCCTTAACTCGTTCTACGGCGTAAGCGTCGAGAAATAACCCTGGCAGCTGTTATCCAGCCGAGCAATCCTCGGCTGGATAACCGGGCGCCGGCACCCTACACGGCTGCTGCTCGCATTCCGCATACGCATCAGGGATTACTCAATGCCCAAACCCAAATCACTCGTATTGTTCAGCCTGCTGTTGCTCGGCACCGGCCTTGATACCGCTGCCGCTGAAGCCGCGAACGAAGACAGCTTGATTGTCTGCACCGAAGCCAGCCCCGAAGGTTTTGATGTAGTGCAATACAGCGCGGCGGTCACTGCCGATGCTTCGGCAGAAACAGTGCTTGAACGACTGGTCCGGTTCGTCCCGGGCACCACCGACCTGGAACCGGCGCTCGCCGAACGCTGGGATATTTCCGAGGACGGCCTGAGCTACACCTTCCACCTGCGCCAGAACGTCAAGTTCCACCACTCCAAGATATTTACCCCAACCCGTGACTTCAATGCCGACGATGTACTCTGGAGCTTCAACCGCCAGCTCGATCCCAAGCACCCATGGCACGACCAGGCGCTGCGCGGCTATCCCTACGCAGAATCAATGGGCATGGCCAGCATCATTGAGCGCATCGACAAGCTCGACGACCACACAGTGCGCTTCACCCTGAATCACCCTGAGTCGCCCTTTCTGGCCGATATGGCGATGGGCTTTGCCTCTATCTATTCCGCCGAGTACGCCGCCCAGCTACTGGCCAAAAACAACAGAAAGCAGCTCAACAGCCATCCGATTGGCACCGGCCCCTTTGTGTTTGACCGCTACAGCATGGATTCGCAAATACGCTTTCACGCCAACCCGGACTACTGGGAGGGCGCGCCAGCCATCAAGAAGCTGCTGTTCGCCATCACCCCTGATCCGAACGTGCGCATTCAACAACTCAAGGCCAACGCCTGCCAGATAGCGCTCTATCCACGGCCCACCGACATTGCGGCGCTCAAGACCAGCAACGGGATCAAGGTCCAGGCGCTGGACTCGCTGCTGACGGCCTACATCGCGATCAACACCCGCCGACCACCGCTGGACGATGTGCGTGTACGCCGGGCGCTGAACATGGCATTCGACAAGGCCGCCTATGTACGCGCGCAATATGGCGAGGAAGGTGCAACGCCTGCCGTTGCGCCTTATCCACCGACGCTCTGGGGCCATGACGCACAATTGCTTGGCTGGCCCCATGATGTAAAGCGCGCGCGGCAATTGCTTGAAGAGTCGGGGCACGCCGATGGCTTCAAGCTGTCGATCTGGACGCGCCCAGGTGGCGGCCCGACCAACCCCAACCCCGGCATTGGCGCGCAAATGCTTCAGGCAGACCTCGCCGCCATCGGTATCACAGCAGATATCCGCGTCTATGAATGGGGCGAGTTGATCAAGCGTGCCAAAAACGGCGAACACGACTTGGTGTTTATGGGCTGGGCTGGCGACAACGGAGACCCAGACAATTTCCTCACGCCAAACCTGTCATGCGCTGCGGCAAAGTCCGGTGAAAACATGTCAGGTTGGTGTAACAAAGACTTCAACGCCCTACTCAATGAAGCACGCCGGGTAAACCAACGTTCGCAACGTGCTGCGCTCTATCGCGAGGCGTTGTCGATATTTCAGGACCAGGCACCCTGGATTGCCCTTGCCTATCCAAAACAGTTCACCGCCCTGCGCACCAATGTGCAGGGCTTTGTGCAGAGTCCCCTGGGCTCAAATAACTACGCGCGCGTGAGCATCAAGCCTTAATAGCCGAGGCTGACCGAATGCAAACACTGTATTGGGTCATGTTGCGCACTCGTTATAACAACATCGCCAGGCCACGCAGCCAGGTGAACCGAAAATTGCTGGAGTGTTAAAACCCTATGTTGTCTTTTATTGCCAGGCGTTTGGGACTACTGATCCCGACTTTCTTCGGCGTGACCCTACTGACCTTCGCATTGATCCGGATGATTCCCGGTGACCCAGTGGAAGTGATGATGGGCGAGCGCCGTGTCGACCCAGCCATGCACGCCGAGGCACTGCATCGCCTGGGCCTGGACAAACCGCTGTATGCCCAGTATTTCGACTACATCGGCAACCTTGCCCACGGCGACCTGGGCGAGTCACTACGTACCCGCGAAAGTGTCTGGCATGAGTTCATCACTCTCTTCCCTGCGACCCTTGAGCTGTCGCTGGCCGCCTTGCTGTTTGCAGGAACCGTCGGCTTGATTGCCGGCGTGATTGCAGCGCTCAAGCGGGGATCATTGTTCGATCACGGCGTCATGGGCATATCACTGGCCGGTTACTCCATGCCGATTTTCTGGTGGGGCCTGCTGCTGATCATGTTCTTCTCGGTCTGGCTTGGCTGGACCCCCGTTTCAGGACGCATTGACCTGCTCTACGACATAGAGCCGCGCACCGGCTTTATGCTGATCGACACCCTGCTTTCGGATGAAGAAGGCGCCTTTGTCGACGCCCTGCAACACCTGATCTTGCCGGCAGTCGTGCTTGGCACCATTCCACTGGCCGTCATCGCCCGCATGACCCGCTCGGCCATGCTCGAAGTGCTGCGCGAAGACTATGTGCGTACCGCGCGCGCCAAAGGCCTGTCACCAGCGCGGGTGGTTTTCGTTCATGGCCTGCGCAATGCGCTGATCCCGGTGCTCACGGTGATCGGTCTGCAGGTCGGCACGCTGCTCGCAGGCGCGGTGCTGACTGAAACTATTTTCTCCTGGCCCGGGGTGGGCAAATGGCTGATCGAGTCCATTGGCGCACGTGATTATCCGGTGGTGCAAAACGGCATCCTGCTGATCGCCTGCCTGGTCATCATGGTCAACTTCGTCGTCGATATCTTGTACGGCCTGGCCAACCCACGCATTCGCCATCAGCGCTAAGGAGGCCTGAAATGACTACAGCTAACTCCCTCACGGCGGTTGATCAGAGCTTGCTCTATCCCTCACCGCTAAAAGAATTCTGGCAAGCCTTCGCCCATAACAAAGGCGCAGTGGCAGGCCTGATGTTCATGATCCTGATTGTGTTCTGTGCGCTGTTTGCCCCCTGGGTCGCGCCCTACAATCCGAGCGAGCAGTTTCGCGACTTCCTGCTGACGCCACCGGCATGGCTCGAAGGTGGCCAATGGCAATTCCTGCTGGGCACCGATGAACTCGGCCGCGACCTGCTGTCACGATTGATTCACGGTGCGCGCCTGTCGCTGATGATCGGCATGGCATCGGTACTGATGTCACTGATCCCCGGCATTTTCCTCGGGCTGGTTGCAGGCTTCTTTCCACGGGTCATGGGCCCGGGGATCATGCGCTTGATGGACGTGATGCTGGCCTTGCCATCGCTGCTGCTGGCGGTGGCGATTGTGGCCATTCTCGGCCCTGGCCTGATCAATACCGTAATCGCCATCGCTATCGTCTCGCTGCCATCCTATGTGCGCCTGACCCGTGCAGCCGTCATGGGCGAACTCAACCGCGACTACGTAACAGCGGCACGCCTGGCTGGCGCCAGCCTGCCCCGCCTGATGTTTATTACGGTGCTGCCCAACTGCATGGCGCCCCTGATCGTGCAGGCAACCCTGAGCTTCTCATCTGCCATTCTCGACGCCGCGGCACTGGGCTTCCTGGGGCTTGGGGTGCAACCACCAACACCTGAGTGGGGCACCATGCTGGCATCGGCACGCGACTACATTGAGCGCGCGTGGTGGGTGGTAACCCTGCCCGGCTTGACCATTTTGCTCAGCGTTCTGGCAATCAACCTGATGGGTGACGGTTTGCGCGATGCGCTAGACCCGAAACTCAAGAACGCAGTGTGAGGAGCCCACAATGAGTTTGCTTGATATTAAAAACCTCAGCGTACGCTTCGGCGACGCGAATGCCGTTCCGGTTGTGGATGGCCTCGACATCAGTGTCGACAAAGGTGAAGTGCTGGCGATTGTTGGCGAATCGGGTTCAGGTAAATCAGTCACCATGATGGCGCTGATGGGTTTGATCGAAGCACCGGGCAGAGTTAACGCTGACAGCCTGCAGTTTGACGGCACCGACATGCTGCGCCTCAAGGGCAAGCAACGTCGAAACATCATCGGCAAGGACCTGTCGATGATCTTCCAGGACCCGATGACCGCACTCAACCCGAGCTTCACCGTTGGTTTCCAGATTGAAGAAGTGCTGCGCCAGCACATGGGCCTCAAAGGCAAAGCCGCGCGGCAACGGGCGCTGGAATTACTGGAGAAAGTCGAAATACCGGGAGCATCCAGCCGGCTCGAAGCATATCCGCATCAGCTCTCTGGCGGTATGAGCCAGCGTGTTGCGATTGCCATGGCCATTGCCGCCGAACCTAAATTGCTGATCGCCGACGAACCGACCACCGCCCTCGATGTAACCATTCAAGCGCAGATCATGGAACTGCTGGTCAACCTGCAGCGTGAGCAGGACATGGCGCTGGTACTGATCACCCACGACCTTGCGGTGGTTGCCGAAACCGCGCAGCGCGTATGCGTCATGTACGCAGGCCAGGCAGTGGAAGTCGGCTCGGTGCCGGAACTGTTCAACAGCCCAACCCATCCTTACACCGAGGCGTTGCTCAAGGCGATCCCCGAGCACTCTCTCGGCGCCGAACGTTTATCGACATTGCCGGGCATCGTTCCCGGCCGCTACGACCGGCCACAGGGTTGCCTGCTGTCGCCACGCTGCCCTTACGTGCAGGAGCAATGTCGCCAGCAACGGCCAGCCCTTGAGGCGCATGAGCGAGGCGCCGTGCGCTGCTTCTTCCCGCTTAACCTGACTTCGGAGGTGGCTTGATGAGCACGCCTACAACTAACAGCGTGTTGTCTGCCCGCGACCTCACCCGCCACTATTCGGTATCAACCGGTTTGTTCCAGCCCAACGCCACGGTGCAGGCACTCAATGGCGTCTCGTTCGAACTGGCCGCAGGCAAGACCCTGGCGGTGGTTGGTGAATCCGGCTGCGGCAAATCTACCCTGGCGCGAGCACTGACCTTGATTGAGGAGCCCAGCTCGGGCTCGCTGCAAATTGCCGGGCAGGAAGTCACAGGTGCCAACAAGGCCCAGCGCAAGCAGCTGCGCCGCGATGTGCAGATGGTCTTCCAGAACCCTTATGCATCGCTCAATCCCCGGCAAAAAATTGGTGACCAATTGGCTGAGCCACTGTTGATCAACACAGGGCTGTCGAAAAGCGAGCGGCGCGAAAAGGTCCAGGCCATGATGCAGCAAGTCGGTTTGCGACCAGAACATTACCAGCGTTATCCACATATGTTTTCCGGTGGTCAACGTCAGCGTATCGCCCTGGCCCGCGCCATGATGCTGACGCCCAAGGTTTTGGTTGCGGATGAGCCGACCTCGGCGCTGGACGTATCGATCCAGGCCCAAGTGCTCAACCTGTTCATGGACCTGCAAGAAGAGCTCAATACCGGTTATGTCTTTATCTCGCACAACCTTTCGGTGGTGCGTCACGTAGCCGACGACGTGCTGGTGATGTACCTGGGCCGGCCAGCGGAGATGGGGCCAAGCGAGCAGATTTACCAACGCCCGCTGCACCCGTACACCAAGGCGCTACTGTCTGCGACACCCGCCATCCACCCAGACCCGAGCAAACCCAAGATCAAGATCAGTGGCGAGCTGCCAAACCCGCTCGACCCGCCAACAGGTTGCGCCTTTCACAAGCGCTGCCCCTATGCGACCGAGCAATGTGAAGTCGAACGCCCGGAACTGCGCCTGATCGATTCACGGCAAGTGGCTTGCCATCACGCCGAAACCATCAACAGCTAAGCGGCCTAGCACTCGTCGGTGCGCATAAATGCCATTGACGACTCCACAACACCAAAAACGCAAAAGCCCGCCAATTGGCGGGCTTTTGCATTGCTCTATCGCTTAGAGGTAAAAGGCTTTGAGCGGTGGAAAACCATTGAATTCCACGGCACTGTAGCTGGTGGTGTAGGCGCCGGTCGAGAGCCAGTACAGGCGATCGCCACTGGCCAGATTCAGTGGCAGGCCGTACTTGTAGTTTTCGTACATGATGTCGGCGCTATCACAGGTTGGACCGGCAATGACCACTTCTTCCATCTCGCCATTCTTCTCGGTCCAGATCGGGAACTTGATTGCCTCGTCCATGGTTTCGATCAGGCCCGAGAACTTGCCGACGTCAGTGAACACCCAGCGCTCGACCGCAGTGCGCGACTTACGTGACACCAGTACCACTTCGCTGACCAGGATACCGGCGTTGGAAATCAACGAACGACCCGGCTCAAGAATGATTTCCGGCAGGTCATCACCGAAGTCGTCCTTGAGAAAACGGATGATTTCTTCAGCGTAGGTTTCCAGGCTGTTGGTGCGTTGAATGTAGTTTGCCGGAAAACCGCCGCCCATGTTGATCATGCGCAGGACAATGCCGTCTTCTTCTTTCAAACGCTCGAAAATCACCTTGACCTTGGCGATTGCCGCATCCCAGACGTCGATATCGCGCTGCTGCGAACCCACATGGAACGAGATGCCGTACGGATCCAGGCCCAGTTGCTTGGCCAGGATCAACAAGTCCAGCGCCATGTCGGTCTGGCAACCGAACTTGCGCGACAGTGGCCAGTCAGCCGAGGTCGAACCTTCGGTGAGGATACGCACATAAACCTTCGAGCCAGGTGCGGCCTTGGCAATATTGCGCAGGTCCGCCTCGGAGTCGGTGGAGTACATGCGCACGCCCTTCTCGTAGAAGTAGCGGATGTCCTTGGCTTTCTTGATGGTGTTGCCGTAGCTGATACGGTCGGCACTCACGCCACAGGCCATCACCTTGTCCAGTTCATAGATGGAGGCGATGTCGAAGTTCGAGCCTTTTTCCTTGAGCAGCTGGATGGTTTCCACGGCCGGGTTGGCCTTGACCGCGTAATAAATCTTGGCGAACTCAAAGCCTGCGCTCAAGTCATCGTATGCCTTGCTGATGATTTGGGTATCAATCACCACGAATGGCGTTTCTTGCTTATCGGCAAACGCCTTCATCTTCTGGAAAGTGGCGGGTGCGTAGTAATCATCAACATTGATCGACATGCGTGGACTCCATTTGGCTAAACCGGAATACATAAATTTCGAGTAACTGAGTCCGCTAGGGTTCAATTATTCGGCGGGGCCGGTTGCTTCGATTGAAAGCGCCTTGGCAACAGTCAGTCGAAACAACGCAAATTGAGGCAGTAACCAAGGTTTACGGCGCCTGCATCAACTTTGAACGTCTGATCAGTCTCCCCACTTTGGTCGCCTACTTCCCAAGGCATTTCGCCGAGAATCACCCTTGTGCTGTTTCCACAAAAGAGCGACCTCTCGTCGTCTGTACTTGAGCCGGATGGATCGTTGCCAGCATGGACGTTCGGGGCGGAACTTTAGGGCCATGCGCCCTGTATATCAATCACCAATAAGCGCTTTTTTAGCCCTATTTGCCCCATAAGCAGCTGATCGTTTTAGATTCAAAACAAAACGTGTTTTATGCTGCACGAATTGAGCATTGAGGCCACTATCGGCCCAGAATGTGAATCCAGGATGACAACCTTTGCAGCCAGTTGAGTACCCGACCTGAGCCGCCCATTGCGGCCCCCCGGCAATACAAATTGGCACATGCCTGACTGCTGATCGGCTGATTCACCAAATGTAGCTGCTTTTCACGTTATAATTGGCGGTTTTACGGGTCGGCTGTCGTTCGCCCGCCCGCAACCGTATTCAGTCAGGCAATCACCCATGACCACACAGGCCGCCGAAGTCGCGAAACGTCGCACGTTCGCCATTTTTTCCCACCCCGACGCCGGTAAGACCACCATTACCGAAAAACTGCTGCTGATGGGTAAAGCCATTGCAGTGGCGGGTACCGTCAAATCGCGAAAATCCGACCGCCATGCGACCTCCGACTGGATGGAAATGGAAAAGCAGCGTGGTATCTCGATTACCACCTCGGTGATGCAGTTCCCCTATCGCGAGCACATGATCAACCTGCTCGACACCCCCGGTCACGAAGACTTCTCGGAAGATACCTACCGCACGCTGACTGCTGTGGACAGTGCGCTGATGGTGCTCGACGGCGGTAAAGGGGTTGAGCCACGGACCATCGCCCTGATGGATGTTTGCCGCCTGCGCGACACGCCGATTGTCAGCTTCGTCAACAAACTCGACCGCGACATTCGTGACCCGATCGAACTGCTTGACGAGATTGAGGCCGTACTCAAGATCAAAGCCGCGCCTATTACCTGGCCGATTGGCTGCTACCGCGACTTCAAGGGTGTTTACCACCTCAGCGAAGACTACATCATCGTCTACACCGCTGGTCACGGCCACGAGCGCACTGAAACCAAGATCATCAAGCACCTCGATTCTGACGAAGCCCGTGCGCACCTTGGCGATGAATACGAGCGTTTTGTAGAGCAACTCGAACTGGTGCAAGGCGCCTGCCACGAATTCGACCAGGACGAGTTCCTAAGTGGTCAGTTGACCCCGGTCTTCTTCGGCACCGCATTGGGCAACTTTGGAGTTGATCACGTTCTCGATGCCGTCGTTGACTGGGCGCCGAGACCATTGCCTCGTGCTGCCCATGAGCGGCTGGTTGAACCAACCGAGGAAAAATTCAGCGGTTTCGTGTTCAAGATCCAGGCAAACATGGACCCCAAGCACCGCGACCGTATCGCCTTCATGCGCATCTGCTCGGGCAAGTACGAAAAAGGCATGAAGATGCGTCACGCACGCCTGGGCAAGGATGTACGCGTACCCGATGCGCTGACCTTCTTCTCCTCCGAGCGTGAACAGCTGGAAGAAGCCTACGCCGGCGACATCATCGGCCTGCACAACCACGGCACCATCCAGATTGGCGACACCTTCACCGAAGGCGAAAGCATTGGCTTTACCGGCATTCCGCACTTCGCCCCGGAGTTGTTCCGTCGCGTTCGCCTGAAAGACCCGCTCAAGTCCAAGCAACTGCGCCAAGGTTTGCAGGAGCTTGCCGAAGAAGGCGCAACACAGGTGTTCTTCCCGGAGCGCAGCAACGACATCATCCTGGGTGCGGTCGGTGTGCTGCAGTTTGATGTGGTTGCCAGCCGCTTGAAGGGCGAGTACAAGGTCGAATGCGCTTACGAGCCGATCACCGTATGGTCGGCGCGCTGGATCGAATGCAGCGACAAGAAAAAGCTCGAAGACTTCAAGAACAAGGCCCATGAGAACCTGGCCATTGATGGTGGCGGACACCTGACCTACCTGGCGCCAACCCGCGTCAACCTAGCGCTGATGGAAGAACGCTGGCCGGATATCAAGTTCCGCGCCACTCGCGAACACCATTAAACGAGCGGATCGCCAATGGCGGATGGCGCTTTCTTCATCCACCATTGGCGCCGCTGCAGATGCCCGAACTCCAGCATGCTCGCAGTTGATCCGGGCGGACAAGCTTAGCGTTGCTGCAGTGCTTAGGCTTCTACCGGCTGGGCGAAGATAATCACGCATAGCCCAATCAACACCGCGCACGCAAAAAACCCCGCCCGCAGTTTGTGGCCTTTACGCCAGGACATCAGCATCGCCTGCAGCGACTGCAAGGTGTAATAGGCCACAAACATTTTCGAGGCGTAGGTGATGATCTCGTAGATATTGGCAAACCAGGTGATGCCGATTGCCACCAAGGCCGTTAGCAGATTGCCAATGCGTACAGGAAAGCGTCGCCCCGAGGCTTCTGCCAACAGGCCGCCTGCGCCATTCATGTCAGCGACCGCAGCTGACAGTTGCGACGACAATGCCGTGAGAATCAATAATGGCCCGAGCAAGCTACCAATGGGCTTGAGCAAATCAATAATTGCGGTTTCACCGCCCTGCTTTGGCAGGCCGCCACTGAACTGGCTGGTAATCAGCAACAGGAAAGCAATGTAGATCGCGGTGGCAATCCACTGTGCCCAGCGCATGCTGCGCACCCTGACTTCGGCACTGTATTTCGAGCCCAGGTAGCGTGACGTTTCGAAGCCCTGCACCAGGATCACCAGCCCCAGCAACACCGTGAGTGACTGCATGCCCTGATCGTGATGCTTGACCGCCCAAACCAGTTCACCCGCTTGCCACTCATGAAAATTAGCCAAGGCCAGCGCGACCAGAAGGCCGCCAATCAACGTCATTTTCAGTGAAACAACCCACACCTCGAGTCGCTCCAGACCCGCCAGGCCGCGCAATGTGCCCAAAAGACCAATAGCCGCGATGACTGCCGTCGACACAATACGGATCCACAAGGTTTCAAGCACCTCGCCAATGCGCAGGCCAAACGCGGCAAACAGGTTGAGGTAGTACGCGACCGAAACAAAATAGGCCAGGGCCAGGGCCAATTCAGAAAGTCGCTCAAGCCAGACATGGAAAGGCGCCGGATTATCATCCAGGTGCTTTTCAAGATGGGTGATGTTGTAGCGAATCGCAGCGCCGAACCAATATGCCAACAGACATAGCGCCAGCATCGCCAGCCAAGCCCAGGCACCTGCGGCGTGGGCAAGGATCGGCCCAGCTACCAAAAAGCCCGAACCAATGATCGAAGCCAGTGGCGTAACAGTCGCCCGCCAAAGGTTTGCCCGGATCAGGCGCGGATAAAAGAATACGGCTGCAAAGACCAGGCAGGCGATGACCAGCACAATATTCGGCGTCAGCACATTCATAGGCTTACTCGAATTACTACAGAACTGAAATCAACCCAGGGCGCTATGCATATGGTGCCGATCTACCCCGGTTGGCCTGGCAATATCACCTGCAGGGAACGGTTATCAGCCTAGACCATAGGGCATCATACGGCGATATGTGGCAAGATATTACAACAAGCCCGCCATGGGCTTGCCTGACCTCTTCCTTATGCGGTCCAGTGCCTTATGCCCAGCAATTCTGAAGCCCAGAAAACCCCGACTGCGCGCCAACGTTTTCGCGCCCGGCGTCGCTACCTGCGCGTTTTGCGACAGCGCCTTGCATTCTGGGTTGGGGCGCTGCTGGTTGGTTTGGTTGCACTTGCTTTTGCCTGGCTGGCGGATGAGGCAAATGTCTATTTCCAACGGATGCTCAACCATAGCAATTACTGGCCGTGGCTGGTCACCCCGTTAGGGTTCGCTGCTTTGGCATGGGCCACTCAAGGCTGGTTCAGAAACGCCAAGGGCAGTGGTATCCCGCAGGTGATTGCCACACTTGAGCGCCCATCCAGCCGTTTCCGCAACCGGGTGCTGTCGCTGCCTATTGCTGCGGTAAAAATGGTCCTTTCAGTCGCGGGCCTGCTGGTGGGCGCCTCGATTGGGCGTGAAGGCCCGACCGTGCATGTTGGCGCGGCATTGATGTACACATTCGGCAGGCGCCTGGGTTTGCAGGCACGCAGCGCGGGCTCCGGGTTGATCATCGCGGGCGGCGCGGCGGGTATCGCTGCGGCATTCAATACACCACTGGCCGGGGTTGTTTTCGCGATTGAGGAACTCAGCCACCGCTTTGAGCAAAGTCTCAATGGCCTGGTGCTGACTGCGGTCTTGATCGGCGGCATGGTCACCCTTGGCTTGATGGGCCACTACAGCTACTTCGGCCAACTCAGTGCCGAGCTACCGCTGAGTCGCGACTGGCTTGCAGTGTTGGTTTGCGGGGCTGCAGGCGGTCTGGCAGGTGGTTTGTACTGTCGCCTGGTATTGCCGGCCAAACTAGGCCCGTTGGCGCTGATGGCAGCCTGGCGGGCAAGGCGTCCGGTGATCTTCGCGGGTATTTGTGGCTTGGTCATGGCATTGCTTGGATTGATCTCCGGGCAGCATGTTTTCGGCACCGGCTATGCCGAAACCCGGGCGATTCTTGAGGGCCAGCCGGTCACCGATGCCAGCTTTGTCATCTGGAAGTTCCTCGCCAATGTGGTCTCCTACCTGGCCGGTATTCCCGGCGGGCTGTTTTCGCCCTCTTTGGCGGTGGGCGCCAGCTTTGCCCCCTGGGTGACCGACTGGATACCCGGTATCAGCTTGCAGGCGGCAGGCTTGATTGGCATGGCTGCGTACCTTGCCGGCGTCACCCGAACACCGCTGACCGCCACGGTCATCACCATCGAGCTATCGCACAGCCAGGACATGGCATTGCCCATCCTGGCCGCAAGCCTGCTGGCCAGTGCTATTTCTGGACGCATCTCTCCCGTACCGCTTTACCGCGCATTGGCCACGCAGCTGTTGGACGTCGAGCGTGAATCCATTGCCAAGCGGCGCAGCAAAAGACAGCAGGACAGCGCAGCTGCAGCCGCCCAAGCGCAGACAAAACAGGCGCCGGAGCCAGGCAACCCTGAACAGGGCCAGCCTTAGAACTGGCGATTCAGGGTTAAATCGTCGATGCTAGGCAGACGTCCCAAGACATCCCTGCCTTTATGCGCCTGATCGATACAAACACTCATCTCGACTTCCCCGACTTCGATGCCGACCGCACTGATGTGCTGGCGCGCAGCCGCGAGCTGGGAGTTGAACGCCTGGTGATCCTGGGCGTGCATCAAGCCAACTGGCAACGTGTCTGGCAATTGGTTGAGGGCGACAAGAACCTGTACGCCGCCTTGGGACTACACCCGATCTACCTGGCAGAACATCAGCCCCATCACCTGCAGGAGCTGCGCGAGTGGCTGCAACGCCTTGAAGGTCACCCGCAACTCTGCGCCGTGGGTGAAATTGGTCTCGACTATTTTATTGAGACACTCGACCGGCAACAGCAACAAACCTGGTTCGAAGCACAATTGCAGCTCGCAGCTGAGTTCGAACTTCCGGCATTGATTCATGTGCGTCGTTCCCATGCCAAGGTTATCGCCACACTCAAGCGCATAAGGCTCCAGCGTGGCGGCATTATCCATGCGTTTTCCGGCAGCTATGAGGAAGCTCGCGAATACATCAAGCTCGGTTTCAAACTCGGCCTTGGCGGCGCACCGACCTGGCCACAAGCATTGCGCATGCACCGCGTACTGCCGCAACTTCCCCTCGACGCGATAGTGCTGGAAACAGACTCGCCGGATATGCCGCCGGCCATGTATCCGCAGCAACGCAACAGCCCTGAACACTTGCCGGATATCTGCCATGCGCTGGCCCTACACTTCAAGCTCGACGCCGAACAGCTTGCATCAGTCACCAGCGCCAATGCCGCAGCGCTATTTGGCTGGTCGAGCTAAATAGCCTCGACCAGCGCACGCACCGCACTGGCGCTGTCTTGCCCAAGCGCCTGTTGTGCAAGTTGCTGGCAAAGCCCCCAGTCAAGCTCTCGCACCCGCGCCTTGACTCGCGCAACCGAACGCGCAGAAACACTCAACTCATCAACCCCAAGCCCAACCAGCAGAGGCACCGCCACCCTGTCAGTAGCCAGCTCGCCGCAAACGCCCACCCATTTGCCATGCGCATGAGCAGCGCTGACCGTCTGGTGGATCAGGCCTAGCACTGCCGGATGCAAGCCATCGGCCTGCGCCGACAACCTTGGATGGTCACGATCAATGGCCAGGGTGTACTGCGTCAAGTCGTTGGTGCCAATGCTAAAGAAATCCGCTTCCCGGGCCAAAACCTGCGCCAGCAGGGCAGCGCTTGGCACTTCAATCATGATGCCCAATTGCAAATCTTTAACCGGAACCTGGGCGCGGACATCTAGCGCTATATCCCGCGCGGCACGCCACTCTTCAACCCCACCAACCATCGGGAACATCACCCGCAACGGACGCTCACCGGCACAGCTGAACAATGCCCGTAACTGGGTTTCGAGAAGCTCAGGGCGCAACAGGCTCATGCGGATCCCACGCACACCAAGAAAGGGGTTGGTTTCTGCTGGCATAGGCCAGTAGGCAAGTGGCTTGTCGCCGCCAACATCGAGGGTGCGCACCACCAACGGCAAGCCATCAAGGGTATCAAGCACGCGCCGGTACTCACGCTCCTGGGTCGCTTGATCCGGCGCCTGGGCATGGTTCATGAATATCCACTCGGTGCGCATCAAGCCTATCGCTTCAGCGCCGGACTCGATCGCCAGCCCGGCCTCACTGCTCGAACCTATATTGGCCGCCACTTCGACGCCATGACCGTCGCGCGTGATGGCGGGCTTCAAACGCTCGGCATAGGCGCGCTCTTGTCGCTGCTGGCTCACCTCGCGCTCTTGCAGCGCTTGCTGCAAGGCCTGCTCGTCGGGCGCGATACGCACCATGCCGTGATCACCATCGACCAACAATTGCGTACCCTGCGACAAGGCCAGCACGCTTTCTCCGGCACCGACGACCGCAGGAATCCCCAACGCCCGGGCGATAATTGCACTGTGCGCCGTGGCGCCACCGCGTGCAGTCAAAATACCGGCAACGCGCTGGCGGTTGAGACTGGCAACATCCGATGGCGCAACTTCCTCAACGACCAGCACATAAGGCTCATCGGGCTCCTCCAACGGCTTCACGCCGCACAGGCTGGCCAGGACGCGCCGACCGATATCGCGCAGGTCGGCTGCACGCTCCGCCAACAGGGCATCGTGCAAGGACTCCTGTTGCCTGGCAGCGGTATCGACTTCGACGCTCCAGGCCGCCTCGGCACTGGCACCGCCTGCCAGCCTTGCTTGAATGTCATCATGCAGCGCCGGGTCACTCAGCATCGCTTGATGCATCAGCAAAATATCGCGCACATCGGTTTCCCGGCACTGATCAACGACCACCTGAATATCGGCGGCCACCGCTTTGAGGGCATCATAAAGCCGCTGGCGCTCGTGACGCTCGCCCCGTCCTTCTTCCGCATACTCAAGCACTGGCGGCACCCGCACCAAGGCAGGGCCAATGGCGATCCCCGGAGACGCGGCAACCGCACGCATGCGTGAACCGGCAGTGGGTTGATCAAGCCTTTGCGTCGAGCTCAGCGCATCCTCAATCGCTGCCTGGACGGCAGGCTCGGTATACACTGGCAATGGCTCGACCTGTTCACCCAGGCCCTGTTCAACTGCGGCTTTCAGGGCAGCCAATGCCTGCTCGGCAATACTGGGCTCGGCGCTGAACTCAAGCACCTGGCCACGCCGCGCACCGAGCCCAAGCAGCTTGCTCAAGCTCTTGGCAGACACGCCAAGCCCCGGTTCCTCAGCGAGACGCACGCGAATATCGCCCATGAAACCCTGGGCCAGCTCGCTCAACACCTTGGCTGGCCGGGCATGCAGGCCATGTGAGTTGGCCAGGGTGACACAGACCCGACTCCAGTCAGCCGGTACTTGGCCACCCAATGCCTCGAGCACGGTACGCCTTGATCTAGCCTGGCTGAATCTGTCGGCATGTCCCTCGATCAACAGGTCACACAAACGCTCAAGTATCGGGCGATGCGCTTCACCCAGACTGGCCAGACAGAAAAGCCCCCTGACCGGCTGTTGATTGAGTTCAACGGCGCGTTTGGGCGAAACAAAAGACAAACCTGGCAATTGCACCGATTGATCACAACCGAGCCACCACAAGCCACCGCCCAAGGCCAGCGGCTCGGCCTGCATCAGCTTGGCAATAAAAGCGGAGTCAACGCAGCCAGCCTTTTTCAGCAGCCGCGCGCCCTGCCATACCAATTCGTCAAAATCCTCCACCGTGACACCCAGGCGAATCAGCTGGCTGTCGAGCAACAGTTCCTGCGGCGCGCCTTGCAGCAAAGCGACTATGGTTTCGGCTTCAGTGGCTTGGTGCAGGGCCCGGCCCAGGCCTTCATCACTCAGGGCATGGGTGAGCAATTGCAGGAGACGTAAGTGCTCATCAGTCTGCGCAACAATGGCGATAGCCAGATACACCTGCTGGCCATCCCCCCAATCGACGCCCTGCGGGAAGTGGATCAAACGCACACCGGACTTGATGATCAGGTCGTGGCCATCCGCAGTGCCGTGCGGGATCGCCATACCCTGGCCGAGGAAGGTCGAATTCTGCGCTTCACGCGCGCGCATGCTGTCCAGATAACCGGGCATGACTAGACCAGCGTCAGCCAACCTTTCAGCCAGCATGCACAGTACTTCGTGCTTATCGCCTGCATTACGACCCATCTGGATCTGCGCAGCCTCTATCTCGAGCATGGAGCGCCTCCTGTATGAGCGTGAATTTAGCGATTGGCAGTGCGCGAATCAGTCATGAACGCGGACAGTCCTGAAGCACGGATGACCGTCGCAATGGCGCATCAGCGCAATCCATGGCGGGGGAAAACTGTCGATAACCAATGGCTGGAACATCTACCGCGCGCAAGCACCATCCTACAACACCTGGCGCGCATTGCCGAACGCCTGCCTGCATGATTGCAGCGCCGAGGTTTAAGGGACGCGGGCTGCGCTGGCATGCCCTGCGCACCCCTGCTCTCGGGCAAGACCCGCCTGACGGGGGGGGCTTGCCCGCCGGTTCAGACGCGGAAGGCACCAATCAGCTGCTTGAGCTGCGACACTTGCGCCGACAACTCACGACTGGCTTGTTCGGTATCGCTGGCGCCCTCTGCGGTTCGCTCGCCCGCCTGATTGATCTGCACGATGTTCTGGTCGATGTCATGGGCAACGGCCGTCTGCTGCTCGGCGGCGGCGGCGATTTGTTGGTTCTGGTCAACGATCATGCCCACTGCGCCGAGGATATTCTCCAGCGCGGCCTGCACTTTGCTCGACTCGCTCACCGTGTCATCAGCCATTTTATGGCTCACGCCCATTGTCTTCACTGCCGCGCCCACGCCGCCCTGCAGTTTTGAAATCATCACTTCAATTTCTTCAGTGGATTGCTGTGTGCGCTTGGCCAGGTTACGCACTTCATCTGCAACCACGGCAAAGCCCCGGCCCTGCTCACCGGCGCGTGCAGCTTCAATTGCGGCATTGAGAGCCAGCAGGTTGGTCTGCTCGGCCACGCCCTTGATCACGTCCAGCACCTGGGAAATCGACGCGCTGTCGCTGGCCAACTGGTTGATGACCAGAACCGACTGATCTATCTCGCCGGCAAGCCGCTGAATACTGCTGACTTGCGACTCAAGCAAGGCGCGGCCACTGATGGTTTCATCATTGACGCTGTTGGCGCTGCCTACCGCAGCCGCAGCGCTACTTGCCACCTCCTGCGCGGTCGCAGACATCTGGTTCATCGCCGTGGCGACCTGCTCGATCTGCCCCAGTTGCCCCGCCACCGCCTGGTTGCTCTGCGCGGACACCGACTCAACCCGCCCAGCCTGGCGCTCAACCTCGACAACCGTTTGCCCCACGCGATTGATCAGCTCGCGGATTTTCACCACGGTGCCGTTGAACACCAGCCCCAGCTCCCCGACCTCGTCCTGGCTGCTGGCCTTGAAGCTAACGGTCATATCACCAGTGGCAACCTGGTTCATGGTCAGGCCAAGCTGCTTGAGGCTGGTACGAACCGACACATAGAAACCGCTGTAAAGATAGAAGATGAGCAGCAAAACCAGCCCCAGCGCTACAGCCATCAGCACCATTCGGTTTTGACTGGCTTGCACCCGCGTTTCAAGACGCTGGTCAAGCAGGCTGACCACGGCATCGCTTAAATCATAGGTCTTGGCGATCAAGGCCGTGGTATCAGTAAAGAAGGCGCGCCATGGCGCATTGAGCGAGTCGGCTACTACCACTCGATCCTCGAACAAACGGATCGCCTCAGGCAGCGATTTCTGGCTGGCATCGGCCAGTCCCGCCAGTGCCGAGCGCACATCCTCGCTAGCGCTCAAGGCCTGCTGGACATCAACAGAATAAGCGCTACCGAGGGTTTCCAGAAACTCAAGCAAATCCGCGAAGGTGTTGCTGTCGGCCGAATTCAACAGCCCCTGGCCCAGGGTTGCCGCCCCCAATTCGCGACCCTGGCCCAGGGCCTGGGTCACCTGGGGCATGCTGCTGATCAGCAGGTTCGTCAGTTGGCGTACAGCCCGTTCACTGTCCTGGATCAAGCCAGCCTGGCTGGCGATCAACTTGCTAAACACGCCGGCCCGACTTAGCAGCTCACGGCCCAGGTTGACTTTACTGCGCAGCGATGGCTCTGCCTCAATCGCTTCCAGAGCCGCCTTTACCTGTTCGTACTGGGCGTTGAATTCCGCAAGATCCGCCTCTGAACTGACAGCAGGCTGCATGCCAGCCAGATTATTCTCGATCGAGGATTTAGTCGCGCTCAACTCGTCGGCCAGGCCACTGCCAGTGCTATTACTGCCCAGTTCGGCATCGACACTGAGTAAATTGGCGTAAAGCTCGGCATCTCGACGTAGTTTCAACGAACTCGACAGCAACTCAATGCTGTTGCGCGCAGACTCGCTCACCTGATACTGACGGTAAGCGTCATGCATCAGGAAGTAGTTGGTCACCAGCATGGGCAGGAAAAACAAGATACTGATCAAACCAAACTTCATGCCGAAGCTGAGGCGGTTCATCAGAGCGATGGCCGGATACAACGCAGTCTTCACAAGACGTCTCCAGATCGAATTATTTTTATTAATTGGTAGTTCTCAGACGGACTACCTTTAACTTCTCACGCGCACTTCAACGCAGCAGAACAGGACGATTGGCCAGGCAGCACAATCCATCACACCTGCGAGGGACAATGTATACCTGTTATCGACCTGATTCTCTGTAACTTAAGGTAAGTGACGAACTGAATATCGCCTGATAAACGACCACACACTCAGCGGCGCAACGCTTCGCGATCAAGCGCTCAACCGGCCCTTGGCCTGACAGGTTGAGACGCTCGGGATGCTGCAGAGGCTTAGAGGAACAGGGTCCACAACGCAAAGATGGCGTACCAAAGAATTGCGCAGCGCACCAGCAATTGCCAGAGCTCATCGAGGCTATTGACCCCAGCCTCCCCCAGCACGGGCGCAGTCACTTCACTGGCAGCCCTGGCGACATTGGTGACCAGCCGTGCAGCGCTGATATCCCAGCTCAGTAACTCATGCAGCAACGCCCGGCTGACGCCCACGAAGTTACCGACCAGGCCAAAACTGACGCAGAGCAGCCGAGCGGGCAGCCAGTCAAAGGCATGACGCAGCTGGCTGGCTCGCGCTTGCAATGCAGCTTGTTGCGAGTGCTCTTCGATCAATGCCAATAGCCGATACGCCAGCGCAACCAGCGGGCCAAGCAAGGCGTACCAGAAAATAACCGCGAAGAAACTTTGATAGGCCTGCCAGACCAGGTATTGCTGCACATCGGCCAGCAAGGCGTCGGGGGCCTGCGCATCAATGCCCAGGTCGCGCCGCGCCACAAGGTAAGCAGACTCACTGTCACTGCGCCGCCAACTGTCGCGAAAAGGCCCCAGCGCGACCCACAAGTCGCCACGCCCAAGGCTGTAGACCACGACCAGCAAATGAACAGGCAGGGCCAGCCATCCATAGGCAACAGTGGACAACACAGTGAGAACCAGCGCCAGGATAACCAGTGGCAAGGCCAGCATGCCAACGAGCGTCAACCAGGGGCTAGCCAATTGCTTTTTGTTGCGTTCAACCTTGGCCAGCAGCCGCAACCAGGGGCCATCTTGCTGGACGGCACTGCGCCAGGACGAAAACTTCTCTACCCAGAGCACCAGCAGCAACACCAGAAAATTCATATCCGCCTCATTGTTCAGTCAAGCCAGAGCGCAAACGTTGCCAGTCAAACGCCGGGCCCGGATCGGTTTTACGTCCAGGAGCAATATCACTGTGGCCGCGCATGCGCTCAAGAGTGATCTGCGGATAAGCACGTTGCAAGGCTAAAGTCAGGGTTTTCAATGCATGATATTGCGCATCGCTAAAAGGGAGCTCATCGGTGCCTTCCAGTTCGATCCCCAGGGAAAAATCATTACAGTTTTCGCGACCGTCAAAACACGAAACGCCCGCATGCCAGGCTCGGTCCAGACAGGAGACAAACTGGGTGATGCTGCCATCACGCTCAATCAGGAAGTGCGCGGAAACAGTCAGCGCTGCGATCTCAGCAAAATAGGGATGTTGGTCAACATCGAGCCGGTTCTGGAAAAAAGCCTGTACATGGCCGCCACCGAATTCGCCTGGTGGCAGGCTTATATTGTGTATCACCAACAACGAGATCTCACCCGCCGGGCGCTCATTGCAATTCGGTGACGGACAGTGGCGAACCCCTTGAAACCAACCTGTACGAGAATCCAGTTGCATACAATTTCCTCTAAACAGGCGACTACTCTAGAGCAGCAGCATGACAGGGCCAAGGGGGAAAACCGCTCAAAACCTTGCGCACCATAAACGGCGGACAGAAAAGCGCTGTCCGCCCTACGAGATAAACATCATCCGTAGGGTGTGACAACGCGAAGCTTGTCCACAAAAAACAGCCAAGCGACCTTGTTTAGACCATAGACGGCAGACAAAAAAGCGCTGTCCGCCCTACGGGTTAAAACATCATCCGTAGGTTGTGGCAACGTGAGGCTTGCCCACCACAAATAGCCAAGCGACCTTGTTTAGACCATAAACGGCGGACAAAAAAGCGCTGTCCGCCCTACGGGTTAAACATCATCCGTAGGTTGTGACAACGCTAGGCTTGCCCACCACGCCACCACAATAAGCGAGCCCCAGACAGCAAAACGCCCGACACTAGGCCGGGCGTTTATTTGAAGCGCTTCTGAGAAATCAGCCGTTCTTCAAGCGACGCAAATTACCGATCACCGACTCAAGCGCACGATCAAACAACAGCGCATCATCGAGCAAGCGTATGGCATTGCGCCGAAACTCAATGGCCAAGGCCATGCGCGTTTTCTCCAGAACCTTCATGCCGGTACGGTTCACGAAGATGTACTTGCCTGTTGGCTTGATGATCGCCGCCAGCTTGCAACGCAGCTTGTGCTCATCGTCCTCAATAAACTCAACCCAACTGCCCACACGCAGCGCATCAACCTTGGGCAGCATTTCATCATCGTCCGGCAAGGCGACTTCAGGCTGCGGCGCCTCGGTTTCACCAGGAGCCAGGAGCACAATCTCCTCGACCACCTCGACCATGGGGGCTACATCAGGCTCATCAGCGGGTGGCACTTCCAGCAGCGGCACTTCGATCCCGGCATCAAGCAAGGCCTGGTTTTGCTCGCGGGTTTTCTCGGCCACCGGCGCGGCCATGATCCGCTTGAAACGCTGGAAGGCATGAACGTGCAGACTCTCGAGCTGGCTGAAGAACTCGCTGGTGGCAAAGGGATCAAAGGCTGCACTGGTCATGCCTTCGCGCAACGCCTTGAGCAAGCCCGGCACCAATTCCAGCAAGCGCAGACGCGCCTCGGGATCGTCATGGGGCTCGACGCTCCAGATCAAATCGTCCATGGTCGCCAGCGCAGCATTCCACTCGTCTGACTCTACCCCGTGCTTGAGGCAAGTCAACGTCAGCACGCTGCTCCAGCCCTCTTGCAGCAAACGCACCACAACTTCGGGCAGCTTCTTGCCCAGCAAACGCTGGTTAAGCGCCTGCTCGACCTGCTTGCGCGCCAACTCGGAACGGGCACTGCCCTCTTCCGCATCCCGGGTGCGTTGTTCAAGCAACTCGCTGCGGCGGCGCTCATCGACGGTGAACGCCATGAAATCGCTAAGCAACTCGGAGAAAATCTGTGGGTCGTCAACAAAGTCATTCAGCAGACGCTGCACAATCTGCTCGATCTTCTGGAACAGGCTGTCGCGCTGCGCGTTGTCCTGATCACCCCAACCCAGCGAGGCGGCAGCAATTTCGTTGAGCAAGCGGCGGGCGGGGTGACTGCCACGGCTGAAAAATGTCTTGTCGAGTACCTCCACCTTGAGCATCGGAATCTGCAGGCGCGCAATCAGCGCTTTTAGCGAGTCCGGCAAGGTGCGGTCATCAAGGATAAATTCAAACAGCATCGACACCAGGTTGATGACGTCCTCATCGACCTCACCCACAACCCGTGTCTTACCGCTCTTGGCACTGGCCCGGCTGAGCAGTTGCTCAAGCTGGTCACGCAAGTCGAACTCGGCGCTTGCCTGCGCAGGCGCACGCTGCTGCATATGGGACAGCAGGCGCATCAGGTCATTGCTGGTAATAGGCATCGCATCGACCGGCGCCTGGCGCTGGGTGAGCGAGCCGCGAGCCTGTGACAACAACCCCTGCAGTGCGCTGAAAACCTCCTGTACATCTTGTTCGGCAAACTCACCAGCGACGGCCGAGTGCGATACCGCCTCACCGGCAACGCCACGGCTTGCAGCTTGCCCCTGGCTGGGCGAGCGACGAACAGGTGTCGATTTCAACTCAGGCAAAATACCTGCCGCAACCAATTGCTGGTTGGCCTCGGCATAAAGCTGATCAAGATCGGCCAGGACAAATTTTTCGAACAGCTTGAGGATGATCAGCTTGACGCGAATATCCACACCCAAGCTGGCACAAGCGCTCAGGAAGTCCGCGCACAAGGAAGCCGGCCCCAAGGGATTGCTCTTGTCATCGAGCTTGCGGCTGATCACTGCATTCAAGCGTGTAGTCAGGTGGCCCAGCGCCTGGCTGTCACGACTGAGCACCTTGGCGACCATCGCATCAGTGGCCACCGTCTCCTCAAGCTCATCGTTCTGTACCAGCGACAAGCTGTCGAACGAAACGCTATCGAGGGCTGGCGCTTTGCCAATGGCGTATTGATTGAGGCTGGAGAAAGACTCGAAGATGGCTTGCAGAAACTCGCGCTCGACGCTCTTTCGCTTCAAGCGCAGGTCACGCATGGCCTCGAAAAAGGCATTCTGCTCACCGTTGCTGGTAGCGCGATCGGCCATTTCAAACAGCGTGTCGTCGGCATTATCAAACAGGGCCTGCAAAGCCTGCTTGAGCTGCAGTGCAGCTTTGTCGCGCAACTGAATCAAGGCGGCAGGCAGCCTCGCCGCGGAGGCAGCGTTGTTCTGCTCCGCAGTCAGAGGATTAAGGTGAACCACCTTAGCGTCAGTTGTCATAGTTGTCCGTCTCCTGCAGATCGCCCTCCATGGCTGCTATCTCTGCATGCACTCAATCGCCAGCACTGAATGTCAATACAATGGCGTCAATAATCTATATATGAACGCATTATAGCCAGGTAGCACAACTTACCAAGCCTTCAACAGCATCAGGCATGACTCAGGTCACACATGGCAGCCCCAACTGACGAGCGGTACAGATCACCAGCCAGTTAGGTTCTAAGAGCATCAAATCATCAAATGATTCACTCTAAGGCGCCCCTGAAAAACTGCAGCCAACCTGACAAAGCCAGCCAATGCCTGCGCCAAACCGGCATTTATAGCTGCAGAGCAGCGAAATCTGCTTTTATAATCGCGGCTCACCGAAAATGGAGCGCACCATGCCTAACCTGACCCTCGCCGACCTAACCGCCGATATCGAGGCCAACGTTCGCCGGGCACTGGCAGAAGACATGGGCAGCGGTGACATCACCGCCCAACTGATCCCCGCTGAGCGACTGGCTCACGCGACCGTCATCAGCCGCGATGCAGCGGTGATCTGCGGTACCGCCTGGGTGGATGCGGTATTTCGCCAGGTTGACGACCGCGTAGCAGTGCACTGGCAAGTGGCTGACGGCGATCGCGTCGAACCCAACCAGGCGCTGTTCCATCTTGAAGGCCCGGCACGCGCCCTGCTCACCGGCGAGCGCAGTGCACTGAACTTCCTGCAAACCCTGTCTGCCGTGGCCACTCGCTGCCAGCACTACGCCGATATAGTGCAAGGCACCCAGATCAAGATTCTCGACACGCGCAAGACCCTGCCGGGCCTGCGCCTCGCCCAGAAGTACGCCGTCACCTGCGGCGGTTGCCACAACCACCGCATCGGCCTGTTCGACGCCTTCCTTATCAAGGAAAACCACATCGCCGCCTGCGGCAATATAGACGCTGCCGTAAAAGCCGCGCACAAGATCGCACCGGGCAAGCCAGTGGAAGTCGAAGTCGAAAACTTGATTGAACTGCAAGAAGCGCTGGACGCCGGCGCCGATATCATCATGCTCGACGAACTGTCACTCGATGACATGCGCCAAGCCGTCGCCATCACCCAAGGCAAAGCCAAACTTGAAGCCTCAGGCGGCGTCAACGAGTCCACACTAAGGGCCATCGCCGAAACGGGCGTGGACTACGTGTCCATTGGCACGCTGACCAAAGATGTAAAGGCGGTGGATTTGTCGATGCGGTTGGGGTTGTGAGCGTGCTCACTCTTCCCAAGGTTCTAAATCAACTACAGAAACAATGTTAGCTGCTCGAGTATTAACCAGCACAACTAGCGAGCGTTGCGGCCCCTTCATCGGTAGCCAAGCATCTGCCTCCGGCCATTGATTTAAGACATCTTTAACCAATAATTCGGAGTTATAACGACCCAGTTCATTCAGTTGTCGAGCGTTGTGGACCACCATATCAAACTGGGTATCTAACGGAACATATAGATTTGGTCGCTGAGCAACCTCGATTCCGGCAAAGGCAGATTCAAAAACCAAAGTATTTTTACTTTCTCTATCTGTAGGTTCAACTGCAGCAACCCACTTAGGCCCAAACCATGAAGGCGACTGGTATATTTTGTCTGCCTGATCAAGCTTACGAGCGTCAATATCTATTTGGCGCACCAAACTAAATTTATCAGATTCAAAAACTAGCCATACCGGGCGGCCTTCCGCTACGGTCATCACGCCATACCCCAAAGCAGATACCTGCAGCAACACAATAACTGACAGGTCAAACACAAGACTGCTTTTTCCAGGTTTACACACTAAAAGAGTAAGTAGCGGCCCTATAACTAGATCCACACCCACCAGAGTAAGAAAAATTGTTTTAACGCCAATAGCTTGATCTAAAGGGGCTGGATACCAAATATAGAAAACCCAATACAATATAAACAAAGCGGCAATAGCTGATGAGATCAAGTGAATCAAAAAACCTTTAACTCGCAAAGACACAACCCACCCCTTTACTAATAGTAAAACCTAAAAAGCTACATAGGTATCCAGCCCTGCGCCCAGAAACGGGGAGGACTTCCGATATTATTCTGATTGTAAAAATCAGCCTGCATCTGCGGCAATCTAGGGACATCAACAATCAAAACCCTAGCAATAATAACCGCCGCAGCAACAGCCAAGACCCAACTGAAATATTTTTGACCAGCAGAACTCTCCTGCTGGTCAGTCCATCGCGATACAGCCAACCCAAGCAAAATAAAAAACCATCCTAGGGTGTAAGGCATCACAAAAACGCCATCAACTTGCGCCAAAACAAGTGACGCACACAGAGACAACCAAATTCCGGCATCCAGCTGAGTCGCTGCCTCGCCCTTAAGCGTATAGAACCCAAACCAGAGCCCTCTCAGGGTAAGGGCTATAGCAACAATGGTTGCAGGAAAGCCCCACTCAGCCAACCATTGCAGAACCACCTGATGCGGATGAGCCGAAGTGCCCACCCATATGCTTGAATAGTGCATTGGCCCAACACCCAACCACGGGTGATTTATAGCCAGATCCCATGCGCGCAACCATATTACTTCGCGCCCAGACAACCCAGCGCGCATACCCTTATCAACAACTGGGTCAACACCAAGCGCCTGCGGCAACAAATAAAACAAAAAAACAAATAAAAACAAACCGGTAGCAGCAGTGATCATCTGCAATTTAATCAAAGGCTTTAATTTACGCACCGCACAAAAATACAATACATGCGAAAGCACCAAACCCAGCCATACACCACGACCACCTAACGCCCATACGATACACCAATGTACAACCAGAGCCGCTATAACAACCACCGAGAGCTTATATCGCTTGAATGCAGAAAAATATAATGCCTGGGCGGCAAGCACGGGAATTAACAACAGTTGAAACTGGCCAAAGAATCGCGGATTATCAAATCCTGTAAACATCAAATATGGATCAACCTTTCGTATACCCGTCACGAAAGCCATCGCATAATTGATGAGGAATAAATAGCCTAAAACAACACCAACACAAACCATCACGGCTAAAACGGCCTGTTCAAACCAAGATTCCCGAGCAAGTGCAGCGACAACTACTACCAAAAGAAACAGTGCAACCCACACTCCCCACTCTATAAATGCCCATAGCGGAAACGCTGAAAATGCAGCTGAAGTTGCACCAAGTAAAAACACCAACAGTAGTGCACCACACACCTTTGGGGAAAAGCGATAAACCGGGATAAAAAAAACACTCACCGAGGCAACAAATAAAAGAAAAAGTTGTGCTATACGCTGCTGATTTAGCCATTCATACTTCAACGACAGTAACTCTAACGCTGACAGTGAAAATATAAAAATTGCAAGCACCACAAAAACCGCTATCACTCTTGGCTTAGTGGCAACCATTAAATTCAAATTAACTCCTTAGTGCTTTTTAGCACAGCAAATGCTCAAGAACACTTACCGGGCTTGTATTTTTCACCAACCCCATCAGTGACGCATGCCCACTCGCCGCTTGACACATAAATCATGGAAATAGTTTTACCATTAAATACCGCACCATTACCACCTTTAGTCAAACACTGAATCCGATCTGGGGCACCTGCCGGGACAAGTGACACTTGACAATATGTCGTTACCTCTCTTACTCCAATATAGCCATCATCTGACGTGACTAACGAAGGTATTTTATTATTATTTAATGCCAATTCAAACCCGGCTTTGCCATGAGAAATCTCAGCAAGTGCAGATGTAGCTTGAGCTTTTACGACGTAATCCTGATATGCGGGCAAGGCTATAGCTGTGAGAACCCCGACTATAGCGACGGCAATCATCAACTCTATAAGAGTGAACCCAGCGCTTTTCATATAATTCCTCGCATACTTGCCTAGGCAAAAAAATAACGCCCCGAAGGGCGTTATTTATAACACTATTAGCTAGATCAAAATCTAATTATAGATTACGAGCACTTACCTGGCTTGTACTTCACGTCTAAGCTAGAAGAGCAAGACCATTCACCATCAGCAGCAGTACGGTTAAGTACGATATTTTTACCGTTGAAATTAGTTGCATTACCGCCTTTAGTTGCACAAGTAATAGCAGTATTACCTGTCAAAGTAACAGTACAAAATGAAGTACTTGCCTTAATACCAATATAGCCTGCAGCGGTAGGGTCAGTTGAAGGTGGCTTACCCTCGTTAACAGCTTGCTCGAACCCAACTTTACCAGGGGTAATTTCAGACAGAGCAGCTGCCGCTTGCGAACGTACAGTGTAGTCCTGATAAGCAGGCAGTGCGATTGCAGCCAAGATACCGATGATCGCAACTACGATCATCAATTCAATCAGGGTAAAACCTTTTTGAGCTTTCATGTAACTCTCCTAGAAATGAATAGGCCCAACGACCTGACCGGATCAATGCATTCACTGTGCCAACTTCCAAAATGCCGACAATCCCCGTCCAAAGATCTCTATACAGCCAAAAGCGATCCTGATTAGCGACATTATGTGACGCATTTTGTCAGTCCTGGAATGTCAATTTGGTTCTGCCCTTCAACTAGGCTATAACGCAGGCATAGTTTCTGGAGCCCGCAATGAACGACGTCGTCTCTCTCACTGGCCTGGCCAAGCAAATGGTTATCGCTGAGCTGCTTGATGAAAAAGCAGCCCAGCAAGCCCAGCAACAAGCCACGCGCAATAAAATGTCGCTGGTGACCTACCTTGTGCAAAACAAGCTGGTTAAAAGCCGGGCACTGGCCGAGTTGGCTTCCGACCAGTTTGGTGTGTCATTCGTTGATTTGGGTGCCATAGACAAGGAAAGCCAACCACGCGACCTGGTCAGCGAGAAGTTGGTGCGCCAACACCGGGTGATTCCGCTGTGGAAGCGCGGTAACAAGCTATTCATTGGCGTATCCGACCCGACCAACCATCAAGCGGTCACGGATATCCAGTTCAGCACCGGCCTCAATACCGAAGCCATCCTGGTTGAAGATGACAAGCTTGGCGACGCCATCGAGAAGTTCTTCGACTCAGGCACCAGCGGCATGGACGACCTTGCCGATGTTGACCTGGACGGGCTGGATGTTGAAGCGGTAGATGATGAGCCGCGTGGTGGTGATGGCGGCCAGGAGGCCGATGATGCGCCGGTGGTGCGCTTCGTCAATAAAATGCTGCTGGATGCAATCAAAGGCGGCTCTTCCGACCTGCATTTTGAGCCCTATGAAAAAAGCTATCGCGTACGTCTGCGCACTGACGGCATCCTGCATGAAGTGGCGCGCCCACCGATTCAGCTTGCGCCACGGATTTCCGCACGCCTTAAGGTCATGGCCTCGCTGGATATTTCCGAGCGGCGCAAACCGCAGGACGGGCGCATAAAAATGCGTATATCCAAGACCAAGTCCATCGATTTCCGGGTCAACACCTTGCCCACTCTGTGGGGCGAAAAGATCGTGATGCGGATTCTCGACCCAACCAGCGCACAAATGGGCATTGATGCGCTCGGCTATGAGGAAGATCAAAAAGATCTGTATATGACGGCCCTCAAACAACCGCAGGGCATGATTCTGGTTACCGGACCGACCGGCTCAGGCAAGACTGTATCACTGTATACAGGCCTGAATATCCTCAATACGCCAGATGTAAACATCTCCACCGCCGAAGACCCGGTCGAGATCAACCTTGAGGGCATCAACCAGGTCAACGTCAACCCCAAGCAGGGCATGGACTTTACCCAGGCACTGCGCGCATTCCTGCGCCAGGACCCGGATATCATCATGGTCGGTGAGATCCGCGACCTCGATACCGCCTCCATTGCGGTAAAAGCCGCGCAAACCGGCCATATGGTGATGTCGACCCTGCACACCAACAGTGCCGCAGAAACCCTGACTCGCCTGCGCAATATGGGCGTGCCGTCGTTTAACATCGCCACCTCGGTCAACCTGATTATTGCCCAGCGCCTGGCGCGCAAGCTGTGCAGCAGTTGCAAAAAAGAAATTGACGTACCGCGCGAGACGCTTTTGGGAGAAGGGTTCCCCGAGGCAAAAATTGGCACATTCAAGATTTTCGGCCCCGTGGGATGTGAAAATTGCAAAGGCGGTTACAAAGGCCGTGTCGGAATATATGAAGTGGTTAAAAACACGCCTAACCTGCAACGGATTATCATGGAGGAAGGCAACTCCATCGACATTTCCGCGCAGATGCGCAAAGACGGCTTTAATGATCTACGCACCTCGGCACTGGTGAAAGCGATGCAAGGCGTCACCAGCCTTGAGGAAGTCAACCGCGTAACCAAGGATTAACCATGGCGGCAAAAGCATTAAAAACCAGCGTATTCGCCTGGGAAGGTAAAGATAAGAAAGGTGCAGTGGTCAAAGGCGAGATCAATGGGCAAAACCCTGCCTTGGTCAAAGCTCAACTGCGCAAACAAGGTATCAATCCCACCAAGGTACGCAAAAAATCTGCCTCAATCTTCAGTGCAGGCAAAAAGATCAAGCCCATGGACATTGCCTTGTTTACAAGGCAAATGGCGACCATGATGAAAGCTGGGGTGCCGCTACTGCAGTCGTTCGATATTATCAGCGAGGGTTTTGAAAACCCCAATATGCGCAAACTGGTTGATGACATCAAACAACAAGTTGCAGCTGGTAACAGCTTTGCAGCTTCCCTACGGACTCGCCCCCAGTACTTCGATGAGCTTTATTGCAACCTTGTAGACTCTGGTGAGCAAGCAGGGGCACTAGAAAACCTACTGGACAGGATCGCCACCTACAAAGAAAAAACAGAAGCACTGAAAGCAAAAATCAAAAAAGCAATGAACTACCCAATAGCGGTTATCGTGGTCGCACTGGTTGTTTCTGGCATTTTGCTGATAAAAGTTGTACCGCAGTTTGAGTCTGTTTTTTCTGGTTTCGGCGCTGAACTACCCGCATTCACACTCTTTGTAATTGGCTTATCAGAGATAATGCAAAAGTGGTGGCTTGCGTTTATCGCAGTTATTTTTGGAATCGCATTTGCTTTTAAGGAACTACATAAACGCTCTGAAAAATTTAGGAATAGTGTCGACCGCGCGATGTTAAAAATACCTATTGTTGGTGATATTTTATATAAATCTGCTGTCGCCCGTTTTGCGCGAACCTTATCGACAACCTTCGCTGCTGGTGTTCCTCTAGTCGACGCACTTGACTCTGTCGCAGGCGCGACAGGTAATATTGTATTTAAAAACGCTACAAATAAAGTAAAAGCCGATGTCTCAACCGGTATGCAGCTTAACTTCTCCATGCGCACAACCAACACCTTCCCTTCGATGGCCATCCAAATGACCGCCATCGGAGAAGAGTCCGGTGCGCTCGATGAAATGCTCGATAAGGTTGCCACATTCTATGAGGATGAAGTCGACAATATGGTCGATGGCCTTACCAGCCTGATGGAGCCTATTATCATGTCAGTATTGGGCGTGGTAGTTGGTGGCTTGTTTATCGCCATGTACCTGCCAATTTTCCAACTGGGGTCCGTGGTCGGCTAACCCATGCAAACACTCGACTTTCTGGCCAGCTCTGCGCTGGCCTTTTCTTTATGCGTGCTGGTTATCGGCTTGCTGGTTGGCAGTTTTCTGAATGTTGTGGTGTATCGCCTGCCCATCATGATGCAGCGCGATTGGCAGGCCCAGGCGCGTGAAGCATTGGAGTTGCCTGCCGAAGCCCCTAAACAAAGCTTCAACCTGTTTCTGCCCAATTCAGCATGCCCTTCGTGCAAGCATGAGATTCGCCCTTGGGAGAACATCCCGGTCGTCAGCTACCTGGCACTGCGTGGCAAATGCTCCAGTTGCAAAACCCCGATCAGCAAGCGCTACCCCTTGGTTGAGCTGGCCTGTGGGGCGCTGTCCTTTTTTATTGCCTGGCACTTTGGCTTTACCTGGCAAACCGGCTTGATGCTCTTGCTCACATGGGGCTTGCTGGCAATGAGCCTGATTGATGCCGACCACCAATTACTACCCGATGTACTGGTGCTGCCGCTGCTCTGGCTCGGTTTGATCGCCAACTACTTTGGCCTGTTTACCAGCCTTGGCGATGCGCTCTGGGGAGCGGTTGCCGGTTACCTGAGCCTGTGGACGGTGTTTTGGCTGTTCAAGCTGGTCACGGGCAAGGAAGGTATGGGTTATGGCGATTTCAAGTTACTGGCCATGCTAGGCGCCTGGGGGGGCTGGCAGATCCTGCCGCTGACAATCTTGCTGTCGTCTCTGGTTGGCGCAGTCCTTGGCGTGATCATGTTGCGCATGCGCAATGCCGAGACCAGCACACCAATCCCCTTTGGTCCTTACCTGGCCATCGCCGGCTGGATAGCCCTGATCTGGGGCGAGCAGATCACTTCAACCTACCTGCAATTTGCCGGCATGAAATAGCTCGATCGAGCGCACTGGCCATGCGCTCATCATGCATCTCATCTTCCGGGTCGCCAGCAACAAGCCCCCTGCTCTACAATCTGCAGTCTGTTTGATTGATTAGAGCCACTGCACGCGCATGAAACCTTGGATTTTGGGCCTCACCGGCGGCATCGGCAGCGGTAAAAGCGCGGTTGCGCAATGCTTTATCGACCTTGGCGTGCATCTGGTGGATGCCGACCAGGCGGCGCGCTGGGTGGTTGAGCCTGGTCGCCCTGCCCTACGCCAGATAACCGAGCACTTTGGCGAAGCTATCCTGCAAGCGGATGGCCAGCTTGATCGCGCAGCGCTGCGCAAGCTGATTTTTCAGGATGCCGAACAGCGACGCTGGCTCGAAGCCTTACTGCACCCGCTGATCAATCAAGAGATCATCCAGTATCTGGCCCAAGCAACCTCGCCTTATGCAATTCTGGTCACTCCCTTGCTGGTGGAAACCGGCCAGCACGCATTGACCCAGCGCGTACTGGTGATCGACGCACCCGAAACGCTGCAGATTGAACGCACGCTGATGCGCGACAATACTTCACTCGAACAGGTGCAGGCGATTCTTAACGCCCAGGCTACACGCCAGCAGCGCTTGCAAATAGCCGATGACGTACTGGTAAACGACCGCGATCTCATTTGGCTGCGCAGCGAAGTTGAACGCCTGCATACTTTTTACCTGACGCTAAATAGGGGCCAACCATGACCACACCCACACTCGTCGCCTGCCCGACTTGCGCAGCACCTGTTGAATGGGGCCCACAAAGCCCTAGCCGGCCGTTTTGCTCGGAACGTTGCAAGCTGATCGACCTGGGCGCCTGGGCATCCGAGGAGCATGCGATACCCGGTAATGAACTGGAAGACGATGTGTTTTCCGAGGAAATCCCGCCGCGCACCCACTGACAAAGGGCTCCATACCCTTCGTAGGGTGGGCAACGCGAAGTTTGCCCACCCTAACCCGATCAACAAACAAATCGGCCGGTGTAAATGGTGGATGAAAAAAGCGTCATCCACCCTATGGAACCTCTGAAAAAGGTAGCGAGCGACGATAGTACAAGGCAAAAAACTGCGAAAAAGCGGAGTTTAGTGGCCTAAATGAGCATTTTGAGCAGTTTTTTAACGCCGTAATATCTAGCGCAGTAGTTTTTCAGAGGTTCCCTTACGAATCGGGTGGTTGCTTGTCGTTTTTCCAGGGCGCAGACAAATAGCGGCTGCGATTGAAGGTTTCCAGCCAGTCCGGGTAGAACACCACCAGCGCGCTCACCACCAAACCATTGATAAATGCCTCTGGAAATATCACCAACCATAAATAGCCGATGTAGTCTTCAATCCAGGGCGGCATCTCGAACACGCCATCCAGCCACAACAGGCCAAATGCCGAGAGTATCACCAGCAAGGTCGCCAACGCCGCCGGGAAAAAGCCGCAAAAGAAGATATACACGAACAAGTTTTCAGGCTGCTCGCGCTCGACACGTAGCGCACACAACTCGGTCACCAGCACCGGCAGCGCCACCAACAACACACCGTTTACACCAAGCGCCGACAAGTCCTGCAGCCCCAACGCCAGCAACCCAAGTTGCGCCAGCAGGCCAACCAGCACCGCCAGCGGCCAGTCGAGCAGCAAGGTCACAGCTGTCATGCCGATAAAGTGATAGGACAGGCCCGACTCGAAATCTCGCCGCACCAGCCATAACAAAAACAACGCCAAAGCCGTGGCAAACACCAGATGCTGGCGGCGCAGATCGCTGATCAGCGCCACCCAGGGCGCACGCCAAATCGCCCAGAGCACGACGGGCGCATACAACAGCCAGCCGGCCAGCGTGCTAGTGGTCGTGAGTAACTCGGCACCAATCATCTCGCCACACCTCAGCCAGGACAGATGAGCGACAGTCTACACCGCTGACCAAAGGCTCTAAACCGCCAGCTGATCGTCACGCGTGGCCAAACAATAGAGCTAAGCTAAGTAGATGGATGATTCTGACTACCTGCGCCTGCTCACCGACCATGCCGAGCAAGCCAATACATTCCTGTCGAATGCACGTAAATGGGAGCGTGAGCGCTGGGTTTGCCACCGCTTGCTGCAAGCGTTCAACCTGCGCCACAGGCTTGAAGAGTTCAATGCGCCCGGTAATGAACCGCCCGATGTATTATTTCGCGAGGCCAATTTCGAGGTGTTCTTTGTGCTCGATGAAGGTCGCCGCCTCAATGATGAGTGGCGAGCCGAACTCGAACGCCGTCGGCGGGCATTCTCCCTGAGCCAGCTGGTCCGACGCGAGGCCAAGCCCAAACGCATCCCGGCCAAGGATCTGCTCGCCCACCTTGCCCCCACACTGAGCAAAAAAGCCCACAACTACCGTGAACGCAATCTTGATCTTGGCGAACTGGATCTAGTCGCCTACATCAACCTGAAACGCTCGATACTGGATTTCAACAGCCACTTCCCGCCGCCCACCGACTTCCTTCGTCAAGGCTGGCGCTCGCTTTCGGTGGTTGCCCCGACCTTCGCCCGGGTGATTTTTGCTCACGCCGATGCGCCCGACTTTTTACGCAACAACCTTGGTCGCAGCGTCATTTTCGATGCAGGCATGAGCCTGTAAACGTAATATCTGCCAATAATCGCAGTCAGTATTTCGCAGATAAATACCCTTGTCCGCCCCAATGAATCGCCCTTCGCAGGGTGCGACAACGTGAAACTTGTCCACCATTAACAAATCAAACTCGGACCATTCAATGAGCCCGCTCAAAGCATTACTCGCAGCAGTTCCGCAACAGGGTCAGGTACGCTGGACTGGTGTACGCCCCGCATCGCGCGCGCCAATGATCATGCTCGATGCCGTGGAAGCGCGACGCGATGAAGGCCTGACCGGCGACCACAGCCGCCCTGGCCCACGCAATGCTCGCCAAGTCACCTTTATCCAGTGGGAACACCTTGCGGTCGTAAGCGCATTATTGAATCGCCACGCAGACAATCCGATTCGCCCCGAAGACCTGCGCCGCAATATCGCAATCAGCGGTATCAACCTATTCAGCCTCAAGGGGCGACGCTTCAGAATCGGGCAAGCGGTGTTCGAAACCACAGGTTGGTGCCAACCCTGCGCACGCCTGGAAGAACGGCTTGGGTTAGGCACATTCCAGGCGATGAGGGGCCACGGCGGCATTACCGCCAGAGTGCTGCAAAGTGGCATCATTCGTTGCGGCGACAGCTTGACGGTAGAACCCCTGGCAGATACGGACTAAGAGGCAATCCTGCACCAGCTTGTTACAGGGCAGCAGCTGAACATCAATTACGCCCTGTCCGGTTAATTGCGCTAGGCTTGAACGCACAAGAGCCTGTAAGCAATTGGGAATTTTTCTATAATCAGGCCCATGATGCACTCGACCATCGAGGTTTCCATGACCAGCCGCCTTAAGCCTGTCGACCAACAACGTGTTGACCAGTATCTGAGCGCCCCACAACACCAAGTCGAACGCCGTCCTTTTAAGGTCTGGCGCCTGCTATTGGTGGTGCTGTGTATAGTCATCGCCCTCGGGTTCCTCAGCCGATTTCTTGGGAGTTTGGTGCTATGAGCTGCCTAGCGCTCGCCCTACCCCGTGTTAACTCTTCTTTTCAAAGCCTTGCGAGTCTATTAAATGAGCCATCAAATCGTGATCGTCGGCGGTGGCGCCGGCGGCTTGGAGCTTGCTACCCGCCTGGGTAAATCCCTGGGCAAGCGCGGTAGAGCCAAAGTAATTCTGGTCGACGCCAATCTCACCCACATCTGGAAACCATTGCTGCACGAAGTGGCGGCAGGTTCACTCAACTCATCAGGCGACGAGCTGAACTATGTCGCCCAGGCAAAATGGAATCATTTTGAGTTTCAACTCGGGCGCATGTCCGGGCTGGATCGCAACAACAAGACAATCCGCCTGGACGCCACGCTGGATGAGCACGGGCAGGTTTTGGTTCCCCAGCGCGAACTGCACTACGACAGCCTGGTTATCGCAGTGGGTAGCACCACCAATGACTTCGGCACACCGGGCGCTGCGCAACACTGTTTGTTTCTTGACACCCGTGAGCAGGCAGAGCGCTTTCACAACCAACTGCTGAATCACTACCTGCGCGCACATGCCAGCCAAAGCGAAAACATCGAGCAGATCAGCGTGGCGATTGTCGGCGCCGGCGCCACAGGTGTTGAACTGGCAGCCGAACTCCACCATGCCGCGCACGAACTTGCAGCCTACGGCCTTAACCGCATACTGCCGGAAAACATGCGCATCACCTTGATTGAGGCGGGACCGCGCGTCCTTCCCGCGCTGCCTGAGCGTATCAGCCAGCCAGTGCATAAAACCCTGGAAAAACTCGGGGTCAAGGTGCTGACCAATTCAGCGGTCAGCGAAGTGACGGCCGATGCATTGGTTACCGAAAACGGAGAAACCATCACTGCCAGCCTGAAAATCTGGGCAGCCGGCATTCGCGCACCCAAGTTCCTCAAGGAAATCGCTGGCCTGGAGACCAATCGCATCAACCAACTGGTGGTACGCCCGACCCTGCAAACCACCGAGGATGACGACATCTTCGCTTTTGGTGACTGCGCCGCCTGCCCGCAGCCCGGCACCGAAGGGCGCAACGTGCCACCACGCGCTCAAGCCGCCCACCAACAGGCATCGCTGCTGGCGAAAACCCTTAAGATCCGCGTACTGGGCCTGGATAAAGAGTTGCCGCAATACCAGTACCGCGATTACGGCTCTCTGATTTCCTTGTCGAGCTTTTCGGCAGTGGGCAACTTGATGGGCAACCTGACCGGCAGCGTGATGCTCGAAGGCTGGCTGGCACGGATGTTTTATGTATCGCTCTATCGCATGCACCAAATGGCGCTGTACGGCTTCTTTCGCACCGCGCTCTTGATGCTCAGCGACCGCATAGGCCGCAGCACAGAACCAAGGCTCAAGCTGCACTAATCGACACACAGAACCAACAACCATAGGCACAAGTGGCGGACAGAAAGGCACTGTCCGCCCTACAAGGTACATATCAGTACCTTGGATGTGACAGAGGCTCGGCAGCAAATTGCAGGCATTAAAAAAGCGCCTTATCGGCGCTTTTTTAATTGGAACAGAGTGAATGACTCTGTTCCTAAGATTCAACTCTTATCAACAGCAAGAGCGAAAATGGTGGGTCGTGTGGGATTCGAACCTACGACCAATTGGTTAAAAGCCAACTGCTCTACCAACTGAGCTAACGACCCAAAAATGGTCGGGGTAGGGGGATTCGAACTCCCGACATCCTGCTCCCAAAGCAGGCGCGCTACCGGACTGCGCTATACCCCGATATTGAAAGTTTGGCTCCGCGACCAGGACTCGAACCTGGGACCCAATGATTAACAGTCATTTGCTCTACCGACTGAGCTATCGCGGAACTACATACCTTCAAGCCTCAGATATGCGTCTGGACTTAAGTCCTTTCCCGTATCTGAGGCGCGCCATTTCACGTTTTACGGCCGTACTGTCAACCCCCTTTTTTGCTCTTATGACAATGCTTTGCACGGCGCCCAACGCCTGCTATATCTTCTACTAATAAAGCCAGCGCAGGATGCAAAGGCTAGAAGCACTTTTGCTAGGAAAGTACATGAGCAAACCAGGCCCACCGAACGTTCACCCAATATCTGGACGCACACTCGCCAGCCGCGGCATTCAACCGCGCTATGGTGGGCTGGTACAGCATTGCAGGCAATTAGTGATGAACCGGCTGGCGGAGCACCTGACCGGTGTATTCGGCCAGATCGACGATACCCTGTTCGAGTGCGCCGAAAAGGCTGAAAACAACCAGGTACAGACGCTTTTTTTTGACAACATGCGCGAGATCCGCAAGCAGCGGCCACAAATTGAGCGCATGTACCACCAGAAAATAGCGCATAACTTTTCTGAATTTCTTGAAGGCAAGCTCAAGCCCGCCGATGCGGTCAGCGAGATCAAGGCTGATGCTCTTAGCCTGATCCAGAACGAGGAGTATGAAGAAAGCCTGCAAGTAACCAATATGGTGAGCCGGGTAAAGGCGCGCTGCGCCCAACCGTTATTTGCCCTGGAACAGCGACTTGCACTGCTTAACAACGGTGTAAAGCTGGTGGAGGACAATAATCCGTTTGGGCCACAGATGATCGCCATGGCATTTCGTGAAGCCCTTGAACCCTGCCCTTTTCCACTGCGCATCAAGGTCATTCTCTACACCTTGTTCGACCAGCATGTCATGAGCAGCCTCGACAGCCTTTATGACGGACTCAACCAGCGCCTGATCGAGGGCGGGATCCTGCCAAACCTGAAATACACGGCGCCGCGCAACAGCAATCCTGCCAGCAAAGCGACGCATGAACAGGGCTCGTCCGAACAGCCTGCAGGCGCAGCGCAGCCAGGCACGGGCTGGAGGATGTCGAGCGTCGAACACGGCTACGCGCCACTTCCCGCAGCGGATGCCCCGCTGCCCAGCGATCCCACGGCGCTACTTAACAGCCTGGCCTCACTGCTCAACGAGCATCGGCGGCGCGCTCCGAATACGCCACTGCAAGGCAGTACACGCAGTATCAGCAGTTTTGCCCCGGCCGAGGCCACCCGCACCTACAGTGCTAACGAGCTGATTGACGCCTTGAACAGGATGCAACGTCAATCAGCGGATGACTTTGCCCAGCGCCTGCATCAGCCGCAACAGGTCGATGGCCTGAAAGCTGACTTGCAAAGCCAACTCGAAGAACATAGCGAACTGCCGGGACAGCAGAAAGTCTCGGATCAAGAAGCCGATATTATCGACCTGGTCGGCATGTTGTTTGACTTCATCCTTGATGACGACAACCTGCCCGACAACTGCAAAACCGCGCTGTCCCACCTGCATACGCCTTACCTCAAAGTCGCGCTGCTTGATAAAGCCCTGTTCACCCAGCATCACCACCCGGCGCGCAAGCTGCTCAACAGCATGGCGCAGGCCGGCGTGCTCTATGGCGGCGAAGGTGATGAACGCGGCCTGCTGGCCAAAATGCATTGGGTAGTCGAGCGTGTAATCCATGGTTTCAGCGGTGACCTGCAGCTGTTTGATAATTTACTCGAGGAATTCAATGAGTTCGTCGCAACCCTCAAGCATAAGGTGGACTTGCGTGAGCGGCGCGCAGTAGAGGCCGCCAAGGGCCGCGACAAACTTCTCGGCGCTCGCCAGCAAGCCATCGAAGTCATCAATGCGTCTTTGAGCAATCGCCAGCCTCCCGCGATCATTCGCAACTTCCTTGAACTGACCTGGGCCGATGTATTGGTCTTCGTGCTACTGCGCCACGGTGATACAAGCACAGAATGGCTGCGCTCCTGCGAGATTGCCGAACAGCTTGCCTGGAGCGGCACAGTGCTTGATGAGGCCGGGGCGAGCCGCTTGCAAAGCATACGAGTGAGCCTGCTTGAAGACTTGAGCAAGGGCCTGCGACTGCTCGGTGGCTATCACGAGGACGGTATCCGTCGCCTGCTCCAGGACCTGGTAACCTGCCAGCATGCCGTGCAGGCCAACCAACCCCAGGTCGCTGCCAAGCTCAGCCCGCAACTACTGGAAAGCCAGCTCGGCGCCATGCTGGGAGAGGATGCAGCGCTGGCCAGCCAGGCACCATCGGTTTCCGGGCTGTCATCTCGGGCTCAAGCCATCGCCAAGGAGCTCAGCCAGATCGATTTCGACACCTGGTTTGAATTTTTCAGCAATGGACAGACCCAGCGCCTCAAGCTTTCGTGGTTTAGCCCGACAACCCGTAACTACATGTTTGTCGATCACAGCGGCCAGCGCGTTGCGATCAAACCTTTAGCGACCCTCGCCACAGAAATGGAGCAAGGACTCGCCCGGGTCGTTCCAGCAGAGCGCAACGTACCACTGGTCGACCGGGCGCTGTCTTCAATTTATCGTGTGCTGCAGCGCTTTACCGGCCGCGCAGCCGAAACAACCTAAGGAGCTCACATGGAGGATCGTCGTCAGCACAATCGGCTAAGCACCGAATTGCAGCTGGAAGTCTTCGACTTACATTCAGGACAACGCTTGGGCCGAGTTGTAGACCTTTCCAACGAAGGATTCATGCTGTTTAGCGATACCCCGCTGGCGGTCGATGCGCTTATTGAGTGCCGGATTGTCAGCGAGCAATTGATTGAGGGGATTGGAGAGGTACAGCTGGGTGCGGATTGCCTGTGGAGCCGCCCCGGTGCGGATGGCCAGCATTGCTGGGCCGGCTTTCATATCATCGATATCGCCGATGACCAGGTAGTATTGCTCGAAACCCTGCTCAAACACCTGTAAGACACGCCCTGCCTCATCTAGCGCTGTCCGCCCTACATCACACGCGCAGGGTGTGACAACGCGAAGCTTGTCAACCAAAATCCCCAGGCCAATAAAAAAGCCCTGCAATAATGCAGGGCTTCAAGGTCATGACTCAGGCTTAGCTGAAGCTGATCTGGTCGTCGACAACAGTACCGGTAACTGTGCTTCCCGGTGCAAACTTGCCCGACAGAATCAGCTGCGCCAATGGGTTCTCGACCCAACGCTGCACCGCACGCTTGAGCGGCCGCGCGCCATAAACCGGGTCGTAGCCCACGGCGATGAGCTTATCCATCGCCTCGTCACTCAACTCAAGGCTCAACTCACGTTCAGCCAAACGCTGATGCAGGCGGCCCAGTTGGATCTTGGCGATACCCCCGATTTTCTCACGCGCCAGAGGTTCAAACACTACAACCTCATCAATACGGTTGATGAACTCCGGACGGAAATGGGTCGTAACGGCGTCCATCACCGCAGCGTGTTGCGCCTCGCGATCTCCCACCAGCTCCTGAATCTGTGCGGAACCCAGGTTCGAGGTCATCACCACGACCGTATTCTTGAAGTCAACGGTACGGCCATGGCTATCGGTCAGGCGCCCATCCTCAAGCACCTGCAGCAGCACGTTGAAGACATCCGGGTGCGCCTTCTCAACTTCGTCGAGCAGGATCACCGAGTACGGCTTGCGACGTACGGCCTCGGTCAAGTAGCCGCCTTCCTCGTAACCCACATAACCTGGCGGCGCACCAATCAGCCGAGCAACCGAGTGCTTCTCCATGAACTCGGACATATCAATGCGCACCAAGGCTTCTTCGGTATCGAACAAGAACTCGGCGAGCGCCTTGCATAATTCGGTCTTGCCCACACCGGTCGGGCCGAGGAACAGGAACGAGCCACTTGGCCGGTTCGGGTCGGACAAACCAGCACGCGAACGGCGCACCGCATTGGCGACGGCGACCACCCCTTCGTTCTGGCCGATAACCCGCTGATGCAGCAGATCTTCCATTTTAAGCAGCTTGTCGCGCTCGCCTTCGAGCATTTTCGACACAGGAATGCCGGTCCACTTGGACACTACTTCAGCGATTTCCTCCTCGGTTACCTTGCTGCGCAGCAATTGGTTCTCAGTCTTGCCGTGCTGATCGACCATTTGCAGGCTGCGCTCAAGATCAGGAATCACGCTGTATTGCAGCTTGGCCATGGCCTCAAGATCACTCTTGCGGCGGGCAGTTTCCAGCTCTTGGCGTGCCTGTTCAATTTTCTGCTGAATCTGCGCAGAGCCCTGGACCTCGGCTTTTTCCGACTTCCAGATATCTTCCAGGTCCGCGTACTCACGCTCCAGGCGCGCAATGTCGTCCTTGAGTTTTTCCAAACGCTTGAGGGTTGCCTCGTCGTCCTCTTTCTTCAGGGCTTCGCGCTCAACCTTAAGCTGAATCAAGCGCCGCTCAAGGCGATCAAGCACCTCTGGCTTGGAGTCGATCTCCATACGAATACGGCTCGCCGCCTCGTCGATCAGGTCAATGGCCTTGTCGGGCAACTGCCGGTCGGTAATGTAGCGATGGCTGAGTTTGGCCGCCGCGATAATCGCGCTATCGGTAATGGCTACACGGTGATGCACCTCATAGCGCTCTTTCAAACCGCGCAAGATCGCAATGGTATCTTCCTCGCTCGGCTCATCGACCAGCACTTTCTGGAAGCGCCGTTCAAGGGCGGCATCCTTCTCGATGTACTGGCGATATTCGTCGAGCGTGGTCGCACCGACACAATGCAACTCGCCACGGGCCAGGGACGGCTTGAGCATGTTGCCCGCGTCCATTGCACCTTCGGCTTTACCGGCGCCAACCATGGTGTGCAACTCGTCGATAAACAGGATCACCCGGCCTTCCTGCTTGGACAGTTCGTTAAGCACCGCCTTGAGGCGCTCCTCGAACTCACCACGGAACTTGGCACCAGCAATCAGTGCGCCCATATCCAGCGCCAACAGACGCTTGTCCTTCAGGCCATCCGGCACTTCGCCATTAATAATGCGCTGCGCCAAACCTTCGGCAATGGCGGTTTTACCCACGCCAGGCTCACCAATGAGTACCGGGTTGTTTTTCGTCCGGCGCTGCAGCACCTGGATGGTTCGGCGAATTTCATCGTCGCGTCCGATAACCGGGTCAAGCTTGCCTTCTTCGGCACGCTTGGTCAGGTCGACCGTGTATTTATCCAATGCCTGGCGCGATTCCTCGATATTGGGGTCGTTGACTGCATCGCCGCCGCGCAGGTTATTGACGGCGTTTTCCAGCGCCTTTCGGCTCACACCCTGACCCAGCAATAGCTTGCCAAGCTTGGTGTTGTCGTCCAATGCAGCCAATAACACCAGTTCACTGGAGATGAACTGGTCGCCTTTCTGCTGCGACAGGCGGTCAGCCTGGTTGAGCAGACGTGCCAAGTCCTGCGACATGTTCACATCGCCGGTTGGGTTTTGAATTTTACCGAGATGATCAAGCTCTTTGCTCAGCGCCTGGCGCAAGCTGTTGACATCAAAGCCAACCTGCATCAACAGCGGCTTGATCGAGCCACCCTGCTGATCCAGCAGCGCTTGCATCAGGTGCAGCGGCTCGATTGAGGCATGGTCAAGGCCGACGGCCAAAGATTGGGCATCGGACAGCGCGAGTTGTAACTTACTGGTTAAACGGTCTATTCGCATGGCGTCATCCTTCCTTTAAAAAGCAGGCCGCGCTATAGAAATCGCGCTAGTGAGCACTTGATTAGTTTTTAATCAAGGAAGCCTGCCGAGATGGATAATAGATGAGGCTGTCAAGACCGTTTTTCAAGTCTGCCCGATAAATGCTTTTAGTCAGTCAGCCAGACTAAAGAAGCAAAGCGCCCAGTGCGCGATGCCTGGCGGTAGGAATAGAAGCGCGGATCGCTGAATGTGCAAAAACCGCCGCCATAGACCGCGGTCACACCCCGCGCGGCCAGGCGAATTCGCGCCAGCTGGTAGATATCCGCCATAAAGCGTCCGGCATTGCGACTTGGCACAAAGGCCTCGGCGGCTTGCGGGTGCTGGCTGACGAACACCTCACGCACTTCCGGGCCAACTTCAAAGGCGTCAGGCCCGATGGCCGGACCGAGCCAGACCAGGGTTTCCGTAGGCTCGAAGCCGAGCACATCCAGGGTCGCCCCCAGCACGCCATTGGCCAGCCCGCGCCAACCGGCATGGGCCGCTGCGACACGGCTGCCGGCCCGGTCGCAAAACAACACCGGCAGACAATCGGCAGTCATCACTGCACAGGCTACGCCCGGCGCTTGTGTCCAGCTGGCATCTGCCTCGATCACTCGACGGGTATCCGCCTCGGCGACCACGATACCGTGCACCTGGTTCAGCCACGCGGGCTGACAACCCACCTGGCTGATCAGGCGCTGGCGATTTTTAGCCACGGCAACCGGGTCGTCATCAACATGCAGGCCCAGGTTAAGGCTGGCAAAGGGTTCAGGGCTGATGCCTCCGCTGCGGGTTGTGACGCAAGCATTGACTCGCACCGGGGCCGGCCAGTCAGGAATCAACCAATCATGAGCAACGCGTTTCACCCGACGAACGCCTCGCGGTCTTGACGCAGCAAGGTCAGCAACCAAACCAGGTCGTCTGGCAGCGCTGATTCCCACTTCATGCGCTTACCCGTCACCGGATGATCCAACTCTAGGAACCGTGCATGCAGGGCCTGGCGCGGAAATTCCTTCAGGCTTTGCACCAGCGTTGGGCTCGCCGCTGGCGGAATACGGAAGCGCCCGGCATAGACCGGATCACCGATCAGCGGGAAGCCGACATGGCTCATATGCACACGAATCTGGTGAGTACGCCCTGTTTCCAGCTTGACCCGGGCATGGGTATGAGAGCGGAAACGCTCAAGCACGCGGTAATGGCTGATTGCCTGCTTACCACCGTCTGTCACCGTCATACGCTGGCGCTGCGATGAGCTGCGACCAATAGGCGCATCAATTTTGCCGCCAGCAGTGATAACACCAATCACCACGCACTCATAAATGCGACTAACGGTACGTTTTTGCAACTGATCAACCAATTGCGTCTGCGCCTGAATATTTTTTGCAACCACCATCAAGCCGGTGGTGTCTTTATCCAAACGGTGAACAATCCCGGCGCGCGGCACATTGACGATGTCTGGAACATGGTGCAACAAAGCATTCAGCAAGGTGCCATCGGAATGCCCCGCAGCCGGATGCACTACCAAACCTGCTGGTTTGTTGATCACCAAAATATCATCGTCTTCGTAAACGATATCCAGGGCGATGTCCTGCGCAATCCACTCACCCTGGGCCTCTTGCTCGGCATTTAGCTCAAGCTGGGCGCCGCCGTGAACGATATCGCGCGGACGAATGACCTTGCCATCAACCGTCAGCAAGCCCTCTTTTATCCACGCAGTCAGGCGCGAACGCGAGTGCTCCGCAAAGAGCTGCGCGGCGATTTGGTCTAGCCTTTGACCGCCTAAATCACTCGGTACTTCGGCACTTAATTGTATGGACTGCTTATTTATAGATGACATGCTCTGCAACGGCGGGGGCATAGCCTTTGGTTTCAGCTACGCGCTTGTGGTTAAATACGGCGTCTTTGCCCCGGGAGTGCCAGGGGCGCCCATCATAACAGGACGGCTTTGTTCAAGACAGCCGCCGTCACAGGGACGCAAGCCGCCATGCAAGTGAAACACCTGCTGCTGATCGCCATTCTCGCCGTTACTGCCGCCTGCTCATCCAAGGAAACCGTGGATGACAACCTCAGCGAGTCTGAGCTGTACCAGCAGGCCCAAACGGATCTCGACAATAATAGCTACACCAGCGCGGTGACCAAGCTCAAGACGCTCGAGTCACGCTACCCTTTCGGCCGCTACGCCGAACAGGCACAGCTGGAGCTGATCTACGCCTACTACAAGAACGCCGAGCCAGAAGCCGCGCGCTCTGCCGCCGAGCGCTTTATCCGTCTGCACCCGCAGCACGCCAACGTTGACTATGCCTACTATATGAAAGGCTTGGCATCCTTTGACCGGGATCGTGGCCTGCTTGCACGCTTTCTCCCGCTCGACATGACCAAGCGGGATCCGGGTGCCGCACGCGACTCTTATAACGAGTTCGCCCAGCTGACCAGCCGCTACCCGAACAGCCGTTATTCGCCGGATGCCAAGCAACGCATGATTTACCTGCGCAACCTGCTGGCGGCCTACGAAATTCACGTAGCCCACTATTACATGAGCCGCCAGGCTTACGTCGCAGCCGCCAACCGTGGCCGCTATGTGGTGGAAAACTTCCAGGAAACCCCTTCTGTCGGTGACGGCCTAGCGGTGATGGTCGAGTCCTACCAGCACCTGACGCTCAATGACCTGGCACAAAGCAGCCTGGAAACCCTCAAGCTCAACTATCCGGACAACGCCAGCCTCGAAGACGGCGAATTTGTACCGCTGCGCCAGGATGACGATGACCGGACCTGGCTGAGTAAAGTCACCCTGGGCCTGATCGAAAACGACGCGCCACTGCCGCCAGGCGAGACACGCGCCAGCCAAGATGTCATCCGCCAGTACGAAGAAGCCGAAGACGAGATTCCGGATGAACTCAAGGATGTTGACCAGCAGCTCGATGAAGCCGAAGGCAAAGACCGCTCATGGTTCAGCTACATGACATTCGGCCTGTTCGACTGAATATAGCCTGCACTCTTGCGTGACCGAAAAGGGGGCCATCACTGGCCTCCTTTTTTATTGCCGGCAAAAGCCATGCGCGTGCGGATGCAGCCAGGCGTCACTCACAACCGGCAAAAACCATGACAATCGCCAAAGCAGATGCTCGTTGCGTGACATAACGACTGTGCCGCGCACGCGTGCTTGGTTAAACTGCCGCTATCAATCAAGAAGAGTCTGTTATGGGCCTATTTCGTCTGTTACTTGTGCTGGCAATCGCCGCAACCCTTTACTGGCTGTGGCGACGCTATATTGGAGCCCGCAGCGCTACCAAGCCAGTAGCGCCTGCTAAGCCAGAACCCATGGTGCGCTGCGCTAATTGCGGCGTGCACCTGCCCCGCGAGCATGCAAAGCAAAATGGACCGCAATGGTTTTGCAGTACAGAGCACCTGAAGCAAGGCCCTCAGCAAGGTGACCACTGACATTCTGGCCTTGGGAGGCACCCAGGGCATACGGATTCTCAAGCTGTATCACCTATACAGGCTGATCATAGGCCTGCTGCTTGTGCTACTGATATCAAGCGAAATGGACGTCCAGTTGCTGGAAATGAGCCATGCAACACTGTTTCGCAGCATCAGTTGGTTCTACCTGATATTCAACGTGCTGGTCACGCTTGCAGTCCAGCAACCAAAGCGCTCGATGCAGGTTGTCAGCCTGGCGATGGTCGACGTTATCCTGTTGTCTTGCCTGTTTTATGCAGCGGGCGGCACGCCCAGTGGCATAGGCAACCTGCTGATCGTCGCGGTCGCCATCTCCAACATCCTGCTGCGCGGGCGCATCGGCATCTTTATTGCCGCCACCGCCGCCGTTGGCTTGATCTACCTGACCTTCTACCTGAGCCTCAGTCGCCCCGCCGCTGCCAGCCAATATATCCAGGCTGGTGCCCTTGGCGCCCTTTGTTTCGCGGCGGCGCTGTTTGTCCAGGGCATTACCCGGCGCCTGCATGACAGCGAACAACTGGCCAGCGAGCGTGCCGCGGACGTTGCCAGCCTGGAAACCCTCAACGCCCTGATTATTGAGCGCATGCGTACCGGCATTCTGGTACTGGACAACATGCACCGTGTCCTGCTGGCCAACCAGGGCGCCTTTACCCTGGTCGGAGCTGACGCCCTGGTCGGAAAGATACTTGACCCGCATACACCCGAGTTGGTGAAACGCCTGCAGCAATGGCGACAAAACCCGGCCATGCGCCCGGCCAGCCTGCAAGCGGTTGCGGACGGCCCCATAGTGCAACCCAGCTTTATTGCCCTGCAGCGCGGCCAGCAACGTCATATTCTGGTGTTCCTGGACGACGTCTCGCAGATCGCCCAGCAGGCCCAGCAGCTCAAGCTCGCATCGCTTGGCCGCCTGACAGCCGGCATTGCCCATGAAATTCGCAACCCGCTCGGTGCAATCAGCCATGCCGCGCAATTGCTCCAAGAGTCTGAAGAGCTCAGCCAGCCGGACCAGCGCCTGGCACAAATCATTCACGATCACACAAGACGCATGAACCTGGTGATCGAGAACGTTCTGCAACTTTCACGTCGGCGCCAGGCCGAACCACAGCTTCTCGACCTAAAGTACTGGCTGCACCGTTTTGCCAGCGAATTCCGCAGCAATATGCCCGCCAACCAAACCCTGCACCTGGACACGCAAGTGGGCACGATCCAGACCCGCATGGATCCCAACCAGCTCACTCAAGTGCTGACCAACCTGGTCGAAAACGGCTTGCGCTACAGCTCGCAAAAAAACCCGCGAGGCCAGGTCTGGTTACAGCTGTTCCGCGAGCCTGAGCGCGATTTGCCCGTGCTGGAGATCTTCGATGATGGTCCGGGCGTCTCACCAGAACAGAGCCAAAATATCTTTGAGCCCTTCTTCACCACTGAAGCCAAAGGCACCGGCCTGGGCCTGTATATTTCTCGTGAACTATGCGAGAGCAATCAGGCCCACATTGACTATAAACCCCGCGAAGAGGGCGGTAGTTGCTTTCGCATCACCTTCGCCCACGCCAGCAAACTGAGCTTACAATGACCCGCCAGAGAGCCCTGATCGTCGACGATGAGCCCGATATCCGCGAGCTTCTAGAAATAACCCTAGGCCGGATGAAACTCGACACACGCTGTGCACGCAATGTCAAAGAAGCACGCGAATGGCTGGCCAAAGAGCCCTTCGACCTATGCCTGACCGACATGCGCCTGCCTGACGGGACCGGCATGGATCTGGTGCAATACATCGCCCAGCGTCACCCGCAAATGCCCGTCGCCATGATTACCGCCTACGGCAGCCTCGATACTGCCATTAATGCACTGAAATCAGGCGCCTTCAACTTTCTCACCAAGCCGGTCGACCTGGGGCGTCTGCGCGAACTGGTCACCACTGCCCTGCGCATTCAGGCTGCTGACGGCAAGGAAGTGCCTGTAGACAGTCGTCTGCTCGGTGATTCCCCACCAATGCGCACGCTGCGCAAACAGATCCACAAGCTTGCGCGAAGTCAGGCGCCGGTCTACATCAGCGGCGAGTCAGGCAGTGGTAAAGAGCTCGTGGCGCGATTGATCCACGAACAAGGTCCGCGCGCGGAACAGCCTTTTGTCCCGGTCAACTGTGGCGCAATCCCGTCCGAGCTGATGGAAAGTGAGTTTTTCGGCCACAAAAAGGGCAGCTTTACTGGCGCAGTGGAAGATAAACAAGGGCTGTTCCAGGCGGCTAATGGCGGCACCCTGTTTCTCGACGAGGTGGCCGACTTGCCACTGGCCATGCAGGTCAAGCTGCTACGAGCGATCCAGGAAAAAGCCGTGCGCACTGTCGGTGGCCAGCATGAAGTGGTGGTTGATGTGCGCATACTTTGCGCGACCCACAAGGATCTTGCTGCCGAAGTTGCCGCCGAGCGTTTTCGCCAAGACTTGTTCTACCGGCTAAACGTGATCGAACTCAGGGTCCCTGCCCTGCGTGAGCGCCGCGAAGATATCGCCGAACTCGCAGGAATCATGCTCAAGCGCCTGTCCAATGGTGATGGCGCCAACGCTGCAACGCTACAGCCAGACGCGCTGGAAAAGCTCAAGAGCTACCGTTTTCCCGGCAACGTTCGCGAGCTGGAAAACATGCTCGAACGCGCCTACACCCTCTGCGAAAACGACCAGATCACTGCGAGCGACCTGCGCCTTGCAGACACGAGTTCATCGTCCGAGCAAGGTGAAACCAGCCTGGCGCAAATCGATAATCTGGAAGACTACCTGGAAGATATCGAGCGCAAGCTTATCGTCCAGGCACTGGAGGAAACCCGCTGGAATCGCACGGCGGCGGCACAACGCCTCGGCTTGAGCTTTCGCTCGATGCGCTACAGGCTGAAGAAACTCGGAATTGACTGACCACGCCCGGTGGACAAGCTTCACGCCCTCACACCCCAAGCGGCGACTTCATCCTGTAGGGCGGCCAACGCTTTTCTGTCCGCCATTTGCCACGCGCAGCTTGGTTATTTGTCGATGACTGCCGAACAAGCTTCACGCCCTCCAACCCCAAGCGACGATTTCATCCTGTAGGGCGGACAACGCTTTTCTGTCCGCCATTTGCCACGCAGATTGTTTGTTTGGCGCTATCTGGCGAACAAGCTACGTGGGGACGCATCCTGCTCGACCACGCGAGTCAAAGCCTGCCTTCTGGCGCATAAGGCGCCGGGTCGATGATAGGTGCGCGACCTTGCATCAAATCAGCAAGCAACTGGCAGGATGCAGGCGCCAGGACCAGACCGTTGCGGTAATGGCCACAATTGAGCCACAGCCCGTCAAATCCAGGCAGCGGGCCAATAAACGGAATACCTTCGGGCGAACTCGGGCGCAAACCGGCCCAGTGGCCAACCACTTGCGCATCAGCCAACGCAGGCAAAAGCTCCTCGGCCGAGGCTTTCAGGCTTTGCAGCGCGACGTCGGTAGGCGTTTTATCAAAGCCTTCATACTCCAGTGTGCTGCCGATCAGGATATGCCCATCACGGCGCGGGATCGCATAGCGTCCCTTGGCCAACACCATGCTCGGTAAAAAGTCATCAGCGCATTTGTACAGGATCATCTGCCCTTTGACCGGCTCCACCGGAAGCTCAATACCAATTGGCCGGAGCAGCTCGGCACTCCACGCACCTGCTGCCAACACAACCTGATCGGCCATGACCGCGCCCGAAACCGTTTGCACGCCAACCACTCGCTGGCCATCCCGGATAAAGCCGCTGACCGGACTGTGTTCCTTGATGCTGACATTGGGCAGTTGCAACAAGGCGGCACGCAACGCCTTGACCAACCTGGGATTGCGCACATTGGCCACACCCGGCATATGAATCGCCCGCTGATAGCCCATCCCTAAAGCCGGTACTTGTGCCTGGACATCAGTGATATCCACGGACCTGAGATTTTTTTGCGCAGCGCAGGCCCAAGCCAATGCCTCAGCTTCATCATCCAGATCCAACCAATACAAACCTGTTGAATGCACCTCAGGATCAATGCCCGTGGTCTCAAGCAGTTGCGCCCCCAAGCCTGGGTAAAAGTCCTGCGACCACTGCGCCAAGGCTGTTACCGCATCGCTGTATCGCCACGGGTAAAGCGGCGAGACGATGCCACCACCCGCCCAGGACGCCTCTGTACCAACGGCTGTCGAATCAAGCAAAACCACATCGCAGTGTTTTGCCAGATTCAGCGCAGACAAAAGACCGATAACACCACCACCAACGATTACAGCGACCACATCAGACTCCCAGAAGCATCTACCGCAAGATTCCAAGGAAGGGAAATTGCAATATGCATATTAAACAACAGCAAGGACTAAGCTTGCTTGAACTGCTCATAACACTCGTCGTTTTAGCAATTATTCTGAGTATCAGCCTTCCCGGGCTACAACGTATACAGCAGGCCAACGCCCTGTCCTCGTTCAGTGCCGAGCTAGTCAATTTTATACGCTTCACCCGCCACCAGGCATTGGCCAGGGGCAAACGGATAACAATGTGCCCGCTCGATGAGTCACAAAATTGCACCAAGGTTTGGGCAAAACAAATAAGCGTATTCGAAGACCTTGATGGCAATCGTAAACTAGACCCTAAGGACAGGCTGATGAAGGTGCTTGAGATCCCAGATCAGATTGATCTGAATTGGCGCGGAGTCGGCGCAGGTAAATCGCTGCATTTCAACGGTCGAGGAATCACATCAATCAGCAACGGCACATTTCGTCTCGGTGTGAAAACAAACGAGCAAAGACGCCACGTTATCGTTAGCCGACTCGGCAAAGTAAAAATCAAAAAAGTGACGCAGCCGACAAAATAATTCTGTGCGAAACCACTCATCCCTTTGCAACAGCCAGTCAGTAAACTGCTGATTGTAGCTATGATTGCGACTGATTAAGTTGCAGGCTCGGCAAAGGGGATACTCATGCAACGCGAACGCGGTTTCACCCTCATAGAACTTTTGGTCACGATTGTAGTGCTTGCAATCGTAGTCGCTGTTGCGGCGCCCAACATGAGTACATTCATTGTCTCCCAGAGCGTGAGCAGCCAATCCAGTGAATTACTGAATGCCTTGGCATTCGCTCGTACCGAGGCAACCAAACTTAACGCCAATGTCTCCGTCATACCCGCGACGAACAGCTCATCCGGCTGGAGCAACGGTTGGTGTGTAGGTCCAACCGACATGGCCAACTGCACCAGTGACAACGTCATCCGCAACTTCCAGTCGGCCAGCAGCGGCGTACAGATTACCGCGCCTTATCTGCAGTCGGCCAATCGCTTGACGTTTCGCCGTGACGGCACACTGCTTTCTGGGGTGAGTGCACAGGCATTCAAAATAACCTCTCCGAAACTCGAGGCCACGGGTACAAAAGCACGCTGCATCTATATTGGCGCAATCGGCAAGGCCTCCTACAAAAAGGTAAATCGTGATGATGACTGCTGAGATGCGGCGCTTTCAGAACGGCACATCGCTGATTGAAGCCCTGGTTACGCTCCTGGTATTCACTGTCGGCCTGCTGGGCTTTGCCGCTCTGCAGCTCAGTGCATTGCAGAGTTCAAGCGACAGTGGCTTTCGCACTCAAGCCACCTGGGTGGTGCAGGAGTTGGCTGAACGCATGCGCGCAAACCCCGATGCCGATGTTGCCGACTACACCGCAGCGGTCGACTGTGCAAGCTTACCCCCGCAGCGATGCAGCGACTATTTTGACCCACTGAGTGGCGCGAAAGTAAACGCCAGCAACTGTTCGGCCGCACAGATGGCCACATTTGATCGCTGGGAAGCCCAGTGCAGCTACGGTGCAACCGCTGCCTATGGAGCTAATGCCACAGCCGCAGACGCGCGCTACACCAGTCGCGACTTTCTGGGACCAGCAGCGGCAGGTGTTGCGCCTTTAGACATTGGCGCGAATGGCAACGTATTTACCATTACCGCGAACTGGCAAAGCAAATCCACGAACACCAGCGGCGCAACCCCAGAAAACATGTCCGGCACTGTGCAGGTTGAACGATGAGAAACCCACTAAAATATACAGCCAAGAACAGGCAGTCCGGCCTCAGCCTGGTTGAGTTGATGATTGGCATGGCCTTGGGCCTTATCCTGCTGCTGGGCGTGATTCAAGTTTTTCTCTCGAGCCGCCAAACCCTTGCTGTCAATGACGCGATGTCAAAGCTTCAAGAGAATGGGCGCTTTGGCCTGGAGTTCATTTCGCAAAGCGCGCGCATTGCAGGCTATACCTCACCCGGCACGCCCCTGAGCAAACCCTTCCCCATCGAACCTCGCAACTGTGCACTCAACAGTGGCACCGCCTGTTCGGCAAATGGCGGGGGCAATGTCTCTGACACTGTCAGCTTTACCTTTGAACCCCCTTCTATCGATGGTGCAAAGCGCGACTGCGCTGGCGTGGTTATACCGGATAACCAGATCATCATTAACACCTACTTCATTGCCGCGCCGGATGCCAATAATCCCTCGCCGGCGCTGGCCTGCCGATCCTTCAATCGCACGACAAATCAGCCAGTCAGCCCGACCTCGCGCCTGATTGACGGGGTTGAGAATATGCAGGTGCTATACGGGATAGATGCAGGAGGCGACTCCACCAGCGTCAATCAATTCGTATCAGCAGATCGCGTAACTAACTGGGGCAAGGTCCTTTCGGTGCGTATTGCACTGCTGGCAACCTCCGTAGACACAATCAGCCCTCCCCCACCTGTTCGTAACTTTTACCTGCTCGATGCACCACCGATTGCACCTGATGACGGACTGGCACGACAGATTTTCACTACCACCATCCAGCTGAAAAACATCTAGAGATATCATTATGAAAATCACTCAACACTCTCTAGAGCAGCAGCAAGGTGCAACCCTATTAGTGGCACTTATCTTTCTGGTTGTACTGACAGTTGCCGGTATAACCGCTGCACGCTTCGCCACCAACGAAGAACGAATGGCCAGCAGCAATCAGTTTCGCAATACCGCCTTTCAGTTAGCGCAAACCGAAATAAGATCGCAGATGGCATTTTTTGGCAACCAAGCCAACCGGGGACAATTACAAACGGCAATCGACCTCACTAAAGCTAATGCGGCGGCTGAACCGAATGCGACATTAAGGCAACGCTTCCCGGATCTGAGAGTGTTCACTAATTTAACGGCATTAACCACCGCCCCAGGCCTCACCCAAGCTAATCAGTTGCGCAGCATGGGCAAACTCGACTGCGCAGCATACGGCGAGGGTTATTCTTTCGACGCCTACACCTGCCAGCAATATGAATTGAAAGCACGCTCAACAATAGCCGACAGCGCTTACTCTGATCAGACTCAGGGTTTTGTTTTCTTCAACCTTAAATAAGGACAAGACCCTTAATGAAAAAATTAATTGCACTCATTGGCCTGATCCTTACAACTGCAGCATTAGCCACCAGCTCAAATGCTGATGATAAAGAGCCGCAATATATTGAAAGCGCCGTATTTATTTTAAACATTAAAAACTCAGCATCAGGAAGTGTTGACGGCACCGTACTAGCGACACCCTGCACTGGCTGTGCACCACTGACACTAAAGTTAGATAACAACACAGTAGTTTATTTAAACGGCAAGCCCGTGGAATACAATCAACTGGGCCTCAAAATTGACTGGCAAGGCTCTGTGTTTTACACACCGTCTCGCATTCCGGTTGCAACTGAACTTTTTTTGAATCAAAACTGAGGACTCGTCCATGAGCCTGAAACGTAAACTCGCAATCGGCGCCTCAGCCTTTACCTATTTAGCCTTATCACTCAGCACTGCACTGGCGGATGACACCGAAATTTATACCACCCGCGATCTTCCGGCAGATCAGCGGGTCAGGCCAAACATTCTATTTTTGATTGACACTTCAGGCTCAATGCAGAGCGGCGTACCCGGTACTGACTGCGACAGCCTCACACCTATTTACAATGACAGGAATGGTATGCCCCGGGACTGGTGTACCAGCACCGAAGGACGGAGCAACAAGAATAACAATGGCCAACTCACACGTTTACAAGTTGTAAAACAAGTCGTCAACCAATTAGTCGACGAACTCGCGATCACCGATGATTCAAATATCGGACTGGCACGCTTTAGTTCTGACAACGAAGGCGGGTTTATCAATAACCCTGTCAAGCAGGCCAGCACTGTTGCCAACTCGTTCAAATCGAACCTTTCCAGCTACTATGCAAGTGGATCAACGCCTTTACTTGAGAGTTACCATGAAGCCGTACAATATATGCGCGGCAGCAATCTCATTTATGGCAACAGCTCCCGTGGCGTCTATGAGAATGGTACAGGCTCGACTTCACGCAACAAAACCATTAACAGCGGCTCTCGAAATGGCAACACTTATATATCGCCCATTACAAATTCATGCCAGAAATCCAACATCATTGTACTGACCGACGGCTTGCCCAACGGAGACAGTAGCAGTAACAACACCATCTCCAGCTTGGTAAGAACCGGGGTCGCCAACACCCAGTACACATCATGCAACCGCGGCTACCCGACTGACGGTGAAAGCAATGCGGGTTGCTGGATGCCAGGCTTGGCAGAATGGATGGCCAATAACGATAGCGGCCCTGCCTCATTGACTGGCAACCAGACAGTATCGACCTACACCATTGGCTTCGGCCACATCAGCGACACTCGACTGCTACAAGACACAGCTACATACGGTCAGGGGAAATTCTTTGTCACCTCTGATACATCTGGCCTGGTCAGCTCCTTGAAATCCATCGTTACCGATATTCTGGCCGAAAACACCACCTTCACCACACCAACAGTTTCGGTGAGTGCCTACAGTAACTTTGGTTATCGCAATGATCTTTATTACGCCCTTTTTCGTCCGGCTGAGGGTGCTCGCTGGGTCGGCAACGTCAAGAAATATAAAGCCACCACCGTCAATGGCGACCTGGTCGTCACCGACAGCAGGGGGCAAAATGCGATCGATTCCAGCACAGGCTTTTTTAGCGATAGCGCCCAAAGCTTTTGGAGTCCGTCCGTTGATGGCAAAAACGCCGAAGCGGGTGGTGCAGCCAGCCACTTGAGCAACCCATCGACCCGAAATATATACACCTATACGGGCAGTAACCTCGAGCCCAGTGCAACCCCTTCCCCTGTCAACTTGACCACCAGCGCGAATCTGCTGACGACAAACAACAGCGCTATCACCAAGGCCATGCTCGGTGACAGCGCAATGTCCAATACCCAGAAAACCAACATTCTGACTTGGGCACGGGGAACCAACCCGGCAGATAACTCGGTTCGCTACCAGATCGGCGATATTCTGCATAACACCCCCAAAGTCGTCGCTTACACCAGCGATGAAGACCTGACCCGGGCTAACACCAGTAACAACCAGGATAAACTGGCGCTGTTCTATGGCACCAACGAAGGCTTCATTGGCGCAATCAATCCTGAGACAGGCGCTGAGTATTTTTCATTCGTGCCTAAAGAACTGCTGGGCAACCTAAAGGCCTATTACGAAGACCCACAGGGCAGCGTTAATAAGAAATACGGTATTGATGGACAGTTCGACCTGAAAGTTAGCTATGGCAATGTTAATCAAACGACCAAGTTGCGCACGGTAACTGCAGTGAACTTATATGCGGGTATGGGCCGTGGTGGTCGTAACTATTATTCCTTGGACGTAACACCCAACACAGCGGGCAACCCATCGTCCATCAGCCCTAAACTGAATTGGGTCATCCGTGGCGGCGCAAGCATAGGCTTTGCTCGCCTGGGCCAAACCTGGTCGACACCTAAAGTTGCCAAGGTCAATTGGAATGGCAATGCGAAAGACGTACTGATTTTCACTGGTGGATATGACCCTATCCAAGACAACGACACCACACCGGACCTGCCCAAAAAAGATTCTTATGGCAATGCGCTTTATGTGGTTGACGCCGCGACAGGACAAAAACTGTGGATGGCTGGTCCTAGCGGGGATACCGATGCCAACCTGAAGCTAGCAACCATGACCAACAGCATGCCCGCTGACCCAACCCTGGTTGACCTGGGCGGCGATGGTTTGATCGATACCATCTTCACCTCCGATACCCGCGGTCAAATCTTTCGCTTCGATATCAAGTCCAACAACACTGGAGCCGGCAACTTTGCAACCGGTGGTCGAATTGCCAATATTGCTGGCACTGATCAGTTGAACAACCGTCGTTTCTACAACAAACCAGACGTTTCTCTGATCAAAGAGCGCGGCGGAAAAACCTATTTCACCATCAGCATCGGTTCTGGCTAGCATCGGTTCTGGCTATCGCGGCCACCCATTGAGCGAAGCAGCCATTGATCGCTTCTATGTAATCAAAGATACGAACGTATACGCCGCACCATCGACCTACACCTCGATAACAGAAAGCAATCTGACCGACGTTAGTAGCGTTAATTTGTCGACCAGCCAGGCGGCAGATCTGCAGCGCCAAATCGATGTAAAACGTGCTGAAATCGATGCACTTACCGCCAACGAGACATCGGCGCGGGAAAGCTTCAGTAACTATCAAAGCTCTATCGGCTACACCGCCAAGGCAGAGCAGTTGCTGACGACCAATGCCAGCATTAACCAGAAACAAAGTGCAATTGATGCAATTCTAACGAACGATCCATACGTCACAGCGCATGCAGAAGAAGCGGATCAGCAAACGCAGTTGCACAGCCTGACAGTAGTTGCCCAGGATGGCCTGAAACAAATATCCGACCTGCAGCCGACCACTGCCGAAGCCTCGGCATTCAAAGCCGCTCAGTTGCAAAATGATGATGCCACCGACTGGGGCGCCATTCAGGCCAGATTAACGGCTCTAACCACGTCACCTGCGCTGGAAAATGACTACAACGCGATTATTGCCAAGCAACAACAGATCATTGAGACCAGAGCAGTAGACGGCGACACCACAGCACTTGAAGCTGAGTTGGACACTCTGAACGACAATTATCAAAACTCGTCAGATGTTATGGCTCGCGCCGAAGTCGTTGACCAAGCAGCCGCAATCAACGCCGCCATGACTGAGGTCAAGTCGCTACAGCAGGAAGCCTTCAATGCCTATAACTCAAGCGACATAGCCACAGGCGATGCAAAGAAAGCGCAACTAGCGTCCAAGCAAGCAGAACTCGAAGCATTGCTTGCCGGTTTGCCCGCGGCACCAAGCGGTATAGATAACACCGCCTTACTGGCGCAAACGGTAGCAGCTGACCAAGCTGCACTTGAAGAGGTCAGTTCTCCCCTGGTGACTCAGGCTCAACTGCTGCAAACGCTGCAAAGCGAGCGCCTGGCGCTAGCTGGTGTGGCCTCCGGACTACAAGCTGATATCCAAGCCCTTGCTGATACCGCCTACGACCCAAGTAGCAATGTGCTTACAGCAACCGAATTGGCCGATGCAACCGCCAATGACGCAGTTGCTCCGTTGACCATGTTTGATGCCTACAACTACTTGATCAACAAGGCCCAGGCGATAGCTGCGGCGCAAATACCGGGCAAACGCACTGAGATCAATGACTTGTATGCTCAGCTCACCCCAGGCGACGACTACACGCCTGATGCAACTACATTAGCCAACAGCAGCGGCTGGTTTATAAGCTTTCCGGCAGGTGAGAAAGTATTGGCGAACTCGACGACCTTCGCTGGAGCTGTATTGTTCACTACCTTCCGGCCTAACGGATCGCAAGTGACAACCTGCGGCCCTGACGTTGGTAGCGGTCGCTTCTACGCCTTGAACATTACGGACGCAAGCGCGGTGTTTACCCAGACCATATCTGGAACCAAAACACCCAAGCGCAGCTTTGACCTCACCCACGGCGGTATTCCTTCTGTGCCTGCAACTGTATTAAGCGATGGCAATGCCGTAGGCTTGCTTTGCGGTGCCGAGAGCTGCCTAAAGGACCGTGGCGATGGCGATGAAGAGGGTGATATAGCCTGCGCTGAAGGCGAAAAACTCTGTGAAATCAAGAACCCAATTCGCGGTCTGTATTGGAGAGAGAATTAATGTCTAGGCAAAAGGGTTTTACCCTGATGGAGCTGATGATCGTCGTCGCGATCATCGGAATTTTGAGTGCGATTGCTTACCCGAGCTATCAGAACTATGTCTTGCGCAGCGGCCGCTCAGATGGGCAGGCGTGGCTGATGCGCATCATGCAGGCGCAGGAGCGTTTCTATTCACAAAACCAGACCTACACTACGAATCTGGGCGCAGGTGGACTGGCAATGGCCGGTAACGCAAACGCTGCTGTAATCTCGGAAGACCAGCGCTACAGCATTACAGCTGCCGCCTGCGCCAACGTAACAATAGCCAACTGCGTGATGCTAAGTGCAGCGCCTCGCGGTGCCCAGGCCCGAGATAACGAGTGCGGCACCCTAACCCTCAACAGTCGCGGAACCAAAGGTGAAAGCGGTACCGCCGCCAGCTTCCAAGACTGCTGGTAAGCGCAAAACTACCAATAAAACAGCGCACTGTGTGCGGTTTTTTATTGGAGAAATTAGCGGAACAACAAAACCTGCTTCACCCGCAACTCTTTGGGCATCGAGAAGGTTACGTTCTCGGGTCGGCCGAGGAGTTCGCTTTCGCCGGTTGCACCCCAGGCGTGCAACTGGGCGATAACCCCGCGCACCAGGACCTCTGGTGCCGAGGCGCCGGCGGTGATGCCGATGCCATCCACACCCGCAAACCACTCTTGCTTGAGGTCTTCGGCGCCGTCGATCAGGTAGGCTGGCGTGCCCATGCGCTCTGCCAACTCGCGCAGGCGGTTGGAGTTGGAGCTGTTGGGGCTGCCGACGACCAACAACACATCGCATTCGGCAGCCAGCTGTTTGACAGCATCCTGGCGGTTTTGCGTGGCATAGCAGATATCGTCTTTGCGCGGTCCACCAATCGCCGGGAATTTACTGCGCAAGGCGTCGATGACTTTACTGGTGTCGTCCATCGACAGCGTCGTTTGAGTGACGAAAGCCAGGGCATCCGGATTGCGCACTTCAAGCTTTTCGACGTCTTTCTCGTCTTCGACCAGGTAGATAGCCCCGCCATTGCTGTCGTCGTACTGGCCCATGGTGCCTTCGACTTCAGGATGTCCGGCATGACCGATAAGAATGCATTCACGCCCTTCCCGGCTATAGCGCCCCACTTCCATATGCACTTTGGTCACCAGCGGGCAGGTCGCATCAAAGACCTTTAGCCCGCGACGGTCTGCTTCGGCACGCACAGTCTGGGATACGCCGTGAGCACTGAAGATAACGATCACATCGTCTGGCACCTGGTCCAGTTCTTCGACAAATACTGCCCCGCGCGCGCGCAAATCCTCGACCACGAACTTGTTATGCACCACTTCATGACGCACATAGATCGGCGGCGAAAAGACTTCCAGGGCACGGTTCACAATCTCAATAGCACGGTCGACACCGGCACAGAAGCCACGTGGGTTAGCGAGTTTGATCTGCATATTGGCCTCGTTGCGCCGTGCGATTGAATTGATACGGAATGCCCAGTTTAACGCCGAGTGACGGCCTGTTTGCAGGCAGGCACCTTACAGATGCCCGCCCCCGATGCCTGATTAGAGCGCCTTGACCTCGATGATTTCAACATCAAAACTCAGGGTTTTACCGGCTAGGGGATGGTTGAAGTCGATCGTTACCTGGGCATCATCAAACTCTTTGACCACACCCGGCAGCTCGGCGTTGGCTGCATCATTGAAAATAATCAGCAAGCCTGGGGACAAATCCATGCCCTCGAACTGGCTGCGCGGCATCACCTGCAGGTTTTGCGGGTTTGGCTGGCCAAAGCCCTGCTCCGGCAGGATTTCAATGCTGCGCTTGTCGCCAGCCTTGAACCCGAACAGGGCCGCTTCAAAGCCCGGCAGCAGGTTGCCGTCACCCACCTTGAAGGTGGCGGGTTGCTTGTCAAAGGTACTGTCGACCACGTCGCCGTTTTCCAGCTTTATGGCGAAATGCAGAGTCACTTGCCGGTCCGGGCCAATACGTACATCAGACATCCGCTTGCTCCTCGGACTTTTTACTTTTGAACATGTCCAGCCCCAACAGGATTGCACCTACAGTGATTGCGCTGTCAGCAAAGTTGAATGCAGGAAAGTGCCAACGGTTTTGCCAGTGCACCAGAATAAAATCGACCACATGGCCCAACACGATACGGTCGAACAGATTGCCGACAGCACCGCCCAAGACCAGCGATAGAGCCACCGCAAGCAGGGTTTCATCGGCTTTGAGGCGCTTCAACCAGACCACCAGAACCACACTCACTACAATCGCAATTGCAGCAAAGAACCAGCGCTGCCAGCCAGACTCGGCAGCAAGAAAGCTAAAGGCCGCTCCCTTGTTGTAGGCCAGCGTCCAACTGAACAAATCAGGAATCACCACGATTTGCTGGTACATGCTCAAGGTGTTGTCGAAATAGAACTTGCTGGCCTGATCGATGACGAACACCAAGAGCGCCAACCACAGCCAGGCAAGCCGCCCAAAGCGGCTTGAGACATTAGGCATAATGACGAACCTCGCCCGCGCCTTCGATGTTATCGACACAGCGACCACAGATCTCCGGATGGGCCGGGTTCACGCCCACGTCTTCGCGGTGGTGCCAGCAGCGACCGCACTTGGCATGAGTCGACTTGACCACTTTCAGCTTCAGGCCAGCCACTTCAGTTTCTACCGCATCGGCTGGCGCAGCGCTGAGTGGAGCCAGGCTTGCCGTCGAGGTGATCAGCACAAAGCGCAGCTCGTTGCCGAGCTTGTTCAAGTCAGCAATCAGGCTGTCTTCACCGTATACAGTCACTTCAGCCTGCAGGTTGCCACCAATGGCTTTTTCCTTGCGCTGGTTTTCCAGCTCTTTGTTGACCGCAACCTTGACCGCCATGACCCGTTCCCAGAATTCGCGGTTCATTTCCACGTCTTGTGATTGCTCGGTCAGGCCTTGGTACCAGCCGTTGAGCATCACCGACTCGTTACGCTCGCCCGGCAGGTACTGCCAGATTTCATCGGCGGTGAATGCCAGGATTGGTGCAATCCAGCGAACCAGCGCTTCGGCGATGTGGAACAGGGCTGTCTGGCAAGAGCGGCGCGCAACACTATTGGCCGCCGTGGTGTATTGGCGATCCTTGATGATGTCGAGGTAGAAACCGCCCAACTCCTGCACGCAGAAGTTGTGCACCTTCTGGTACACATTCCAGAAACGGTAGCTGTCGTAGGCTTCCTCGATTTCACGCTGCAATAGCAAGGCGCGATCCAGAGCCCAGCGATCCAGCGCAAGCATTTCATCGACTGGCAATGCGTGCTCGGCTGGGTCAAAACCGCTGAGGTTTGAGAGCAGGAAGCGCGCAGTGTTACGGATACGACGGTAGGAGTCAGCGCTGCGCTGCAGGATGACGTTAGACACCGCCATCTCACCAGAGTAATCGGTCGACGACACCCACAGACGCATGATGTCTGCGCCCAGGCTGTCGTTGACTTGCTGCGGCGCAACCACATTGCCCAGCGACTTGGACATCTTGCGGCCATTTTCATCGACCACAAAGCCGTGCGTCAGCAGTTCCTTGTAAGGCGCATGCCCATCGATTGCACAACCAGTGAGCAACGAAGAATGGAACCAGCCGCGGTGTTGGTCAGAGCCTTCCAGATACAGGTCCGCACGCGGGCCAGAGGTGTGACCCAAGGCATGTGAACCACGCAGCACATGCCAGTGTGTGGTGCCCGAGTCGAACCAGACGTCCAGCGTGTCGCTGATCTTGTCGTACTGCGCTGCTTCATCTCCGAGCAACTCGCTTGCATCGAGCTTGAACCAGGCCTCGATACCTTCGACCTCGATGCGCTTGGCCACTTCTTCCATCAGCTCAGCGGTGCGCGGGTGCAGGTCGCCGCTTTCCTTGTGCAGGAAGAACGGAATCGGCACGCCCCAGTTACGCTGACGCGAGATGCACCAGTCAGGACGGCCGGCAATCATGCTGTGCAGACGCGCCTGGCCCCAGGCTGGCACAAACTCGGTTTGTTCAATTGCCCCCAGCGCGCGCTCACGCAGCGTGCCGCCTTCATTGGGTTGCTTGTCCATACCGACGAACCACTGCGCAGTCGCACGGTAGATCAGCGGTGTCTTGTGGCGCCAGCAATGCATGTAGCTGTGCTGGATTGGCTGGTGCTTGAGCAAAGCGCCCACTTCATCGAGCTTGGCGACGATATTCGGGTTGGCCTTCCAGATGAACTGGCCACCGAAGAATGGCAGCGATTCAACATAGACGCCGTTGCTCTGCACAGGGCTGAGGATATCGTCGTTGCTCATGCCGTAGCCTTTGCACGAACGGAAGTCGTCCTCGCCATAGGCCGGAGCGGAGTGAACGATACCGGTACCGGAGCCCATCTCGACGTAATCAGCCAGATACACAGGCGATAAACGCTCGTAGAACGGATGGCGGAAACGAATCAGTTCCAGCGCCTCGCCCTTGGCGGTAGCAATGACGCTGCCCTGCAGGCCGTAACGCTCAAGACTGCTTTCTACCAGTTCTTCACCGAGCAGCAGCAACTTGTCGCCGACATCAACCAGTGCGTAGTTGAACTCGGGATGAACGTTGAGCGCCTGGTTGGCCGGGATGGTCCATGGCGTGGTGGTCCAGATAACAATGCTGGCAGGCTTTGGCAGGCCGCCCAAGCCGAATGCAGCGGCCAGCTTATCGTTGTCTTCACAGGCAAAGGCGACGTCGATGGCGTCGGACTTTTTATCCTGATACTCAACTTCAGCCTCGGCCAGGGCCGAGCCGCAATCGAAACACCAGTTGACTGGTTTCAGGCCTTTGAAGACAAAACCTTGCTTGACCATCTCAGCCAGAGCGCGCACTTCACCGGCTTCATTGGCGAAATCCATGGTGCGGTAAGGCTTTTCCCAGTCACCAAGCACACCGAGGCGGATGAAATCGGCTTTCTGGCCTTCGATCTGCTCGCCCGCATAGGTGCGGCAACGCTCACGGGTGAGATCGGCGGGCTGGGTCTTTCCGCACGTGGTCTCGACCTTGTGCTCGATCGGCAGGCCGTGGCAATCCCAACCCGGAACGTAAGGCGCATCATAGCCGGCCAGGGTTTTCGAGCGGGTGATGATGTCCTTGAGAATCTTGTTGACCGCATGACCGATGTGAATGCTGCCGTTGGCGTATGGAGGGCCATCGTGCAGCACGAACTTTGGACGGCCTTCGCCCAGCTCGCGCAGTTTCTGATACAGGTTGATGTCGTTCCAGCGCTTCAGGGTTTCCGGCTCGCGCGTCGGCAGGCCAGCCTTCATCGGGAACTTGGTATCAGGCAGGTTTAGCGTGGCTTTATAGTCGGTCATCTCGGCTCTTCACTTAAGCGGTTGGCCCTGCCAATGGGCACGGGCGGCGGCAATATCGGCAGCAATTGCCGTCTTCAGCGCCTCAAGAGAGGCAAATCGCTGCTCATCACGCAGCTTGTGGTGGAACGCCACCGTCAAACGCCGGCCATAGACATCACCGGCAAAATCCAAAAGGTGCACCTCAAGGTGGGCGCGACCATCACTGTCCACACTGGGCCGTACGCCGATGTTGGCAACCCCGGGCCAGGTCTTACCGTCAATTTCAGTGCTGACCAGATAAACCCCGGTCAGCGGCACACGATGGCGCTTGAGCTGAATATTCGCGGTTGGCGCATTCAGTTGGCGCCCCAGCTTCTTGCCGTGCAACACGCGCCCCGCGATCTGGAATGGTCGCCCCAGCAAGTGCTCTGCAAGGCTGAAGTCAGCGTTTTGCAGCGCCTCACGAACCCGCGTACTGCTGACACGGATGCCATCAAGCTCAACTGTGGTCGCGGCCTCGACACTGAAGCCTTCGCGCTTGGCGGCGGCGGACAAAAACGCAAAATCACCGGCACGATCACAACCGAAGCGAAAGTCGTCACCCACTTCCAAGTGACGCACGCCCAGGCCTTCAACCAGCACCTTGTGCACAAACTCTGCGGCGCTCAGCTCACGCAAACGGCGATTGAACGCCAGGCACAATACCCGATCAACCCCTTCAGCCGCCAACAGTGCGAGCTTGTCACGCAAGCGGGTCAGCCGTGCCGGCGCTGTATCCGGACCAAAAAACTCACGGGGTTGTGGTTCAAAAATCACCACGCAGCTGGGTACGCCAAGCTCTGCGGCTCGCTCGCGCAAACGCGCCAAAATAGCCTGATGGCCACGATGGACGCCGTCGAAATTACCAATGGTGGCAACACAGTCCCGATGCTGGGGGCGCAGATTGTGTAGGCCTCGTACCAGCTGCATAACGCGCTTCTTGCTCATAAAGTGGTCGATTATACGCATACCCGACCGCAGACAACAGGCAACAACGTCGCAGCAGATCAGAAATCTGCTACTCAATTAACCCGGTTTCGGTTCTTCGAACGGACAAGCGTGAGTAAAAAACGTTACCCGCTCCATCACTGCCAACAAACAACCTTGCTCCGCGCCCTAAACGGCGGACAGAAAAGCGCTGTCCGCCCTAAATCACCTCTAGAGTGTGACAGCGCGAAGCTTGCCCACCAAACACAACCCATTATCCAAATATTTGTGCAGACAAATCGCGGGCAAAAAAGCGGTACCCACCCTACTGATTTAGGACTGAAAAGTTAAGTTGCAAGCTAGGCGATGGCCTTGCGTGAAAAGTCGCGCAACCTGAAGCCCATCAACAGCAAGCTGGCGAAATAGCTGAGCAAGCCCGCCGCCACCAACACCCCCAGGCGCAACAAACGCTCAAGCATTCCGCCGGAGGACCATTGCGGCATGAAATGCATGACGCCAAACAACACCCCGGCCATCACACTTACCGCCACCACCAGCTTGACCAGATACATCGCCCAGCCCGGCTGCGGCTGGAACATATCAGCCTTGCGCAACTGCCAATAGAGCAAGCTTGCATTCAGGCACGCCGCCAAACCGATGGACAAGGCCAGACCCACATGGGCTAGCGGACCGATAAAGGCCAGGTTCATAAGCTGGGTTGAAAACAAAGTGAAGATTGCGATTTTCACCGGCGTCTTGATGTTCTGCTGCGCATAGAAGCCAGGCGCCAGAATCTTCACCAGGATAATCCCGAGCAACCCCACGGCGTAGGCAATCAACGCCTGCTGCGTCATCAGTGCATCCGTGGCGCTGAATTTGCCGTACTGAAATAAAGATACGGTCAAGGGCTCAGCCAATACCGCCAGGGCTACCGCACTTGGCAGCACCAGGACAAAGCACAGGCGCAACCCCCAGTCGAGCAGACGCGAGTAGTCTTCACGGTTGGCGCTGGCATAGGTTTTCGACAGCGCCGGCAGCAAAATGGTACCCAGCGCAACGCCAAGCACACCAGATGGAAGCTCCATCAGGCGATCAGCGTAATACATCCATGAAACCGAGCCCGCGACCAAAAACGAAGCAAATATGGTGTTGATAATCAGTGAAATCTGACTGACCGACACACCAAAAATCGCTGGCCCCATTTGCTTGAGAACGCGCCATACGCCGCGATCCTTAAGGTTCAGGCGCGGCAACACCAACATCCCCACCTTCTTCAGGTGCGGCAACTGGTAAAGCAACTGCAACACCCCACCGACCAACACCGCCCAGCCCAGCGCCATGATCGGCGGGGCAAAGAAAGGGGTCAAAAACAAGGCAAACACTATCATGCTGAGGTTAAGCAAGGTCGGCACGAAGGCCGGCACAGAGAAGCGATTCCAGGTGTTGAGCACGGCCCCGGCGAGCGACGACAGGGATATCAGCAATATATAAGGAAAGGTAACCCGCAGAAGATCAGTGGTCAGCGCAAAGCGATCGGGCTCATCGGCAAAGCCCGGCGCGGAAATCCACACGATCCACGGCGCCGCCAGGACGCCAAGCAAGGTCACGAATGCAAGCACCAAGGTCAGCAATCCGCTGACGAATGCAATGAAGGTTCGCGTCGCTTCATCGCCCTGCTGGGTCTTGTACTCCGCCAAAATAGGAACAAAGGCTTGCGAAAATGCCCCTTCGGCAAAAATTCTTCGCAGCAGGTTTGGCAACTTGAAAGCCACCACAAAGGCGTCCGAAGCCACGCCAGCACCGAATGTGCGGGCAATAATGGTATCGCGCACAAAACCTAAAACACGCGAAAGCATGGTCAGGGAACTAACGGCGGCCAGCGACTTGAGCAAATTCATGAGATAATGATTTTTCCGCATGCAAGTGAGCCAGCGGACAATCCACCGGCTCACGAAGGCGTCGAGTGTAGCGGCCTGCCACTTGTCAGGCTATAGCTGGGAAACGTCATTAGTCTTGACAGACGAATACCTTCTAGGCATGATTCGCGGCCTTATTTGTTTGCAACCCCAAATTTTCGAGGAGCTTGACGGTGGCCAATACACCTTCTGCCAAAAAACGCGCAAAACAGGCTGAGAAGCGTCGTAGCCATAACGCCAGCCTGCGCTCGATGGTCCGTACCTACATCAAAAACGTTGTGAAAGCTATCGACGCTAAAGATGCTGGCCTGGCCCAAACTGCTTACACTGCAGCTGTTCCGGTCATCGACCGCATGGCTGACAAAGGCATCCTGCACAAGAACAAAGCAGCTCGTCATAAGAGCCGCCTGAATGCCCACATCAAGGCACTCAGCACTGCTGCTTAATTAGCAGTCAGTTCTTGGCGTAACGCCTTAAAAAACCGGTCTCATGACCGGTTTTTTATTGCCTGCAATTTAAAGGTCAGCCGCCTGAGCCGGACAAGCTTGGAGTTGTCGCGCCCTACTTGGCTGCCGGCCAGGGCATGATTGGAATTGCCGCCATCGAGTTCTGCGGACTGCCCTTGATCACCCTGTCGCTGTACACCAGATAGACAAGCGCATTGCGCTTCTGATCAAAGAAACGCACCACCTGCATGGTCTTGAATACCAGCGAGGTGCGCTGCTTGAACACCTCTTCACCCTCTTTAAGCTTGCCAGTGAAGCTGATCGGCCCGGTCTGGCGACAATCAATCGAGGCATCAGAACGATCCTCAGCCAACCCCAAGCCACCTTTGACACCACCGGTCTTGGCGCGCGACAGATAACAGGTTACGCCCTGGACCTTGGGATCATCGAAAGCCTCAACGACAATCTTGTCATTGGGCCCCATCCACTTGAAAACGGTGGATACCTCGCCGATCTCCTCCGCCGAAGCCAGCACAGGCAATATCAGCAACGCACCCAGCAATCCATTTGCCATACGCATAAAGCGCCCTCCTAGACCAGTATCAAATTATCCCGATGAACCAATTCCGGCTCATCAACATAACCCAGCAAACCCTGAATCGCATCGGAGGACTGACCAATGATCTTTTGCGCCTCAAGCGCACTGTAGTTGGCCAAGCCGCGCGCAATCTCCCGACCATCAGCAGCCACACAGACCACCATTTCACCACGGCGAAAGCTGCCCTTTACCGCGCGCACACCAACAGGCAGCAGGCTTTTACGCCCAGTCGACAGCGCCTTGACCGCACCATCATCCAGAACCAATGTCCCGCGGGTCTGCAAGTGCCCGGCAAGCCACTGCTTGCGCGCCGCCAACATACCGCGCTCAGGCGCCAGCAGCGTACCCAGGCGCTCGCCCGACTTGAGCCGCGCCAGGACCTGCTCAATGGCACCGCCGACAATAACCGTATGCGCGCCCGAGCGCGCAGCAAGACGCGCAGCACGCAGCTTGGTCTGCATGCCACCACGACCCAGAGCACCACCCACACCTCCTGCCACGGCGTCCAGGGCCGGATCATCGGCACGCGCCTCGTGGATCAGCTTGGCATTTGGGTTATTACGCGGATCGGCATCGAACATCCCGTCGCGATCGGTGAGGATCACCAACAAGTCAGCCTCGACCAGGTTGGCCACCAGCGCCGCCAGGGTATCGTTGTCGCCGAAGCGAATCTCATCAGTGACCACGGTGTCGTTTTCATTGATCACCGGCACCACATCGAGCTCGACCAGGGTGCGCAAGGTGCTGCGTGCATTCAGATAGCGCTTGCGATCAGACAGGTCATCATGGGTCAGCAAAATTTGCGCTGTGCGCCGGCCATGCTCGGCAAAGCTCGACTCCCACGCCTGGATCAGCACCATCTGGCCAATGGCGGCCGAGGCCTGCAGCTCATGCATCGCACTTGGCCGCGACGACCAGCCCAGACGGCTCATACCAGCGGCTACGGCACCCGAAGACACCAACACCAGCTCCACACCCTGCTCACGCAGTGCGACCATTTGCTGGACCCACACAGCCATCGCCGCGCGATCCAGGCCTCGACCATCTGCAGTCAGCAGCGCGCTGCCGATCTTAACCACCCAGCGCCGTGCGCCAGTTACCTTGTCACGCATGATTCCTCAACCCCAGCCTTGCAGCAAAATGCAAAACATTTACCAGTCACGAAACATACAAAAACGCCGCTATTAAGCGGCGTTGATAATGGCTTAATCCCGGACGTAAAAGATTTCCGGGCCGTCGTCGTCATCTTCATCATCGAAGTCGTCTTCATCGACATCCTCGACGCTCTTGACACCCGAACGACGCAACGCACGCTGATCATCCAAGGCCTGCAGGCGCGCACGCGCCTCATCTTCGATGCGCTGATCCAGCTCAGCCAACTCGGAAGCAAACACAGGGTTTTCAGCGATCTTCTCGGTACGCGCCTCAAGGTAGGTCATGATGTCCTGACACAGGCGTTGGGTGCCTTCGCCAGAAATAGCCGAGATTACATAGACAGGCCCCTTCCAGTCGAGGCTTGCAACAATCTCCGCCACACGCTCATCACGCTCTTCCTCGAGCATTTGATCCGACTTGTTCAACACCAGCCAGCGATCACGCTCAGCCAGCGCCGGACTGAACTTGGTCAGTTCGTCAACGATAGTGACCGCCGACTCGCTCGGATCAGTGAGATCCAGCGGCGCCATATCGACAAGATGCAGCAACAGACGCGTACGCGCCAGATGCTTGAGGAAGCGAATACCCAGGCCAGCACCATCGGAGGCACCTTCAATCAAGCCTGGAATATCGGCAACCACGAAACTCTTGTAGCGATCGACACTGACAACGCCCAAATTAGGGATCAGTGTGGTGAAAGGGTAATCTGCAACCTTTGGCTTGGCCGCCGAGACCGCCCGGATAAAGGTGCTCTTACCGGCGTTAGGCAAACCCAGCAGACCGACATCAGCCAACACTTTAAGCTCAAGCTTGAGGTCACGCGACTCACCCGGCTTACCCGGCGTGGTCTGGCGCGGCGCACGGTTGGTACTGGACTTGAACCGGGTATTACCCAGGCCGTGCCAACCACCCTGAGCAACCATCAGGCGCTGACCCGCCTTGGTCAGGTCACCAATCACTTCCTGGGTGCCCGCATCAATCACCGTGGTACCAACCGGCACACGCAGGACCAACTCTTCACCCTTGCGCCCCGTGCAATCGGTGCTGCCACCGTTGGAGCCACGCTCAGCATCGAAACGCCGGGTGTAACGGTAATCGATAAGGGTGTTGAGGTTCTCATCGGCCATCAAGAACACCGAGCCACCATCACCACCATCACCGCCGTTCGGCCCACCATTTTCGATGAACTTTTCACGACGGAAACTCATACAACCGTTTCCACCGTCACCGGCTTTTACAAAAATCGATACTTCATCGACGAATTTCATGAGCACGCCTCCCACCAGTACAGCGGGTCAACAACAATCAAAGAACACAGGTGCTTGCAAAATTGACCTAGCACAAGAGCTTAATCATAAGCCTTTTATCAGGACAGTTTGGCAAGAACCCCAAGAATACAAAAACAAAAAAGCCCCGCCGCAAGGACAGGGCTTTTAACCTTGCCGCGATTAAGCCGCGACAACGCTCACGTAACGGCGACCTAAGGCGCCTTTTACTTCAAACTTGATCACGCCTTCGATTTTAGCGAAGAGAGTGTGATCTTTGCCCATGCCAACGCCGTAACCAGCGTGGAATTGGGTGCCGCGCTGACGCACGATGATGTTGCCTGCTTTGATAGCCTGGCCGCCATACATCTTAACGCCTAAGCGTTTGGCTTCTGAGTCGCGACCGTTGCGGGTGGAACCGCCAGCTTTTTTGTGTGCCATGAGTCAATACTCCTATAAAGGGATCAGGCTGAAATGAATCAGGCCGAAATACCGGTGATTTTGATCTCAGTGAACCACTGACGGTGGCCCTGACGCTTCATGTGGTGCTTACGACGACGGAACTTGATGATGCGGATCTTATCGTGACGACCTTGCGCCACAACCTCTGCAACAACTTTAGCGCCATCTACAACCGGTGCACCGATTTGAACGTCGTCACCGTTGCCGACCAACAAAACGCGATCGAAAGTGACGGATTCGCCAGTGCCGATTTCGAGTTTTTCGATCTTCAGGAATTCGCCTTCGGTGACTTTGTATTGCTTGCCACCAGTAACAATTACAGCGTACATGGTATATCTCCGTTAATCCTGCTCACCCAGCTCTTTAGAGGGATAGTTATCGGCTGGCATGGCTGCTCGGGGCCGGAAAAGACGCCCTTGCAATTGCGTAAGGCAGGGAAATGCCCAGGGGGAAGTTCAGGGTGCGCGATTGTACGCAAGCTGGTAACGCCGCGCAAGCCCCACAATCACCAAGCAACAGGAGGCCATGGGATGCTGTGCAGTATATTGATGCAGCGCTGCATTTTATGACAGTAATATAGCTGCGCTCAGCCTTTGTTAAGCTGTCATCCAAACACCTTAATCTGCTCAAGCGACTCTGGCCATTACCTTGACAGCCCTGAGCCTGCCGCCTAGCATGCCGCGCAACCTTAGAGGAGCACCTGCAACTGATGCAACCCCAGGCTTTCTACCGCGTGGTGGCGGACGACTTTACCGCCGTTGACGGCATTATCCGTCAACAACTTGTCTCGCGTGTACCGCTGGTAGAGAAAATCGGCGACTACATTATTTCAGCCGGCGGCAAGCGCCTGCGTCCTTTATTGGTCCTGCTCAGCGGCAAGGCACTTGGACTGCAGGACGAGAACCTGCGCCTGCTCGCGGCGACTATCGAGTTCCTGCACACCGCCACCTTGCTGCATGACGACGTGGTCGACATGTCCGATATGCGCCGCGGACGCAGCACCGCCAATGCCCAGTGGGGTAACGCCCCCAGCGTACTGGTCGGTGACTTCCTCTATTCGCGCTCCTTCGAGATGATGGTCGAGCTTGGCTCGATGCCGGTCATGAAAATCCTCTCCAAAGCCACTCGCGTGATTGCAGAAGGCGAAGTGCTGCAACTGTCAAAGATTCGCGATGCCAGTACCACTGAAGCGACCTACATGGAAGTCATTCGCGGCAAAACCGCCATGCTTTTCGAGGCCTCGACCCACAGTGCTGCAGCATTGGCCGGTGCCACGGCAGAACAGACCGAAGCCCTGCGCACCTTTGGTGACCACCTTGGTGTTGCCTTCCAACTGGTTGACGATCTGCTCGACTATCGCGGCGACGCGGCCACTTTGGGCAAGAATGTCGGCGACGACCTGGCTGAAGGCAAGCCGACCCTACCGCTGATCTACACCATGCGCGAAGGTACAGCCGAGCAAGCCGCCCTTGTGCGCCAGGCGATCCAGAAAGGCGGCATCGAGAACCTCGAAAGCATTCGCAACGCAGTCGAAGCCGCTGGCGCACTGGACTACACCGCCAGGCAGGCTCGCGACTATGCTGAACGGGCAATCGCCTGCCTGGATGTGCTGCCTGCCAACGAATACCGCGATGCACTGGTCGAATTAAGCCGCTTTGCCGTGGCTCGAACGAACTGAGGCATTGCCTGCTCCCCGCGAAGCCCGTCCAAGTGACGGGCTTTTTGATGCCCGACGAATAACACTAATTGATCCTTGCTATTATGCGAATAAGAATTATTATCATCTAACACTTACAGGGAGATGAGATATGACTTATTTGATTGATGCCTGGCTTGATCGGCCACATCCTTATCTGCGCATCCTCAATCGTGACACAGGTGAAGTCTGCGTAGTGCTTGAGGAAGAAGCATTGGATGAGCTGCGGGACATGGGCGATTTGGATCTACACGAACTGAGCTCGAGCGAACCCCTGGTACTGAAAGAACTGGTGCGCAACCTGTTCCTGTTCTGCTACGCCCGGGCATTGCGCCTGGACGATCAAACCCTTGCTCTGCGCAAAAAGCGCGCAATCACACTGCGTGAACGCTATGCCAGAACACAGCAATCACGGCACTCAGCGTTTCTGAGCCCGGCATAACCGCTGCCGGACTCAGTACGGACTGGAATTACAGGACTTCGAGCAGCTCGACGTCAAACACCAGAACGCTGTGCGGCGGGATGCTGCCAACGCCTTGGGCGCCGTAAGCCAGTTCGCTAGGCACATACAGGCGCCATTTGCTGCCTGCAGTCATCAACTGCAGTGCTTCAGTCCAACCGGCAATCACGCCGCCGACTGGGAATTCAGCAGGCTGGCCGCGATCGTAGGAGCTGTCGAAAACAGTGCCGTCGATCAGGGTGCCGTGGTAGTGGGCACGAATGGTGTCTTCGCGGGTCGGGGTTGCGCCGTCACCTGTAGCCAGCACTTCATACTGCAGGCCGGAGGCCAGAACCTGGATGCCGTCACGGTTCGCGTTCTCAGCCAGGAAGGCGATGCCAGCGCCGGCTGCCGCTTCGGCCTTGGCGTGGGCTTCAGCCTGCATGACTTCACGGATCACCTTGAAGCTGGCGTTCATCTCAGCTTCGCTAACGCGGCTTTCTTTGCCGGCAAAAGCATCGGTCAGGCCAGCCAGGATCGCTTCCAAGCTCACGCCCGGTGGCGGGTTGTCACGCAGTTGACCGCCAAGTTGACGGCCAATGCCGTAGCTGACGCGTGTTTCGTCAGTAGAAAGATTAAGTTCGGACATGAACTGCTCCGCTGCGGGTTTAAAAGGCCGGCAAGCCTAGCACAAAGCCAGGCCCAGGCTCTAACCGGCACGCAAGTAAAGGACTGGATCAGTTCTCGTGCTTGGTGAGCTTGTCCAGGTAACCCATGGCAAATGCCGAGAGCACGAAAGTCATGTGGATCAGCACGTACCACATCAACTTGTTGTCCGGAATGTTCTTCGCGTCCATGAACACTTTAAGCAAGTGAATGGAGGAAATGGCCACGATCGACGCCGCGACCTTCATCTTCAATGAACCTGAGTCCATCTTGCCCAGCCAGCTGAGCTTTTCCTTGCCGGCGTCGATATCCAGTTGAGAGACAAAGTTCTCGTAGCCTGAAAGCATCACCATGACCAACAGCCCGCCAACCAGCGCCATATCGATCAGCGAAAGAATAACCAGGACCAGGTCGGCTTCAGCCATCGAAAACACGTTGGGCAGGATATGCAAGACTTCCTGGAAGAACTTGAGCGCCAGGGCCAGCAGCCCCAACGACAAGCCAAAATAGATAGGTGCGAGCAACCAACGCGAGCTGTACATCGCATTTTCAATAAAGCGTTCCATGAAGCCTCACCAGGGATAGATTGGCTCGCGATTATACCTGCGCGGTTGCGCCGTAAAAGCCCTCTGAAACACCTTGAAGACTTATTCGGCCAACTGTGGATAACTCTGTGGAGAGGCTCGGGATTAACCGCGCAAACGCAGAAGATACAAGCCTTGCCGAAAAGCCCTTGGCAATCCTTTGATCAGTTTTCCGGATGGAACTGGTAGTCGCCAAGATTACGGCAGCGATGGCCATTTAACTGACGCAACTCAGACTGTATATGCAAGCGCCAGATGAGCAGATCAGGACAACAGCCATAACCTTGATCAGCCAGGCTTTCGGCAATTCCCGCCAAGACCCCCTCTGCCACAGAAGGCCCGTAGAATGGGCCTTGCGCCTTGATTACAGAAGGTTGAGACCCGGAAATACCGGCGGCGCAGATCAGCGTCCAAAGTCCATTTTCGCCGGCCAGTGGCAACACCACGCATTCGATACGCGTGACCAAGCCCAGGCATTGACGTGTGAGGCAGAGACTACGCGACATCGCGGCGACCCTCTCATGATCAGGTCTACAGCCTACACCCGAAAACCACTGATAGGGAAGCCACAGGCGCGGTCGCCCCGCCCGTGGGTTAGTGTGTGGATGGACCCGCGCCAGGAGCCTGCCGCGCCGCCCTCGAATACCGGGCAACTTGCCCGGTACCGAACGCTATAGGGGCAATGCCTTACTCAGGCTTTTCCGTCTTGGATACAGCAGGTTTGGCTGGCACAGGCTTTTTGGCAGGCGGCTTTTTATCGGACGGCGTTGGCACCGCCTTGGCGACCTTTTCGGCTAGAGCTTCAGGCTCCTTGTCTTCTTCGCCCATGTCGATTTCAGCGATCTCGCGCAGACGCTCAACCACCCGTGCGTTGACACTGCCCGTCGGAAACTGGCCCTTGTCGTTTGGCGACCCCACATCTTCGCCAACCAGCAGGCTCAGCGCCTCATCGACATGGCGCACCGCATAAATGTGGAATTGCCCGTCACGAACCGCTTGCAGCACACGATCATCGAGCATCAGGGTCGTGACGTTGGACTGCGGGATAATCGCGCCCTGCTCGCCCGTCAGCCCGCGCGCCTCGCAAAGGCGGAAGAAGCCTTCGATTTTCTCGTTCACACCACCAACGGCTTGCACTTCGCCAAACTGGTTGATCGAGCCGGTAATCGCAAAGCACTGTTTTAGCGGTGTGCGCGACAAGGCTGAAATCAGCGTGCAGACTTCGCCAAGCGAGGCGCTGTCGCCATCGACATAACCGTAGGACTGCTCAAGCGCAATGCTCGCGGAGATCTCCAGCGGAAACTCCTGGGCATAACGACTGCCGAGATACCCGGTCAGAATCATCACGCCCTTGGAGTGAATCGGCTGCCCCAGGTTAACTTCACGCTCAATATCGACAATGCCGGAGCCGCCCGGATACACAGTTGCCGAGATTCGCGCAGGCACGCCGAATGCAGAATCACCAACCTGCAAAACGGTCAGGCCGTTGCACTTGCCCACTGCCGCGCCGCTGGTGTCGATAAGGATAATCCCGGCCAGCATGTCATCGATAATCCGCGCAGAAACGCGCCCGGTGCGGGTTGCCTTGGCTTTGAGCGCGCGCTCGATATGGCCGACATCGGTCACGGTTTCACTGGCCAGTTGGCGGATAAAGTCAGCCTCGCTGACCAGTTGAAACAAGTCGCCAATACGCGCCGACAAGCGTCCCTGATGCTCTGCCAGCCGGGCACTGAAGGTGGCCAGGCGCGCTACTGCTGCCGCAGTCAAGGGCGCCATGCCTTCTTCTGAGGTGCGGGTTTTCATCAACTGGGCAAACTGCTCCAGGCTTTCATCGGCCAAGGGAATGTCCTCGTCGAAATCGACCAGCACGCGAAACATTTCCTGGAAGTCTGGATCATGGTCCTGCAATGCGTAATACAGTTGGCGCGCGCCGATGATGATGACCTTGATCTGCAGCGGTATAACCTGCGGATTGAGGCTGACGGTCGCAATCCGGCCGAGATCCCCCAGCGGCGACTCCATCTTCAGTTGCCGCGATTGCAAGGCGCGCTTGAGCGCGTCCCAGACAAAGGGCTCACCGAGCATTTTCTCGGCTTCTAGAATCAGGAAGCCGCCATTGGCGCGGTGCAGCGCCCCTGGGCGTAGTTGGCGATAACTGGTGTACAACGCGCCTTGGTCATTATTGTATTCAATACGGCCGAACAGGTTGTCGTAGGTCGGATGCGGCTCGAAAACAACCGGAGCACCGCCGTCGACGTGATGGCCAACCACCAGGCTTGGGCAGTATTGCTCCTCAAGCAATTTGCGGGTTTGGGCGTCAACCTTCTCAACATCAACCAGCTGTTCAACTACGGTTTTCAGCAGATTGACCTGCACTGCCTGGAGATAGGCGCAAATTTCTGCGTTCTCGGCGTACTTCTCCGACAGAGGCGATAACAGCGGCTGCAGGGCAACAGTGATGGTTTCTTCGTTCAGCTGACGTAACTGGTTGCTCGACTCACGTTTCCACTGCGGCAAACTGGCCAGCTCTTCGTTCAGACGCTCCTCAAGCATTGCGATATCGAGATGAAAGCGCTCGCGATCCGCTTCGGGCAGTTGCGCAAACTCGGCCTCATCCAATGCCTTGCCTTCCAGCATGGGGGTGAAGGCAATGTTGCTGCTGTCGCGATAAAGCGCGATGCCTTTTTCCAATGACAGGCGCTCGATCACATCAAGCGCCTGGTCATAGCGCTTATTGAAGGCGCGGTCGATGGCGCTCTTCTTCTGCTGATACGAGGGGTGCTCGAACACTGCCGGGAATGTCGCCAGCAGGTTGTCGATCAGCAGGTTGATATCGGCAATGAACTCGCCAGCGGAACCCGCGCTTAGTTCAAGCACGCGGGGCTCGCGCGGCTCGTCAAAATGATTGACATAGACATGGTCGGCAGGCGTGTCCATGCGTTTACCTTCGGCCTTGAGGTAACGCTGCACAAACGAGAAGCGGCCGGTTCCGGGCTCACCCATGACAAAAACGTTATAACCGGGACGGGGCATCGCCACGCCGAACTGCAGGGCTTCTACTGCACGTTCCTGGCCCAAAATACCGCGAAATGGCTCCAAGTCATCTGTGGTCGTAAAGTTGAACTGCTCGGGAGCAAAGGGACGGGTTAGAGCATCAGGCGCTAGCCGCAATTGGGTAGCAACAGAATCAGGCATTGGAGATCCTTGTACGGAGGGCACATACGATAGAAATAATCGCCGCTTCGGACGCTGATCACAAGCTAAAGCAGCGGATCAATGCCGACTAATTCCGATCTGGGCCTATTTGCCTTCGGGCTCAGTCGCTGATTGCGCTTTGCTCGGCGCATGCCAGGCAATAAACAGCTGTCGGCAACACTTGCAGTCGAGCCAGCTCAATGGGTGCGGCGCACTTCATGCACTGACCATAGGTTCCTTCAGCCAGGCGAAGCTTGGCCAGGCCGACCGCATGCAGGCCCTCTTCTGCATCTGCCAGCAGGGCCTCAAGCACCTCATCGTTCTGGCGCTGCGCGGCCTGTTCGGTAAAGTCCGGCGAGTGGCTGCCGGACAGACTTGCCCGAATAGCCGTCGCCCGCACGTTGTACTCGTGGTGCAAGGCATCGAGTAACGCAGAGGGATCGAAGTCAGTCATGGCTGGTTCCTCGCTGATCATCTGCATACAGTGTGTGTCTTTATTGGGAAACCTGCACCTTCCAAGCCACTAATTTAGATGGATAGCTGAGATCTTGATTCAGAACCTTGACACCAGCGGCCAGCATCGCCAAAGCTCCTGTCTGACTTTTCGTATAAGAATCTAAACATTGAAACGGATTTTGGCAGTCTTGGCGGCGTCTTGCTGCGCAACCCTACACGCCGCCCCGAATACCCCTGAAGCTCAGCTGCAAGCACTGGCTATGCCAACCTTCTGGATATCCCTGGGCCATTATGAAACCGGCAAGCTTGGCGGCTGGCGCAGTTATATCGATGACGACGACTTCTTTATCGCCAGCAATGGCGACAGCGATCCTGCGGCTGAGCTGAGCGCCACCGTCAAAGCGCTGTATGCACCCGCCACACTCGCCGACCAGCATGCCCAGTGCAAATATCCGGCGCGCACCCGCTGGCTGAGCGAGCAGCTTTCCCTGACCGACCTGCCGAAACCGCAGTGCCAGAAATACAGCGAGTGGATGACTGAAGTCTCGCCCAACAGCACCGTACTGGTGTTCCCAGCGGCCTATCTGAACAGCCCGTCCTCGATGTTTGGCCACACATTGCTGCGCATCGACCAGGCTGACGTGGACAGCAACAACACGGCCCTGCTCAGCTACGCGCTCAACTTCGGGGCCTTTATCGAGGGCATGGACAACAGCATGCTCTACGCCTGGAAGGGTCTGATGGGCGGCTACCCCGGCTTTTTTGCAGTGGTGCCCTACCGGGAAAAACTGGCGGAATATCGCAGCCTGGAAAATCGCGACCTGTGGGAATACCGGCTTAACCTGACCCCGCAGGAAACCCGGCGCATGATGGAGCATGTCTGGGAGCTCAAGGATATCGAGTTCGACTACTTCTTTTTCGATGAAAACTGCTCGTATCGCCTGCTTGAATTACTTGAAATCGCACGGCCCGGCATCGAGCTGACGGACGACTTCCCGATTACAGCCATTCCGACCGACACAGTGCGTGCAGTCAAGGATGCCGGGCTGATCGAACGCATTGACTACCGCCCATCCCGTGAGCGCGAACTGCTCGGCCGCGCCGTTGAGCTCACAGATGACGAGCAACAATGGGTGCTGCGCCTGGCGGCCGATCAGTCCGCACTGGATGACCCGGCATTTGGGCAACTACCCGAAAAGCGCCGGGCATTGATTCAGGACGGAGCATTCCGCTTGCTGCGCTACCAGTCCACCAGTGGCGAACGTGACGCAACAACTGCTGCGCGCAGCTTCAATCTACTCAAGGCCATTAATCAGAACCCGCCGCCGTTGCTCGACCTTGAGCGCCCCGACTTGCCAGAAGAGGGGCACGAGTCACGCACATGGCAACTGGGTGCCGGTAGCCGTGGTGATAAGGCCTTTGCCGAATATGGCTTGGGCATGGCTTATCACGAACTCAACGACAACCTCTACGGCTTCCCCATAGGCGCCCAGATTGAGATCGCCCAGCTCAAACTGCGCCAATATGAAAACAACCACTGGCAGTTGCAGCAACTCGACCTGGCCAAGATTCGCTCGCTGACACCACGCAATGAACTGCTGCAACCCTGGTCATGGCAGGTTTCAGGTGGAGCGGAACGCGTCTCGGGCAAGGATGACGACGAATCCCTGGCGACCTATTTGACTGGCGGCGGTGGCGGCACATGGCAACTGGCTGACAACACCATCGGCTTTGCGCCGGCCACTGCACGCGTTGAAAACAACCGTGACTTTGCCGCCTTTGTCGCCCCGGCAGCCGGGTTCAATAGCGGGCTGTTATGGCGCAACCCTCTGGGCAACCTGCTCCTGGAAGGCAAGGCCGACTATTTCTATAACGGCGAGGTACGTCGCAGCATCAACCTGACCCAGCAATGGGAGATCTCACGCGACCTTGGTGTGCGTTTCAGCGCCGCCCGTGACTTCAGCCACCTGAGCACGCCAGAAAACACCTTGATGCTGGAACTCAAGTGGTACAACTATTGAGAGCTACTCGCGGGTGGATAAAGCACCTCATCCACCCGCGCGGTTGTGTCCATACTTAGGGTGCGGCAAGGCGAAGCTTGCCCACCATCGCTGGGTTCACAATCAAGCTTGCCAATGCAACGGCTGAAACAACCCGTCCCGCCTGTCGCTTACCAATAGCCCAGAACCTTCCACCAGAACGCACCGACTCCACCCCAAACAGCCAGGTTGGCGATACTCATGACCAGCCCGGCAATCCACCAGCGCCCAAGGCTCACATAGCCTGAACCAAAGACAATAGGCGCGGTTCCGGTCGCATAATGGGTCAGTGACATCATCAAGGATGAGGAGAACGCCAGGATCAGGGCCAAGAGTAATGGTGGCGCGCCCAAGGCAATACCCGCAGCCAGAAAAGCTGCGTACATCGCGGTGATATGCGCCGTGGTGCTGGCAAAGAAATAATGTGAATAGAAGTACACCAGCACCAGCAAGGCGATCACTCCAACCCAGCCCAGTCCGAATGATCCAATCTGCTGCTGGATCACCCCTGAAAACCAGCCAATCAAGCCTAGCTTGCCAAGGAAGCTGGCCATCATGACCAAGGCAGCAAACCAGGTAATGGTGTCCCAGGCGGTCTTTTCTTTAAGAATGTCTTCCCAGGTCAAGACACCCGTCACCAGCAGTATCGAAAGCCCTAAAAGCGCAACAGTGGTGGCATCGAACTTCCAGGCCTCGCCAAGGACCATGGCGGGAACCCCTGCCCAAAGCAACAACAGCAGGGCGAATACAGCCAGCATGATCTTCTCCGGCCCTTTAAAACCACCCAGTTCCTCCAGCTTTTGCTTGGCAAACAGCGTGGCATTCGGGGTTTGCTTTAGCGTTGGCGGGAAGCAGACATAGAGAATCAGCGGCATCAGTAGAATAGCCACAAGCCCCGGCAGCAAGGCCGCCAATGCCCACATGGCCCAGGATATCTCGATGTGGCTGCCGGTCCCCTTGGCGATCAAGCTGACAATCAGGGGATTGGGGGCCGTGGCGGTAATAAACATCGCCGAAGTAATAGGATTGGCGTTGTAGTTGACCAGCGCCAGGTACTCGCCGACTTTCTTTTCCGTGCCCTGCTCCGCCGATGAACCAAAGCTGCTGGCGATGGCGCGCATGATCGGGTGCATGATCGCCCCGCCCCTTGCCGTATTGCTCGGTGTGATTGGCGCCAGGGTCAACTCTGAAAGCGCCAACGCGTAGCCGATACCCAAAGTGCGCTTGCCGAATATCGAAATAAAGTAATACGCAATACGGTTGCCCAGGCCTGTCTTGATCAGCCCCCGCGAAATCATGATGGCAATACCGATCAACCAGATCAGCGAATTGGAAAACCCGCTCAAGGCATCCTTGATCGCAACGCTGGGCTTATCACTGGTCACCCCGGTAATCGCCACCAGCATGATGCCAATCATCGCCAGCGCGCCTATGGGCATGGCCTTGCCGATGATACCGGCGATAGTGCCGATAAAAATCGCCAATAGATGCCAGGCCTCGGGCGTTACGCCTTGAGGGACAGGAATAACAAACCAAATCGACAGAGCAATGGTCAAGGCGATTAACGCCGGGATCGGTTTCATGGTTGCTCCTTAAACGGGTCGGGCATCAACCGGGCATGCGGTTGAAAATATAGCTGCTCATGGCCTATGCGTGAGAAGGCCGGAGCTCGTTCACGCCAGAGCCTGACTGTTATTTATGCAGGTCCTCGCACCTTGCACTGCGAGTAGCACAAACATTATCTGGGCTATTGCTGGCCGCCTTACTGCTCCAGATCAAGCGCTTGGGGATCATGCCCTGCCTGCGAGTACCAACCGATGAAACAGTGGCGGGGCTGACGAAGGCGCCTATGATTAAGGCATATTCATGCTCACTCGAAGGATCGTATGAACAAACACTTAGTTATCAGCTCGCTGCTGACACTGTTTCTGGTAAACCACGCCAGTGCAGTTGAAGTGCCCGAGGCCGCGCAAAGCTGTGTTGTCTGCCACGGCGCGCAAGGGCAAGGCACATCACAAGGTCCCAAGCTCGCCGGGCTTACCAGCCTGTATATGAACGCACAGATCGAGCATTTCATTTCTGGCGAGCGAAAAAACGTGGTCATGACATTAATGGCTGAGAGTCTGGTCGACCTCAATGTTCGCCAACAAGCACTGGCCTACTACGCCGAGCAAGGTACTGCGCCTGAGTTGCAAAAACGCGGTGACGCCCTGGTTCAGTCAGGTGCTGAAAAGCTCTATTACCAAGGTGACCCGCACCGTTCACTACCTGCTTGCTACAGCTGCCATGGCCCATCAGCCGTTGGCGGTGGCCCCTTTCCTCGCCTGGCGGGACAACAGAGCAGCTATTTGAAAGACCAGCTAGTCGCCTGGCAAAAAAAACAACGCAGCGGCGACCCGGACAACACCATGGGCCACATCGCCAGCAAACTCAAAGACAGTGAAATCCAGGCTTTGGCCGATTACCTGTCAGCCATCCAATAGAGGAGCGACCTATGCCTATCAACAAAGCGTGGCTGTTCCTGTTACTGGCTGCTAGCGGATTCGCTCGCGCCGAGGTGCCGATGGCCGACATGCAAGATGAAATCCCGGCGCAACCCAAAGCGGCAAACCTGGATTATTTCAAGCCCCGTGAGCTGAGTGAGATTCCTAAAGGCGCCTTTGGCGACAAGATCCGCAAGGGCTACCAACTGTTCGTCAACAGCCAGCAACTGAGCGGCCAATATGTGGGCAATCAACTCAATTGCACCAATTGCCATCTCGACGCAGGCAGCAAGGCCTATGCAGCGCCAATGTGGGCAGCGTATCTCGCGTACCCTGAGTTTCGTAAGAAAAATAATAGGATCAGCAACTTTGCCGAACGCGTCCAGGGTTGTTTCAACTTTTCCATGAACGGCAAGGCCCCGGCAATCGACTCGCCAGAGCTGGTCGCAATATCGGCCTATTCGTACTGGCTGCTGATGGGCGGTTTGCTGGATGCATTCGGCATGCAGGACCAGCCTGTGCCAGAGATGAGCGACAAAGCCCTGCAAGAAGGCGGTAATGTGGCTTCATTCAAACTACCCGGTCCCTTGACCGACAAGGTCAAGCTCGACGCTCGCGGTCATATGCCGGGGCGCGCTTTCGCTGCACTCGACAATCCTGCGCAAGCCCCCTCGCCTGCGCGGGGCGCCAAGGTCTATGAGCAACACTGCGCCTTGTGTCACGGCAGCGAAGGCCAAGGCAGGGTTATGGCGGATTTGCCGGTCATTCCGGCCCTTTGGGGAGCGCAGTCCTATAACTGGGGCGCCGGCATGCACCGGGTCAATACTGCGGCGACCTTCATTTTCGAGAACATGCCATTGGGCAAGGCCGTACAGCTCACCCCTCAACAAGCCTGGGATGTAGCCGCCTACATGAACAGTCGCGAACGCCCGCAGGACCCGCGCTTCACCAAGGATGTAGCCACTACGGCCAAGACGTTTCACGCAGATGACAACGGCTATTACGGCAAGGAGCTTGATGGCAGCGTCCTGGGTAGCCAAGCCTTCCCGGCAACCAGGGTGAAATAGACGCCTGTGACAATTGCAAAAATGCCGGGCCAACTGTGGCCCGGCATTTTACTGTCGGCTATCGAGTCGAGCCCGGCTCAACCACGCCGGCTGGAACGCGAGCGCAGCTTGTAACGGTCACCGGGATGTATCAACCGGGCGTAACTGACCAAGTGCTCATCCGACCAGGTGCGACGCACCATGCTCAGGCACGGCGCGGCAGTGTCGATATCCAGCCACTGGGCAGTTTGGCTGTCGCCCAACAGGGCTTCGACAACATGCTCGACATCCGAAATCGGGCATTTGGCGACCAGCACCTCATTGGGTGTTTTTTGCGAAAAGTCGGTTTGCAGGTAATCAGGCACCCAGCGCGGATTGACGAAACGATCTTCGAGCTGGATAGGCACGCCACTTTCACGATGGACCAAAATGGTATGGAACACCTCGGTGCCGAGACGCACACCCAGGCGCAGCGCCACTTCATCATCAGCCTCGATGGCCTCACAGCGGATCACATCATTGCTGTAGGCATGGCCACGACTGATGACCTCGGTGGCGATATTGAGCACCTCATGCAGCGACGACTCAGCCTTGCGGTCGGTAACAAAGGTGCCAAGCCCGGCCTGGCGGATCAGATAACCCTTTTGCACCAAATCGCGAATAGCCTTGTTCGCCGTCATTCGGCTTACGCCAAAATCGCGGGCCAATTGTTCCTCGGGAGGAATTTGGTGATGAACCGGATATGCCCCGCTGCTGATGCGCTCCAGCAGGTGCTCCTCGATAACACGATAACGTGGGGTCTTGCTGGCCACGTAGATTCCTTTGTGTGGGGGCGTCGTCCTAATAATACAGGCCGCGACAGATTAGGACGAGCCACATGCACAGCCCGTTACAACTGTCGCGACCACTCGCCTGCTACGCCTCCACAGGTTGCGATGGCAGTAGCCTGGCAGGCATCAGGCCCGACAGCACGCGCTGCTTGAGCAGTTCATCGGCGGCGGCGATATCGGGTGCGAAAAAGCGATCCTCAACATAATAAGGCACAGCATCGCGCAACACCTTGCGCGCCTGCTCCAGGCGTGCGGAACTTGTCAGGCCGGCGCGGAAATCCAGGCCCTGGCAGGCCCCCAGCCACTCAACCGCCAATACCCCACGGGTATTGGTCGCCATTTCCCACAGGCGCTTACCGGCAGCGGGCGCCATTGAAACATGGTCTTCCTGGTTGGCAGAGGTTGGCAAGCTGTCGACACTGTGCGGATGGGCCAATGCCTTGTTCTCGCTGGCGAGCGCCGCAGCCGTCACCTGGGCGATCATGAAACCTGAATTGACGCCGCCATTGGCCACCAGGAATGGCGGCAACTGCGACATATGCTTGTCCATCATCAGCGAGATGCGGCGCTCACTCAACGCACCGATTTCAGCAATGGCCAACGCCAGGTTATCCGCCGCCATGGCCACTGGCTCGGCATGGAAATTACCACCCGAGATAACATCGCCTTCGGCGGCGAACACCAAGGGATTATCCGACACCGCGTTGGCCTCGACCTCAAGCACTTCAGCTGCCTGGCGCAATTGCGTCAGGCAAGCGCCCATGACCTGAGGCTGACAACGCAGCGAGTAGGGGTCCTGCACTTTGTCGCAGGCTTCGTGGGAGCGGCCAACCTCACTGCTCGATTCCAGCAAATAGCGATATACCGCCGCCGCATCAATCTGCCCACGCTGGCCGCGGGCCTGATGAATCCGAGCATCAAAGGGCGCCCGCGACCCGAGCATGGCTTCACCACTCAAGGCGCCACAGACCGACGCGGCCGCAAACAAGTCTTCAGCCTCAAACAGGCCGCGCAGTGCGTAAGCGGTGGAAACCTGCGTGCCATTGAGCAGCGCCAAGCCCTCTTTGGCAGCCAGCGTCAGAGGCTCCAGCCCAGCGACTGCCAATGCTTCTTTTGCAGGCATCCATTCACCGCGATAACGGGCCTGGCTTTCACCCAGCAGTACCAGGGACATATGCGCCAATGGCGCCAGGTCACCGGATGCGCCCACCGACCCCTTGAGCGGGATATGCGGATATACCTCGGCATTGATCAACGCCAGCAAGGCATCGATAACCTTGCGCCGGATACCCGAGAAACCACGCGACAGGCTGTTGACCTTGAGCAGCATGATCAGGCGCACCATGGCGTCATCCAGGGGCTCACCAATACCGGCGGCGTGGGAAAGCACCAGCGAGCGCTGCAGGTTTTCCAAATCTTCAGTCGCAATACGGGTCTGCGCCAACAAACCAAAACCGGTGTTGATCCCGTAGGCCGTGCGGCCCTGGCTAAGAATGCCCTGCACGCAGGCAACACTGTTTTCAATCCCCTGGTCAGCACTCGCATCGAGCACTACCTGTTGTGGATGCTGGTAAAAATTGCGCAATTGGGCAAGATTCAACTGGCCCGGTATCAAGGTTAAAACGGACATAATGGTATCCACTCAGAGATCGAAATTCGGCAGCGCCTGACGCAGGGCGAACAGCGTGTTCACATCGCGCAGCACTTCATAGGTGTGACGAATATCCTGATACAAGGGATGCTCTTCTTCATAGCTGGCCACCAGTTCGCGCAACAAGCCCCAGGCACAACCTGTGCCCTGGCCGAATGGCCGGACCTCAATGAAGTCGAACGCCTGGGCTGCCAGCAGATACTCGATCGCCAGGACGTAAAACGCATTTTCTATGGCTTTGTCCAGCTTCAATGCCGCACTTTCACCCAGGCTCAGGTGGTCTTCTTGCAGCCCGGAAGTCAGGAAGTTGTCGGTCACTGCTGGCAATGCCAGGCGCTTGTTATCCGCCACCAGGGAAGCTGCGCTGTATTGCGCGATCATCATCCCGGATTTCACCCCACCACCCTTGGTCAAAAACGGCGGCAGCTTATTGGCCTGCGGCGTGACCAGACGGTAAGCCCGGCGCTCGGAGATACTGCTCCACTCGCACACCGCGATGGTCAACAGGTCGCACGCCATGGCCACCGACTCGCCGTGGGGGTTGGCCTGGGAAATGATCCGATATTCAGCGCCTTCCTTGACTACCAATGGGTTGTCGGTGGCCGAATTCAGTTCGTCACTGACCTGGCGCGCCGCGTGCTGCAGTTGATCCCGACAAGCCCCATGCACTTGCGGGATGGCACGCAAGCTCAAGGCATCCTGCAGATGCGCGCCCTGGCTCTTGGCGACCACTTCACTGCCCGCTAGCAACTGATGCAGATTGGCCATGGTCTGCTGCATGCCCGCATGGGTTTTCCGCTGGATGGCTGCAAAACTGATCGCATCCAACTGGCAGCCCAAGGCCTCGAAACTCATCGCGGCGACCACATCGGCGCAGCTCGCCAGGTGATAAGCATCCGCCAGGGTCAAGCAGGCCAGACCGGTCATCGCCGGCGTGCCGTTGACCAGGCACAAGCCGTCCTTGGGGCCTAGCTCGACAGGCTGCATGTCGATACTGGCCAAGGCCTGGCTGGCGGTCACAATCTGCCCGGCAAACTCGACATCGCCAATACCCAGTAGCGCCAGGCCAATATGCGCCATGTGCGACAGGTAACCGACCGAGCCCTGCCCGGGCACCACCGGCGTGATGCCCTGGTTGAGCAAGTTCAGCAGACCGTTGACCACATCGGCGCTCACCCCGCAATAACCGTGGCTGTAGTTAACCACCGCGCAGCACATGATGGCCCGCACCTGCTCGCTGCGCAGCGGTGAACTCACACCGCAGGCATGGCTCATCAGGGTGTGTCGCGAAAGCTTGCTCAGCTCGCTGGGGGCAAACACCACATCGCACAAGGCACCGAGGCCAGTGTTGATGCCGTAGTGCGGCTTGCTTGAATGTGCAATCGCCATCACCGCCTCACGGGCTTCATTAACCCGCATCCAGCGATAAGCCGACAGTTCCATGCGCGCGCCATGGCGCGCGACGTTGACGACATCAGACCAGGTAACCGGCGCTTCGCTCAGCAATACATCAGGCAATGGGTTGTTCATTTACCACCCCTAACTGCTCGCGACTGACACGCTCTTGGCTGTCCAGTGTTTTTTTTTTGAAAACAAAAACCCGAGCTGCCGAAGCCGCGATAAGGATAAACAGGAACAATAGGGTGAAGCCGCCAGCAGCGGCGAGGTACTTGATGCCATCGACCCCCTGCGCGCCACCACCGAATGCAACCATGATGAAGGCAATCGCACTGATCGAAAGCCCCCAGATAATCTTCTGTGACTTGGGCGACTCCTCGTCCGCACGAATGTTCTTGGTGCAGATCGAGGCAATGGTCGAGGTCATGGAATCCGCCGCAGTGGCGAAGGAGATAATCAAGGTGAAGATTGCCAGCGGCACCAATAGGGCCGACATGGGCAAGTGCTGCAAGAAGCCCCAAAGGCCCGCCACGGCGCCATGATCGGTAATTACCTTGATCAAATCGAGGCTGCCATCAAGCTGCCACTTGATGGCTGAAGCGCCCCAGATCGCAAACCAGACCATGCCGAACACCGAAGGCAGAATCCAGTTGATAATCAGGAACTGGCGCAGCGTGCGACCATAGGAAATACGCGCCAGGAACAAGCCCATCAGCGGCGCATAGGCAATCCAGATCGACCAGTCGTACATGGTCCACCAGGTCACCAGCGCCTCGCCTCCAGATTCCTTGGTGTCAAACGACCAGAGGAAGAAGTTATCCAGCCAGTAGCCAATGGAGGTCACCGACAAATTGAAGATGTAGCTCAGTGGCCCGACGATCAGCAGGATGACAACGAAGGCATAGAAGATATAGGCATTGATTGACGACAGGAACTGGATGCCACGCTTGAGTCCGGACAGCGCCGAGGTGACAAATACAGCCGTGATCAACAGCGACAGGATCAGCCAGGTGACGGGGCTTGATTGAATGCCGTACTGCGCCTCGATACCGGAGCTGATCAGGGCCAGCCCCGCACCCAGCGACGATGCCAAGCCCAGTGCGATAGCCAGCACCGAAACAATATCGATCAGTGATTTAACCACTGGCCGCTGGTTATGCGCGCCAATCACAGGCGACAGCGTGGCGGCGATCGAAAATTCCTTTTTCCGGTTGTAATGCATTTAGGCGATCATCAAGCCGACAATCGAATACATTGCATAGGGAATGAAACTCCAGTTATGGAAACAGCGCGCCAGGGAAAAAATCGCAGCCTCTGCACTGCCTGGAGCAAAGGACTGATTGGCAATTTCGCCGTAGATATTGCCCAGATAAATGATTGGCTCATTGACCGAATAGGTCACCACGCCGGTTGCGATCCCGCCCGTCAAGGCCATCGCAAAGTTCGATGCCATTGAAAATGTCGGCTTTGCATTGGCGCCGCCAAGACGGATATCCCCGGCCTTGGAGAAGAAGATATAGGCCACGAGGCCCAGCACCGAAATCGCTAACAACTGGTACAGCCAGGCGAAGTCGGAAAGTGAAAAGTAGAAGACGTCCTTGGCCACTCGGACCAACATTTCATTGTTCAACAAACCGATGGTTACAGCGACCAGGACCACCAGGAATGTTGGGATAAATACACTACGGTTCAGGCTTTGTTGACTCTTGGAGTTCATTGTTGTCTGCCTTATGGGATGTTGCATCCATTGCCCAGCCGCTGTCACCAGCGGCTGGGCCCTAACGCCTAGCGGTCGCCGAGCATAGGCAAATCCAGCCCTTGCTCACGCGCGCAGTCAGCGGCGATCTCGTAGCCGGCATCGGCATGACGCATCACCCCTGTGCCTGGATCGTTGCGCAAGACCCGGCCCAGTCGCGCACGGGCTTCTGGCGTGCCATCGGCCACGATCACCACGCCTGAGTGCTGCGAATACCCCATGCCGACACCACCGCCGTGGTGCAACGAGACCCAGGTCGCGCCACCGGCCGTGTTCAACAGGGCGTTGAGCAGCGGCCAGTCAGAGACAGCATCGGAGCCATCAAGCATGCTTTCGGTTTCACGGTTAGGGCTGGCAACCGAACCTGAATCGAGGTGGTCCCGACCAATTACCACAGGCGCCTTGAGTTCACCGCTTGCCACCATATCATTGAAGGCTTGGGCCAGGCGTGCGCGGTCCTTCAAGCCGACCCAGCAAATCCGGGCGGGCACGCCCTGAAAGCTGATGCGTCCGCGGGCCATGTCCAGCCAGTTGTGCAGGTGCTTGTCGTCCGGGATCAGCTCTTTGACCTTGGCATCGGTCTTGTAGATGTCTTCCGGATCACCGGAGAGCGCGACCCAACGGAACGGGCCGATGCCCTGGCAGAACAACGGACGAATATAGGCCGGCACGAAACCCGGGAAGTCGAACGCGTTTTCGACGCCCTCTTCCAGCGCCATCTGGCGAATGTTGTTGCCGTAGTCGAAGGTTGGAATCCCCATTTTCTGGAATGCCAGCATGGCACTTACATGCTCGGCCATCGACTGCTTGGCGGCCTTGACCACCGCATCGGCATCGGTCTGGGCACGGTCGCGGTATTCTTCCCAGGTCCAGCCTTTTGGCAGGTAGCCGTTGAGTGGATCGTGGGCACTGGTCTGGTCAGTGACCATGTCCGGACGCACACCACGGCGCACCAGTTCCGGCAGAATTTCAGCCGCATTGCCACACAGCGCAATGGAGATGGCCTTGCCTTCAGCGGTGTATTTGTGGATGCGCGCCAGTGCATCATCGAGATCCGAAGCCTGCTCATCGACATAGCGGGTCTTCAAGCGGAAATCGATGCGGCTCTGCTGGCATTCGATGTTCAGCGAGCAAGCCCCCGCCAGCGTTGCCGCCAACGGCTGGGCGCCACCCATGCCGCCCAAGCCGGCGGTGAGTACCCAGCGCCCGCTGAGGTTGCCGTCGTAGTGCTGGCGACCAGCTTCGACGAAGGTTTCGTATGTGCCCTGAACGATGCCTTGCGAGCCGATGTAGATCCAGCTGCCAGCAGTCATCTGGCCATACATGGCCAGGCCCTTGGCATCGAGTTCATTGAAGTGCTTCCAGGTCGCCCAATGTGGCACCAGGTTGGAGTTGGCGAGCAGTACACGCGGTGCATCGGCATGGGTTTCAAATACACCGACCGGCTTGCCCGACTGGATCAGCAACGTCTGGTTGTCCTCAAGGCGGGTCAGCACCTCGACGATCTTGTCGTAGCATTCCCAGTTACGGGCTGCACGGCCAATGCCACCATAGACCACCAGCTCATTGGGATTCTCGGCTACTTCAGGATCGAGGTTGTTCATCAGCATGCGCAATGGCGCTTCGGTCAGCCAGCTTTTGGCGGTCAGTTTGCTACCGCGTGCAGCGCGGATTTCAGTGTCACGGAAGAGGCTCATAACAGGCTCCTTTGAAGTAGCGTCAAGGCTTAAATAAGGTTGAGTGAGTGCACCAGGTAGGCCAGCACTATGCTGAATACCAGGCTTAAAACAGTGCGCTGCAGCCAGACCAGCAACAGGTCGCGCAAACGCAGGGGAATCCGCGTGGCAAGCACGCAGGGAATGGATGCGGAAAGAAACAGCACGCTGCTGACCGAGACGATGGCAACGACAAACTTGACCATCACCTCGGCATCCTTAAGCAATATTGCGGGGAGAAACATCTCGGCCAGCCCCGACGCGATGGCTCCGGCCACCTGCATTGGATCACTCACGCCAAGCAGCCAGGTCAGCGGATAGAAAAGCACGCCCAGGGCATCGAAAATGGGGGTGTACTTGGCGGCCAGCAAACCGAGCAGGCCCACCGCCAGGATGCTCGGCAAGATGGCTGCCGTCATGCGCAGGCCATCGACAAAGGTTTCACGCAGCGACAGCCACAGGGCAGGCGCCTGGCTGGCTTGGGTCAGGCCTGCGTTCCAGGCGCTGGCAATACGGCTTTGACCGGCCTTGAGTTCTGGCTCAGGAGCACTTTCGTCCGGCAATTTCGACAGAGGGTAAATACGCGCGCTAACCGCCGTCACGCTGAAGGTGACCAGCATCGCGCTCCAGAAATACAGGTTCCAGCTGTCCATCAGGCCGAGCGTCTTGGCGATAATGACCATAAATGGCGCCGACACTGTGGAAAACCCCGTGGCGATGATCGCCGCTTCGCGCAGGCTGTAATGACCCTGTTGATACATGCGGTCGGTAATCAGCAAACCCACCGAATAGCTGCCCACAAACGAGGCCACCGCATCAATGGCTGACTTGCCCGGCGTACGCCAGATTGGACGCATGACCGGCTGCATCAAAACGCCGATCAGTTCGAGCAGGCCAAAACCGATGAGGAACACCAGCGCCAGCGCGCCCAGCGGAACGATCAGGGCAAGACTCAACACCAGCTTGTCGAACAGAAAAGGCAACATGCCCGGCGCATACAAGGCTTGCGGACCAAGCTCCAGCAGATATGCAACACCGACCAACAGGCCAAACACCTTGAGCACACTGAACACAGTGGTGGTCAAGTCTTTGCGCCAGTTGCCACTGAACCAGGGCTGCAGCGCGCCGTAGAGCATAAACAGCAATGCGATGACGATGACCAGTGGCCGGGCATTGGCTTGCAAGGCGCTGGCAGCATGGTCGAGAAGAATGGTCGAACGTCCACCGATGGTGAATGGAACAAAAAAGACCAGCAAGCCGATCAGGCTGTACCCCAGCAGGCGCGCCAAGGCTCGTGACCTGGAGACGCCAGTGGTCAACGACAGTTGCTCACTCATGACAACGCACCTGAAGCAGGCTGCAAAGCAGCTTCGTCCGGGTTAGCGAAAACATTCATCGGGTATTTCCTCACTGTTGTTTTTGTTGGAGAAAAAACGGTGTTGGGGCCTGCGCCTCAGCCCGTCAGTGACAGCAGGTGGATTAAGCGCGCCGCCACCCGAGCGGTGCGGCTGTCGATGTCATGACTTGGGTTCAGCTCGGCCAGGTCCGCCAGGCGCAACTTGCCGCTGTCGCGGATTAATTCCAGCAAGGGCTCGAGCAACGCCAACGACACGCCACGCGCTGCCGGAGCGCTCACGCCAGGGGCTTCGCAAGCTGGCAGCACATCGATATCAATGGTCAGGTAGATGACATCGCAGTCATCAATAAAGCCCTGCACATCTGCTGCAATCTCATCGAGGCTGTCGGCGCGGATTTGGCGGTCCTCGCGCACCAGCACATCCAGGGCCTCGGCCCGCTGGAACAAGGCGCGGGTATTGCTCGCCCGACTCACGCCCAGGCAGGCATAGCGAAATGGCCAATTGCGCTGCGCGCATTGCTCGGCGATTTGCGCGAATGGCGTGCCCGATGAACGCACAAAGGCAGGATCACGCAGGTCGAAATGGGCATCGAAATTAATGATGCCAATACTTGGTGCAGCCACACCGGCCAGGCGCCCGGCAATACATTGCCAGCTACCAAAAGCAACTTCATGCCCACCGCCCATGACGATCGGCAAGTGTCCGGCGTCGAGCAACGCCGCGACATTGGCCCCGAGGCGCGCTTGCGCCGCTTCAAGATTGTCATCGGCGCAAACCACGTCCCCGGCATCGAATGCCGGGCCATTGCGATGCCAGGCCAGATTCGCCAACGCCTTGCGAATAGCTTCAGGGCCAGCGGCAGCGCCGACGCGACCATGATTGCGGCGCACACCTTCATCACTGGCAAAACCGATCAAGGCAACACCAGGCTGCACATCGGGCGCCAGTGGTTGAATGCGCTGATGCCAGCGTGGGCTGTCTGCCTCAGGATCGGTACGTCCAACCCAGAGCTGCATAGAGTGACGATCAACGGTCATGGGTCAGCACTCCTGCAAAAACACGCTGGCGCATCCGCCCGGGCTGGACCGCATAAGCCAGTTCGGCAGGCTGCTGCACATCCCAGACACACAGGTTGGCGGGCGCTCCGACCGCGATACGACCAAGGTCCTTGCGCCCAATCGCGGTGGCCGCATGGGCAGTCGCCCCGGCCAGGGCTTCACGCGGCGTCATGCGAAATAGCGTGCACGCCAGGTTGAGCATCAAGGTGGGGAAACAAATAGGCGAGGTACCCGGATTCGCATCGCTGGCCAGGGCCATTGGCACACCGTGATCGCGCAGTAACTGAATCGGCGGTAATTGGGTTTCACGCAAGGTGTGGAACGCCCCCGGCAGCAATGTAGCAACAGTGCCGGCTTGCGCCATGGCTTTAACCCCGGCCTCATCGAGAAACTCGATATGATCTGCAGAGAGCGCCCCGTAGCGAGCGGCCAAGGCACTGGCGCCCTGGTTGGAGAGTTGTTCGGCATGTACTTTTATCGCCAGGCCGTGGGCTTGGGCAGCCATGAAGACGCGCTCGGTTTGCGCAGGGCTGAAGGCGATGTTTTCACAAAACACATCCACCGCATCGGCCAGGCCTTCACGGGCGGCAGCCGGGATCATCTGCTCACAGACCAGGCTTATATAGCCATCGCTGTTGTCAGCAAACTCGGGTGGCAAGGCATGGGCGCCGAGCAATGTTGTGGTGACATGAACCGGAAGTTGTTCGGCCAGGCGCCGAGCGACGCGCAGCATTTTCAGCTCATCGGCGGTGGTCAGACCGTACCCCGACTTGATTTCGACGCTGGTAACACCATCATCAATCAGCGCCTGCAATCGCGGCAGTGTCTGCTCCAGCAGCGCCTCTTCGCTGGCGTCACGCACGGCGCGCACCGAACTGATAATACCGCCGCCAGCACGGGCGATCTCGGCGTAGCTGGCGCCCTCTAGACGCAGCTCAAACTCTGCGGCGCGGTTACCGGCGAAGACTAGGTGGGTATGGCAATCGACCAGGCCAGGGGTCATCACCCCGCCTCGCCCAACTTCTTGAGCCCCCTGGGCGTCCTGCAGCGCAAAAACTGACTCAGGCCACAGCCCTGCAATCACACCGCCCCTGATTAATACAGCCATGGGTTCAGGCAGCGTCTGCAAGCCATCAAAAACGCTGACATCGCGCCAGAGCTTTGCATCTTGACTGGATAAAGGCATAGGGAGCTCCTTAATTCTTATGTATATACATTAAAAGTGATTCAAATAAGGGTCAAGCCCCCTTCCGTCAGTTTTTCGTACCGCTTCTCAGCCTGTTAATTGCAGGAAAGCTATTGCCCAGCCCCCATGATCAGCGCTAAATTGCTGACAAGAGCAGAGGGTTATGCTTCAAGCTACAAAATCGAAGACCCTTTCAGCTCACAATTCCATAAGCCCGCAATATGTATATACATTGAATTGAGCATTAATAATGAGTATCCGTAGAATCGGCCTGGCAACCGCCAAGCACATGCCGTGGAAAAACGGTGCAGGCAGCACTGCAGAACTGGCTATTTTCCCGGTGGATGCGCAACTCAATGATTTTGCCTGGCGTATCAGCAGCGCCAGGGTTGGCGCAGATGGGGCCTTCTCCAGTTTTATCGGACTGGATCGCAGCCTGGCGATATTGAGTGGTGCGGGCCTGCGCTTGAGCTGCCAAGGCAGTGCACCAAAGTTGCTGACACTCGCCTCTGAGCCCTGGTCGTTTCGCGGCGAAACCCCGATCTACGCCGAACTGATTGATGGTGAGGTGACCGATTTCAACCTGATCAGCCGCCGCGCCGACTGGACTCACCAGTTGCAGATGCTGGAGATCATCGAGGGCCACAACCTGCCCGCGACAGAGCAGGCAACAGTGCTGATGATCTATTGCCATTCGGGTGGTCCGCTGCGCTGCCAAACCAGCAGCGCCCAGCATCTGTTGGCCCCAGGAGAAGGACTGCTACTCGACGAGGCAGACGCCGGACAAGCCCTCGACATCAGCGCACAAAGCCCCGGCAAACTGTATATCGCTTACCTGAAAAATCTCGCTGAATAAGGAAGTTGCGCCACAGGCTGACTCGCGCGACAACAGCCCCGCTGTACTCATACCTCGCGGGGCCGCCCCAGGCATCAGTTCGGCTGCATCATCGCCAGCAATCGTTCGCCATCAATTGCCGGGCAGGTACCTTCAGGCTTTTGCATGGGCGCATCCTCTGCGGCCAACATGGCATTTAACACAGCCTCCTCGGTGGCTTGCACCGCCGCCATGTAGATGGCATCAAAACACTCATCATTGAGGTAGTCGAGGTTCTGTCTGGTCTGCGCCAGCTGTGGCAGTGGCCGCGGGTTGGCGACGCTGAAGGCGAGAAAGATATCCCCGGAGTTATTGCCACCTGGTGTGCCGCCCAGCGCAATACCAAGGCCAGCACGCTGCGCCAGGCGCTTGAGTTGATGAGGCAACAGCGGCGCATCGGTCGCGATAACCACAATAATGGAACCACGCTCACGATCCAGACCTGCCGGCACAGCCTGAGGCCAACGCTCACCAACCGGCGAACCAAGCACCTTGAGCCAACTGCGCTGACCGTGATTGGCCTGGACCAATACACCGAGCATATGGTGCTTGCCATCGATCTCCAGACTACGCGAGGCGGTGCCAGTCCCCCCCTTGAAGCCGTAGCAGATCATGCCGTTGCCACCCCCCACATTGCCTTCGGCGATGGGCCCACTTGCGGCTGAATCTATAGCGCAAAGCGCATCAGCCTCGGTCACATGCTGGCCATTGATATCGTTGATCACCCCGTCATAGGTTTCGGCAACCACCGGCATGGCCCACAAATGTTCGGCCTGCCAGGCATCTGCGAAGTGGTTGATGGTCCAGCGGGTGGCTGCATGATGCACGATACCGAAACTGTGCGAGTTGGTGATGCACATGGGGCCGAGAAAATATCCGCCCTGCTCTATCCAATGCGTGCCGGTCATTTCGCCGTTGCCATTAAGCGCATGAAAGCCCGCCCATACAGGTTGTGGCTCTGGCTGGTAACCACGCGGCAAAATTGCCGTGACCCCGGTTTTCACCCGTTTGCCGTTGGCCGCAACTGCGTCGAGCGTTTGATAACCAACCAGCACACCAGGCACATCGGTTATGGCATTGTTCGGGCCGGTCTTGCCGGGCATAGGCAGACCGAGTTCGCGGGCGCGGAGCTTAGCCATGTGTGTCTTCCTTGGTTGTCGCGGGCTGACGGCTGCGCAGGTACAAACCGACGGCAGCAATAATGAATGAGGCAATCAGCAGCAGTGTGGCGATGGCGTTGATCTCGGGCTTGATGCCCCTGCGGATCATGCCGTAGATGTAGACCGGCAAGGTGGTCGAGTCGACACCGGAGATAAAGTAAGTGATCACCAGGTCGTCCATCGAGATGATGAAGGCCAGGAGCGCGCCACCAATCACACCCGGCAGAATCAGCGGCAAGGTGATACGCCGGAAAGTGTACATGGGTGATGCGCCAAGATCGGCCGAGGCCTCTTCAAGTCGTGTATCCATGCCCGCCAGACGAGCACTGACGACCAGAAATACATAGCTGATAAGAAAGGTGCAGTGGCCGATGATGATCGATGCCTTGCCCAACGGCATGCCGATACCGACGAAGAAAATCAGCAAGGCGATGCCCAATACAATGTCGGGCATCAGCATTGGCATAAACATCAACACCCGGTAGAAACCTTGCAGGCGGAAGCGGTAGCGCGCCAAGGCCAAGGCCATGAAGGTCCCGGCAACAGTCGAGATCGCCGTGGTGCTGAGGGCGATGGTCAAGCTGGTACGCAATGCCGCCAACAACTGATCACTGGATTCAACGTACATCTTGCTTGAGCCGAGACTGTTGGACAGGCCAAACAGCGAGCGATACCAGTCGAGCGATGCGCCATTCCAGATCATCATGTTGATCGGATTGGAGTTGAATGAATACACCACGATCAATGCAATAGGCAGGTACAGGAAGATAAAGAATGCCAGGCTGTAGCCGCCCAACAAACCGCGCCCCAGACGCGCAAGAAGTGAGTTCATGAAACACCTGCCTTGTTGCGGTTCTGAGCCAGCACATTGAGAATCAGGCAGATCAGGACCGCGACCATCAGCAACATCGCCAGCGCGGCACCGAAGGGCCAGTTGCGCGCTGCCAGGAACTGCTGCTCAACCAGGCTGCCAATCATCAGGACCTGAGCACCGCCCAGCAACGAAGGCACGATGAAATTGCCCAGGCTGGGAATGAATACGATGATCGACCCGGCGGCAACACCCGGCAGGGTCATGGGAAAAATAATCTTCCAGAAACTCTGCCAGCGGCTTGCACCCAGGTCAGCCGAGGCCTCGAGCAGGCGCCGGTCGAGCTTTTCGACACTGGCGTAAACCGGCATGAACATAAAGGGAATAAAAATGTAGGTCATGCCGATCAGCACCGCCGTTTCGGTGTAAATCAGGTTGATCGGGGTATTGATGCCGAGCGCCAGCAGCGTGGTGTTGATAAAACCACTCGGACGCAGGATCAGCACCCAGGCGTACAGACGTATGATCAGGCTGGTGAAAAATGGCAAGGTGATGAGAAACATGCAGAAATTGCGCATCTTCTCCGGTTGCCGAGCGACCCAGAAGGCTGCGGGATAGCACACCAGCAGCGTCAGGAACACGGTGATCGCCGCCAGCTTGAATGAGCGCAGGATGATTTCTAAATAGACAGGGTCAAACTCTTCAAGCGTGCCATCAGCCCAGCCCAGTACGCGACCGAAGTTGTCCGGATAGAAGTTCCACTCGACACCACCATACAGGCCAGGCTCAAGCATGCTGTAAGTCGCCATGATCACCAGCGGGGCGATGAAGAACAGGCCGATGACAAATGTCGCTGGACTCAACAAACCTAACAGCTGCAGGCGCTTGCGTCCCTCTAGCGTGCTCATGGCTTGACCTCGGGAATCAGGTGAACAGCGTCAAGCGCGTACCATAATTGCAGGCTGCTGCCCGGCTGCAGGCGATGCAGATCATGACGACCTGTATCACGGATGACCGCCTTTACCTGGCTGCCATGAACCGTGCGCAGGCTAACCTCGAAGTCCTTGCCAATAAACAGGGTCTGCTCGACCTTGCCTTCCAGCGCCGCCCCCTGGGCTTGCGGCCTGTCGAGTTGAAACTGCTCAGGTCGCAACATGGCCTGCAGCTTCTGCCCGACCTTCAGGTCGCGACGCGGGACCTGCAGCAAGTCGCCTCGTTGGCTGAGCAGGTCGGCGTTATCTCCATTACCTGCGCTGACACTGGCCTCGAACAGATTGCTCTCACCGATAAACCCAGCGACAAATGCATTAGCCGGGCGGTCGTAGATTTCGGTTGGCGTGCCGACCTGCTGAATGTGGCCGCCATTGAGCACCACAATCCGATCGGACATGGTCAGCGCTTCTTCCTGGTCATGGGTGACAAAGACAAACGCAATGCCCAGTTCATGCTGCAGCTTCTTCAACTCACGCTGCATGCTTTGGCGCAATTGGCGGTCGAGTGCCGACAGTGGCTCATCCAGCAGCAACAAGGCCGGACGATCAACCAAGGCTCGGGCCAGCGCAACGCGTTGTTGCTGGCCCCCTGAAAGCTGTCCCGGCTTACGCCGCTCAAGGCCGCCAAGCCCAACCAGTTCGAGCGCCTCGGCAATGCGCGTACGACGCTCAGCCTTACCGACACCACGCACCTCAAGCGCGTAACCAACATTGTCGCCGACGCTCATGTGTGGAAACAGCGCATAACTCTGGAATACCGTGTGCACTGGCCGTTGATGGGCCGGCACGCTGTTCATCTGGGTTTGCTGAATCAGCAGTTCGCCGTCGTCCAGTTGCTCGAAACCGCTGATAACACGCAACAGGGTAGTCTTGCCGCAGCCTGAAGGCCCAAGCAAGGTCACAAACTCGTTGGCACCGACACTCAGGTCGATGCCGTCGAGCGCAGGCACCAGGTGGCCTTCGGGTGCACGGTAGTGCTTTACGGCGCCGCGAATCTCGACGACCGGCGCAATACGGGTGTAGACGCTCATGAGTAACTCCGCCCCGGCCTCATTGACCGGGATTCACTGCAGGAGAATTGGCCGCGGGTTCGCGACTCAGTTGGCTGTGCGAACTTTTGTCCAGGTGCGGTCGTACAGCTTCAGCGCCTTGCCGATATCTTCGAAGATCTGCAGCTTGGCCATTACATCCGCCGGAGGATTGATCTGAGGATCGTCACGCAAATCGCTCGGCAGCAGCTTCAACGCAGCCTTGTTCGGCGTGCCATTGGTTTGTTGCGCGGTATTGAGCGCGGCGATTTCAGGATCAAGGAAGAACTCCATAAACCGTTTGGCATTGGCCTTGTTCGGGGCGCTCTTGAGTACGCACATATCTTCCTGGTACATGGTCGCGCCGCCTTTTGGAATCACGTAGGCAAGTTTCTCCGGCTCTTGCTTGACGTACATCTCGGCGCCCACGAAATACTGCGCAGCTACTGCATCGCCAGACTGAACCATAGGCACGCTGTCATAGGTGAATGCTGAGATTAACGGCTTGCGTTGCAGTAGCCAGTCGGCCGCCAGCTTGAGGTCATCGCGGTTGGTGCTGTTGACTGATTTTCCGTTCTCGATCAGCCCTACACCGAGTGTTTCGCGCATGTCATCAAGCATGATGACTTTCTTGCCTGCCTTGGCTTCAGCAAAGAAGTCATCCCAGGTTTCAATAGGCTTGGATACCTTGGTCTTGTTGTAAAAAATACCCACGGTCCCCCAGGCATACGGCATGCAATATTCGCCGTTGGGGTCAGACTTTGCGCGCAGGAACTGCGGGTCGATATTGGCGAAGGCCGGGCTCTGGTTGATATCGGTCTTCTCCAGCAAATCCAGCGCGGCCATGCTGTCGTGCATATGCACTGACGGGAAGACGATGTCATAGCCGCTCGCCCCCGCCTGTAACTTGGCAAGCATTTCCTCGTTACTGCCATAGGTATCAAGCGACACCTTGATACCGGTTTCAGCGGTGAAACGCTTTAGTACTTCGGGGTTGATATAGTCGCCCCAATTGTACAGGTGCAGCTCTTCGGCCGCGGCGGCGCCATTGGCGAAGAGAAAAGCGCCAAGGGCGGCACAGAGCGTGGTTTTACGCAGTGTTAGCATGTTCCTGTTCTCCGTTTGAGGTCGCGCCGATCGAGCACGACCGCTGTAATTGTTGTTGCGGCAGGAATCCGAGACAGCGACGCGGCAGGTTGGCTTTTTTATGCTGAACAAGGCCTGACCCCTGTTGCCTGCGACCGGCATCTCCTTGCGATACAGCTTGAGAGTAGAATATATTTATTCCAAAGATCAACACTTTGATATATTAATTCCAGATCTTTTTATCATAATCAGGGACACGCACATGCTCGACAGCAGGATGGAACGCCTCGAAGGCAAGCTGACACCGGCTGAACGCACGTTGCTGGCCTATATCCAGGCCAACCAGGAAACGCTCGCGTTCGAGACTGGGGCAACGCTTGCGGCCAAAAGCGGTGTCAGCCCGAATACTGTCAGCCGCTTTCTGCGCCGCCTGGGTTACAAAGGCTTGAAAAGCCTCAAGGAAGAGCTGCGTGATGATGTGCGAATGCAGTCGCTACTCAACACCACACTGATTGAACGTATGCAGCAACCCGAAGACCTGGTTGCTCACTTGCATCAGGAAGTGGCCGCGCTCAACGAGTTCGCCGACCAGCTTGGTAGTCAGTATTGGCGCGACATAGTCGCCAAGGTGAGTCAGGCCGAGCGCGTATTTGTCTGTGGTTTCCAAACGATTCGCGGTTTGGCTGAAGACTTTGCCAACCGATTGGCCCTGGTACGCTCCGGTGTCGAATTTCTAGATCTGTACAGCGGTGTGCTCGGCCAATGGATCGACAGTCATGACCAGCGCTGCTGCGTGATCCTGATCGACATTGCACCCTATGCAGACGCTGGGATCTCCTTCGCACAGAACTGCCTGAGGCAAGGCACGGACCTGGTGGTTTTCACCGATGAATATGGGATTGCCAAACACATCGACACGCCCAGCATCATCACCATGAAGACCAAGACCGGCTTGATCCTGGAGTCGACCGGTGGCCTGACCAGTGCGCTCAACGTGCTATTGCACTGCGTGGCCACGCAGCATAAAGACCAACTCAAGGAACGCCTTAACGCTTATCGAGACCGGGTCGAAAGCCTGCGTCTATATCGCGCGACCAGCAAGTGAAAGTCCCCCAGGCCGGGCACTGATCATAGCCACACAAAAAATCCCGCACACAGCGGGATATTTTGTGTGGCTGAGCCTGGTTAGATCCCGCTTTTTACCTTGCTCCAGATCCGCGTGCGGATGCGGTCAATCTTGAGCGGCATGGCTTCGAGCGTGTAGAGCTTGTCCATGGTTTGTTGCGGTGGATAAATCTTGTGGTCGGCCTTCAGTATCGGGTCGACCAGGCTGTCGGCAGCGCTGTTGCCGTTGGCGTAATGCACGAAGTTAGTGATATTGGCCATCACTTCGGGTTGCAGCAGATAATTCATAAATGCATAGCCGGCGGCTTCGTTCTTGCTGTCGGCGGGCATGGCAACCATGTCGAACCAGAGCGGCGCGCCCTCTTTGGGTACGACATAGTCAATATGCACGCCGTTGTTGGCGTCTGCGGCACGGGTCGCAGACTGCAGGATGTCGCCCGAAAAACCTACGGCTACGCAGATGTCGCCATTGGCCAGGTCGCTGACATATTTCGATGAGTGAAAATACAAAACGTTTTCACGCATTTGCAGGAGCAGGGCTTCGGCTTTCTTATAGTCGGCCGGGTCCTTGCTGTGATGGGGCAGCCCCAGGTAATGCAAGGCGATAGGCAAGAGTTCGGGACCATTGTCCAGTATCGCAACCCCGCATTTGCTGAGTTTCTTCATGTTCTCTGGCTTGAAAATGATGTCCCAGGAATCAAGTGGAACATCATCGCCAAGCACCGCCCTGACCTTGTCGACGTTGTAGCCAATGCCGGTGGTGCCCCATAGATAGGGAAATCCATACTGGTTACCCGGATCATTGGTCTGCAAGGCCTTGAGCAAGGCAGGATTGAGGTTTTTCCAATTGGGTAGCTGGCTCTTGTCCAGGATCTTCAGGGCTCCACCCTTGATTTGCCGCGCCATGAAATGGTCCGAAGGAAATACCACGTCATACCCCGAATGCCCGGCCATCAACTTGGCGTCTAGCGTCTCGTTGCTGTCGTAGACGTCGTAGTGATTACCAATTCCCGTGGCATCCTTGAAATTTTCCAGGGTGTCTGGAGCGATATATTCAGACCAGTTATAGATGCGAACCGTCTCCGCCGCATGGCATGTGGAAGCCAGCAACAGCATTGGAATGAGTTTCTTGAACATGACGCTAACCTCTGTTTTTTGTTGTTTTGTATTGCTTAAAAAATCAGCACATAGCTTTTGCGCAGGGTTTCCTGGATATCCCAAACCCCCATTGAATTGGCCGGAAGTAAAATTGCATCACCGGCTTCAATCACCACGGGCTCGCCTCCATCCGGGGTGAAGGTGGCGCGACCGGCAATAAAGTGACAAAACTCCTGTTGCACAATCTGCCGCCGCCAGCGCCCTGGCGTGCACTCCCAAACGCCGGTTTCAACGCCGTCGGAACGCTCGACACTGTGGGTCGAAGCAATCGCAACGGGCTCACCGAGCGGTACGGCAACCGGATTGGATTCATCCAGCAAGAGAGTTGCGGTCTGTTTGAATTGAGTGATGCTCATGGTTGTGCCCCGTTGGGTTTTGAGGTGGTTCTATTGTTGCCCATGCGCTCAGCGCATCAGGCCTTCCATAAATCCGGCCAGACGCTGGGCAAGTTGACGCCGCCAAGGCGCCGTTGCCGGGTTGGCCAGCACGCGATCTTCGTGGACAAAGCTTTTGATAATGGCGTTTTAGCCAAGCCAGCGGCAGGGCTCCGGCTCCCAGCCAGACAAGGCGCTTAGCGGTGTATCACCCAGCACCCATGGTTGCTGGGTGAGCAGGTTGTCCTGGCCCAGAATCAATGAAGCCAGGGTTCGGCCGCCCAGGTTGCTGGCACCGACGCCTTCGCCGCCATAACCGCCAGACAAGGCGATACCGGCCTTGCGGTCAATCAGCATGTGCGGGCGGAACCGCCGGGCAACGCCCAGGTTGCCGCCCCACGAATGCGTCAGGCGCACGTTGCGCAACAGCGGGAACAACTCGCCAAACAGGTAGCGGCGCAACTCAAGCTCATGCTCTTTGAGGGTGAAGTCGCTGCGCAAACGACCGCCGAACTGATAACCGCCACGGGCACCAAAGACCAGGCGATCATCTGCACTGCGCTGGCCGTAGGTAACCTGGCGACTGCTCTCGCTAAACGCCTGGCCATGCTCCAGGCCGATTTGAGCCCAGGTCTCGGCTGGCAAAGGCTCGGTGGCGACGATCAGGCTTTGCACCGGTAATTGATAGCGCCCGAGCGGTGGCAGAGATGCGGCATAGCCTTCAACCGCCGGCACCAGCCAATCGGCTTTTACCGAGCCTTGAGCGGTGCGCAGAAGCCCCGAATCCCAGTGAGTGACGCGGCTATGCTCATGGATTTTCACGCCCATGCGCTCGACGCACTCAGCCAGGCCGCGGGCCAGGCGTGCTGGCTGGATGGTCGCGCAATGCGGGCTGTATAGCGCGCCATATGGATTGGCGATACGCAACTGCCCCGCCAACTCGGAAGGCGTCAACCAGCGATAATCCTCCTCGCCCAGCCCTTGCGCGCGAGCGGCCTGCAACTGCGCCCGCAGCGTGGCTTCCTGCTCCGGATAGCGGGCGGCGCAATAAAGCACGCCACCCTTGCGGTAATCACAACCGATGGACTCACGATCCAACACGGCGGCAACTTCGTCGGGGATGCCATGCAACAGTTGGTGTGAAGCCTGTCGCGCCTGGGCACCCAGACCGGCAAGCAGCCGGTCACTGCCGAGCAGGTCACCGATCAACCAGCCGCCATTACGGCCTGATGCGCCGTAGCCTGCGGTTTGCGCCTCGACTATCACAATCTTCAATTGCGGCGCTTGGCGCTTGAGGTAATAAGCGGTCCACAGCCCGGTGTAGCCAGCACCAATGATGGCTACATCCGCCTGCAAGTCCTCGCCCAATGCAGGGCGGGCATGCAGCGGCTGGTCGAGCTGATCCATCCACAGACTGATGTTGCGCCAGTTGTTCACGCTAATGCTCCGCTCAATTTCAGGTTGAGCGCAGACTATTAACTTGGCCCATGGCCTGTCTTGCGTGCGGGTACGCAAGGAAAAATTTGTGCACACCTCGCTTAAGTCGGCCAGCACAAAGCCCTCGGGCCAGGCTCACCATACAAATTCAGGCCAAAAAAAAACCGGCCTCAAGGAGGCCGGCTTCTGACTCAAGCCAGGAAGGCGCTACTGCGCGAGCTTCTTGTGGCGCACACGATGCGGCTGGGCGGGTGCATCGCCGAGGCGTTTCTTGCGATCGGCTTCGTACTCGGTGTAGTTACCCTCGAAGAACTCGATGTGCGAGTCGTCTTCGTACGCCAGGATATGCGTGGCGACGCGGTCAAGGAACCAGCGATCGTGCGAGATCACAATGGCAGCGCCAGGGAAATCGAGCAATGCTTCTTCCAGCGAACGCAGGGTTTCCACGTCGAGGTCGTTGGACGGTTCGTCGAGCAGCAAGACGTTGGCGCCCTCTTTCAAGGTCAGCGCCAGATGCAAGCGACCACGCTCACCACCGGAGAGATCCTTGACGAACTTCTGCTGATCGCCACCCTTGAAGTTGAAGCGGCCGACATAGGTACGCGACGGCACTTCATAATTACCAATCTTGATCATGTCGGAGCCATCGGACACGGCTTCCCACACGGTCTTGCTGCCGTCGAGGTCTTCGCGGCTCTGGTCTACACAGGCCATCTGCACGGTTTCACCGATCTCGATGCTGCCCGAGTCTGGCTGTTCTTTACCCATGAGCATGCGGAACAGGGTCGACTTACCTGCACCGTTACCACCGATCACACCGACGATGGCACCCTTTGGCATGCTGAACGACAGGTTGTCGATCAGAGCGCGGTCGCCGTAACCCTTGCTGACGTTGACGAAGTCGATGACCTTGTCACCCAGGCGCGGACCTGCCGGGATATAGATTTCATTGGTTTCGCTACGCTTCTGGAATTCCTGCGACTGCATTTCCTCGAAACGTTGCAGACGTGCCTTGGACTTGGACTGACGTGCCTTGGCGCCTTTGCGCACCCACTCCAGTTCGTCCTTCATGGCTTTCTCATGGGCCGACTGCTGCTTGGATTCCTGGGCCAGACGCTCAGACTTGGCTTCAAGCCACCAGCCCGAGTAGTTGCCTTCGTACGGGATCCCCGCGCCGCGGTCGAGTTCGAGAATCCAGCCAGCCACGTTGTCGAGGAAGTAGCGGTCGTGGGTGATCGCAACCACGGTGCCCGGGAAATCATGCAGGAAGTGCTCGAGCCAGGCGACCGAATCGGCATCCAGGTGGTTGGTCGGCTCGTCGAGCAGCAACATATCCGGGGCCGACAGCAGCAGGCGGCACAGCGCAACACGGCGCTTCTCACCGCCGGACAGGTGCTCGACCTTGGCGTCCCAGGCTGGCAGGCGCAATGCATCGGCCGCGACTTCCAGCTGGCGCTCCAGGTTATGGCCGTCCGAGGTTTGCAGGATGGCTTCGAGCTTGGCCTGCTCAGCGGCCAGCTTGTCGAAATCGGCATCAGGCTCGGCGTAGGCGGCATATACCTGATCAAGGCGCTCCTGTGCATCCTTGATCGCGCTGACGGCCTCTTCAACCACTTCGCGCACGGTCTTGCTTGGGTCGAGAACCGGTTCCTGCGGCAGGTAACCCACGTTCAACTCGGGCATTGGGCGCGCTTCGCCATCAAACTCGGTATCGACACCCGCCATGATTTTCAGCAGCGTGGATTTACCCGAGCCGTTAAGGCCAAGCACGCCAATTTTGGCGCCCGGGAAAAATGACAGGGAGATATTCTTGAGGATTTCCCGCTTCGGTGGCACAACTTTGCTCAGCCGATGCATGGTATAGACGTATTGGGCCATGGATAACCTTGATACTTAGACAGGAAACTGGGACACGGGCATGCCGCCTTACGGACAGAGCGGGGCGATACACTCGCTACGGCTACTGGCTCCGTGAATATTGAGAACGCATAACGATTCCGACGACCGGTTTTAAATACCTAGCAAATAGTTATGGAGGCCAATTTACCTAAGCAAATAAAGGCTTCAAGCTATTCTGACTGGCTTAAACCCTTACACAGAGAATCTGTTTACAGGTTCTTACGAGCATGGATTGCTCGCGCGTGAGTTGCAAAGCTACCGGAATGCAGGCTGTAGGGCAAATTACACTCGTCGGACGGGCTGGCACTTTGCCACAATTGTGGCATTCTTGCGGGCCGTGCGCGATCGACTGTTCGCAGTGTGCAAACTTCCCTGTTGAGCCAAACCTTCAGCGCCATTTGTAGTTGCCAGGTCATATAAGTGCCATCTACCGCTTCAACCAAGACTCCGCTCCCGCCGCCAGAGCCTCAAGCTACGCCAATGCGTAGCTCGCTTAAGCGTAGCCTGGTGGTTCTGGTGCTGGTAATGCTGGCACTGCTGCTTTGGCAACTGATGCTTGAATCGCGCAACCTGTTGCAGACTCAACGCCAGCTGGGGCTGGTGTACAGCAGCCAACTGGCCAACAGTCTGAGCATGAACATGTCGATCAAGGCCCAGTCCGCGCAGACCTTGTTGCGCACCAAAGGGCTGAATCCGGAAAGCGCGGATGAAGCACACAAGCTACTCGAAACCCTTACCGCCATTTACCCGGCCATCGACAGCATCGCCAGCCTCTCCTCCAGCGGCGAGATTATCGTCGACAGCGCTGCCGGCAAGGCTGACGCAGACTTCATTGCCAGCCTTGTCAGTCGCCATCATGACGCGGCCTACCACTATGCATTCACTGCCGAGCCTGACGGCCGTTATTACCTGCTGCTGAACAAGGAAGACGGTTATTGGCTGTTACGCTTTGGCAGTGGCGCCATCGCCAGCTGGCTACGCAACCAGCAACTGGATGCTTACCAGTGGCTCTTGGAAGACCGCCTGACCCAACGCGCCATTGTCGGCCCGCACAGCAATGCCAGGACCGGTAACCGAGTATTTCCACCGGTAACCGCCAGCGACCTGGCCCAGACTATCCATATCTCGCCGATTGAACACAGCGACTGGCAACTGCGCGCCTTATTCGACGAAGACCTGGTCTGGGCCCAGCAACTCCCCACGCTCGCCGGTAAATTCCTGCTGTTTATCCTGTGTTCGGGCCTGACCCTGCTCGCGCTATACAGGCTGCTGCTCGATCAAAGCCGCCTGCACCAAGCCAATGCCGACTCGAAACGCTCGCTACACCAGGCAGCAAGCGCGCTTGGCGCCATCGAGGAACGGGTTCTGGTTACAGACAGCCAAGGCTATATCGAATATTTGAACCCCCAGGCGCAAAGCCTGTTTGGCTTGACCGACAAAGCACGCGGGCAACATATCTTTGAAATGTTGCCGCAGCTTGATCCGCTATTGCTGCAAGGCAACGCGTTCGGCAGTGACATCAGTTCCGAACCGCTGGAAATTGAGCTCAAGGGCCAGAAGGGTTTATTCGATATCAACCGCAGCAACCTGAGCGATGGCGAGAATCGCAATGGCTACGCCTGGGTCCTGCGTGACGTCACAGACGAGCAACACGCCACGCGCGTGCTGCTCAATGCGCGCCGCCGCTATCAGGACATTTTCGACGGCACCAGCACCGCACTGTGCGTGCTCGACCTTGCAACGCTCATGCAATACCTGGGTGATCAGCAGGTCACCTCAGCCGACGGGCTGGAGCAGTGGCTGCAAGACAACCCTGAACAGCGCCAGCAACTGCCGCGCCTGATGCGCGTGAGCGAAACCAACCATGTCGCCCTGCGCCTGCTCAAGGTCAACACGCCAGGCGAAATCTGGGAGCTGTTGTTCAACCGTGGCGAGCTGGATCTGGCCGACTATCGCGGCGAATTGCTTAACGCCCTGCTGACCGGGAAAAGCCAGTTTGATCAAGAAATCAGCCTGCTTACGCCCGATGATCAAGAGCGCCACCTGTGGCTGCTGATCAACCTGCCCGAGGACGAAGAAAACCTCATTTGGGTAACTCTGAGCATCCCCGACATTACCAGTCGCAAGCACACCGAACTGTCGCTGATCGAACGCGAGCGATTCTGGTCAGGCGTGGTCCAGGCCGTGCCCGACACACTCTACGTGCATGACTTGAGCAATAAGTCAGTGCTCTTCAGCAATCACCATCTGGGCCTGCAGCTTGGCTACGACCTGCAGGAGCTGGACGCCTTTGGCGAACGTTTCTGGGAACATCTGCTGCACCCCGACGACAGCGACTACTATCACCGCATCCGCAACCTGCAACACGTGGTCGGCAACGGTATCCTGCTTGAGTCACAGCTGCGCTGGCGCCATCGCAATGGCGACTGGCATTGGTTCAGCATTCGTGAGCAAGCGCTGTCGCGTAACGCAACAGGCCAGGTTGATCGACTGATAGGCGTAGCCAAGGATATTTCGGAGCAGATCGAGCACAGTGAATCCCTGCGCGATAGCGAGCAGCGCTATCGACTGCTGGCTGAAAGCACCTCGGATGTGATTTTCTCGACCGACAGCCTGTTGCAGGTTGACTACATCAGCCCCTCGATCAAGACCCTGCTCGGTCACGAGCCCGAGCAGGTAAAAGCCCAAGGCATGTTCAGCCTGGCCGCCACGCCCGCGCAGCTCAAGGAGCTGAAGGAAATCGTCGATGAGTTGCGCACGGCGTTGGGCGATCCGATGCGCATGGCTGAACTGGCCAGCAAGCTGCAACCACGGCTGTTTATGTTTGACTGCCTGCGCAGTGACGAACGCAAGGTCCCGATGGAAGTGCGTTTAGTCCCCATGTGGGACGAAAACAATCGATTCAAGGGCCTGCACGGCGTGGCCCGCGACGTGACTCAGCACCGTCGCGTTGAGAATGAACTACGCATGGCGGCCACGGTTTTCGAGCACTCAACCGCCGCCATTCTGGTTACCGATCCCGCTGGCTATATAGTGCAGGTCAACGAAGCATTCAGCCGCGTGACGGGCTACAACTCAACCCAGGTGATTGACCAGTTGCCGAGCCGGTTGACGGCCGACCGACAGCAGGCAAACCAGCTGAACTTCATCCTGTCCCAGCTCAACCAACGCGGTAGCTGGGAAGGTGAAGTGTGGCTCAAGCGACGCGACGGCGAGAACTTCCCGGCCTGGGTCGGCATCACCGCAGTCCAGGACGACGAAGGCGATCTCGTCAGCTACGTGTGCTTCTTCAGTGATATCAGCGAGCGTAAAGCCAGCGAGCAACGCATCCATCGCCTGGCCTACTACGACGCCCTGACCCTGCTGCCAAACCGCACCCTGTTCCAGGACCGGCTGCACACCTCATTGCATCAAGCCGAGCGCGATGCCGAGTGGGTGGTGCTGATGTTTCTCGACCTTGACCGCTTCAAACCCATCAATGACTCGTTGGGGCACGCGGCGGGCGACCGTATGCTCAAGGACGTCGCCACGCGCTTGGCAGCCTGCGTCAATGACAAGGACACGGTTGCGCGCATGGGCGGCGATGAGTTCACCTTGCTGTTGAGTTCCAGCCCCAGCCGCGACAACGCACTCAATCGTGCAATCCACGTGGCCGAGCAGATTCTAGCCAGCCTGGCCCGAGCGTTCGTCCTTGAGGGCCGCGAGTTCTTCGTGACCGCCAGTATCGGGATTGCCCTGAGCCCGCAAGATGGCACGGAACTCAGCCAGTTGATGAAGAACGCCGACACCGCGATGTATCACGCCAAGGAACGCGGCAAGAACAATTTCCAGTTCTATCAAAGCGATATGAACGCCCGCGCGCTGGAGCGTATCGAGCTCGAAAGCGACCTGCGCCACGCACTCGAACAGGGCGAGCTGATGCTGTTCTATCAGCCGCAGTTTTCCGCGAACGGCCAGCGCCTGACCGGGGTTGAAGCACTGTTGCGCTGGCACCACCCGAAACGTGGGCTGGTCGCACCGTCCGAATTCATCCCGGTGCTGGAAGAGCTTGGCCTGGTCGCGGATATTGGCGACTGGGTGATTGCCGAGGCCTGTCGCCAACTGAAGTCCTGGCAGGAACAGGACGTGCGAGTGCCTAAAATATCGGTCAATCTATCGGCCCGCCAATTCGCCGACGGTGACCTGGACAAACGCATCACCCGAATTCTGGGCGAAACCGGCGTCGATGCAGCAAGCCTGGAACTGGAGCTGACCGAAAGCATCCTGATGAATGATGTGGCCAATGCCCTGCAAACCCTGACAAGCCTCAAGCGCCTGGGCTTGAGCATTGCGATTGATGACTTTGGAACCGGCTACTCATCGCTCAATTACCTCAAGCAGTTCCCGATCGACGTACTCAAGATTGACCGCAGCTTCGTCGATGGCCTGCCGCAAGGTGAGCAGGATGCTCAGATAGCCCGGGCGATTATTGCCATGGCCCACAGCCTGAACCTGGCTGTAATTTCCGAAGGTGTGGAAACCCAGGCCCAACTTGATTTCCTGCGCCGCCACAACTGCGATGAAATCCAGGGTTTCCTGCTCGGCCAGCCGATGCGCGCGCACCAGATAAGCGCCCAGTTCAGCGGCACGGCATTATTCATTCTTAATTGATGAGCCCCAAGCCCACGGCAAGGTCATCAAGCTGCCGGCATGAGCCCCACTTGTCAGGCACATGACCGCCATTCATACCCGCACGCCTGCAGTATGGGGTAGAATCCGCACCCTATTTCTTCAGCCCAGCTGTTTTCTCAGGGGATTGCTATGTTCAGCCGTGATTTGAATCTTGCCCGTTTTGACGCCGAATTGTTTGCCGCGATGGAGCAAGAAGCCCAGCGCCAGGAAGAGCACATCGAGCTGATCGCCTCGGAAAACTACACCAGCCCTGCGGTGATGGAAGCCCAGGGCTCGGTACTGACCAACAAGTACGCCGAAGGCTATCCAGGCAAGCGTTACTACGGCGGCTGTGAATACGTGGATATCGTCGAGCAGGTCGCAATCGACCGCGCCAAGCAACTGTTCGGTGCCGACTACGCCAACGTTCAGCCACACTCGGGCTCGCAAGCCAACAGCGCGGTCTACATGGCCCTGCTCAATGCTGGCGACACCGTCCTGGGCATGAGCCTGGCACACGGCGGCCACCTGACCCACGGCGCCAGCGTCAGCTTCTCCGGCAAGATCTACAATGCAGTGCAATACGGCATCAACGACGACGGCCTGATCGATTACGATGAAGTCGAACGCCTGGCGGTCGAGCACAAGCCCAAAATGATCATCGCTGGTTTCTCGGCCTACTCACAGGTTCTCGACTTCCCGCGTTTCCGCGCAATCGCCGACAAAGTCGGTGCCTACCTGTTCGTCGACATGGCCCACGTTGCCGGCCTGGTTGCAGCAGGTGTTTACCCGAACCCGGTGCCATTTGCTGACGTGGTGACCACCACCACCCACAAAACCCTGCGCGGCCCACGTGGCGGCTTGATTCTGGCGCGCAAGAACGAAGAGCTGGAAAAGAAGTTCAACTCGGCAGTATTCCCAGGCGGCCAAGGCGGCCCGCTGGAGCACGTGATCGCAGCTAAGGCGGTGTGCTTCAAGGAAGCGCTGCTGCCCGAGTTCAAGACCTACCAGCAGCAAGTCATCAAGAACGCCCAGACCATGGCCAAGGTGTTTATGGAAAACGGCTATGACGTGGTTTCCGGCGGCACTGAAAACCACCTGTTCCTGCTCAGCCTGATCAAGCAGGACATCACCGGCAAGGAAGCAGATGCCGCACTGGGCCGTGCCTTTATCACCGTCAACAAGAACTCGGTGCCAAACGACCCGCGCTCACCCTTTGTAACTTCGGGCCTGCGTATCGGCACCCCTGCCGTTACCACTCGTGGTTTCAAGGAAGAGGAGTGCCGTCAGTTGGCAGGCTGGATTTGTGAAGTCCTGGCCAACATTGGCAATGACGAAGTGGAAACCAAGGTACGCGAGCAAGTCAAAGACCTGTGCGCACGCTTCCCGGTTTATGGTGCGTAAATCGCCCGGATGGGTAACGCGCTGTTAATCCGTTAAACCTTGGCGCCCAGCGTTTTCGCACAAGTTTGTTTAAACGAAAAAGCCCGCCATTTTGGCGGGCTTTTTCGTAACCAGTGGTTCTTACGCAGGTGTTTTAGCGTAGGCGGCCAGCTTGCTGTCGCGGCTCATGACTTCCATGGTGGAAGCCAGTACTTGCTCGCTGGTGACGTCGGCTGAAGAGAAAATCGTGTTGAAGTTCTCGTGCGTGACCTTGGCAAACTGCGCGCGGTCGCTTGCAGGAATCCCCAGCAGTACAGCGTAGGCATCCAGTGCCTCACCTTGGCCTTGGGCCATGTCTTCAGCGATAGAGTCGAGCATGCCGTTCATTGCAAGCATCGAACGCCCACCATAAGTGAGCTTGCCGCTGGTGCTGCAACCGTTGGTACCGGACGTCATGCCAAAGGTGGCGTTACCGGAGGTGCCGTTGGTTGTACTGGCAAGGAAATGCGGTGCAATGCCACGCTGACCATCAAACAGCATGTTACCCCAACCGCAAGACGGGCCGCCTGGCGCTTCGGCATAAGCCCCAACGCTGGCAACAGTCAGCAAACCGAAAATCAAGCCTTTGCTCAGCAATCGCTTTTCCATTTTTCTTGTGCTCCACCATAATATAAATATAAAACTGCATTAGCAGCTTTGGTTAAAGTAGCAAAACTGTCAAATGAGTTGCGTGAGCCAGCACCACAATTGAGCAGGCCGCCCGCCGTGTCGACCAAGTTTTTAAAGGGGTTTTAGCCAAAAACCACAATTAAAATATTTTTCCTGCCAACCGGGGTATTTAGCTCTTCAAGCTTGACTATAGTGTTGAGAACGCAAACAAGGAGTTAAATATGAGCGACCCGGACACGGAGCGTAGACGCTTTCATCGCATCGCCTTTGACGCACCGACAGAAATATCCCAGGGCGCGCAGCGCTGGGAAGTCAAGTTGCATGACGTGTCGCTCAAAGGGCTGATGGTCGAACGCCCTGCTCATTGGCAGGCCGATCCGCAACAGCTTTTCGATGTGCAGATCAACCTGAGCGAGGCTGCCAAGGTACGCATGGAAGTGACCCTGACCCGTGACGACAGCGGCTTGCTGGGGTTTGTTTGCGAACACATTGACCTTGAATCCATAAGCCATCTGCGCCGCCTGGTCGAGCTCAACCTGGGCGACGAATCCATGCTTGAACGCGACCTCAGCGCACTCGGCAAGGACAGCTGAGCCGCACTGGCTCGGCGCGCTCAGTCGAACAAGGCATCCAAGGCTTGCTCAAGCCGCGTGACAGCAATGATCTGCAACCCTTGCGGCGCCTCTTTCGGGGCGTTGCCCTTGGGCACGATTGCACGTTTGAAACCGTGCTTGGCGGCCTCTTTCAAACGTTCCTGGCCGCTTGGTACCGGACGAATTTCTCCCGATAAACCGACTTCGCCAAACACCAGCAGATCATTGGCCAACGGCCGGTTGCGCAAGCTGGAAATGACCGCAGCCATCAAGGCCAGGTCCGATGCTGTCTCCAGCACCTTGACCCCACCGACGACATTGAGAAAGACATCCTGGTCGTAAGTAGGGATGCCGCCATGGCGATGCAATACCGCCAGCAGCATGGCCAGGCGGTTCTGATCAAGCCCAAGGGTCACACGGCGCGGATTGCCCAAGTGGCTGGTGTCAACCAGCGCCTGGACCTCCACCAGCATTGGCCGTGTGCCCTCCCAAGTTGCCATGACCACACTTCCAGGCACTTCTTCCTGGGCCCGGGTAAGAAAGATGGCTGAGGGATTGGTTACCTCTTTGAGGCCCTTGTCGGTCATGCCGAATACGCCGAGTTCGTTGATCGCGCCAAAGCGATTCTTCACCGCCCGCAACAGGCGCAGGCGCCCGTCCGACTCGCCCTCGAAGTACAGAACCGTATCGACCATATGCTCCAGCACCCGCGGCCCGGCGAGCGCGCCTTCCTTGGTGACATGGCCGACGAGGAAGATCGCCGTGCCGCTTTGCTTGGCAAAGCGCACCAGCAAGGCGGCACTTTCCCGCACCTGCGCCACACCGCCAGGCGCGGATTGCAGCTGTTCAGTGAAGATGGTCTGGATCGAGTCGATCACCATGACCTTGGGCTTTTCCTGGCGCGCCGTGGCAATGATGGTCTCAATGCAGGTTTCAGTCATGACCTTGAGCTTGTCTTCCGGCAAACCCAGGCGCCGAGCGCGCATGTCAACCTGCTGCTGCGACTCCTCGCCCGTGACATACAAGGCCGGGAAGCGCGTGGCGATGTTGCAAAGGGTTTGCAGGAGGATGGTCGACTTACCGATACCCGGATCGCCGCCAATCAGCACTACCGATCCATCCACCAAACCGCCGCCCAGCACACGGTCCAGCTCGCCGGAAGCAGTGGAAAACCGCGGCATCTCTTCAACACTGACTTCAGCCAGGGTTTTTAACGGCGCCTGCTGGCCAGCCCAGCCACTGCGCCCGCCAGGCGCCGTGGCATTGGCCTCGACCATGGTTTCAACCAGCGTATTCCAGGCGTTGCACTCGCCACACTGGCCGGCCCACTTGGGAAGGGTGGCGCCGCACTCAGTGCAGCCATACAGGCGTTTGGCCTTAGCCATCGGCAGACTTCCTCAGAGCAAAGCGCCCATCATAGCCTTTCCTGAGCAAGCAGCGACAATCCGCAAGTGTTGTCCTTTATGCCTGGCGAATCAGTCCTGATGGCTATTGAGCATGGCGGAGATATCGTCCTTGAGCGTAACCCGTTGCATCTTGAGCCCCTGCAGGTTCAAGTCATCCATCGACTCGTGGCCGTCTTCGATCTCATAAATGCGCTTGTCCAGCGCCTCGTACTCTTCAGCTAGCCGGGCAAAACGTTTATTGGACTGGGCCAAGGTGCTGAACTTCGAGGCGAATTGAGGAAACTCGTTCTTCAGTGAGTGATGTTCCAACGGCATGTCTGCACCCTCTTGATGTATGTACTTTCAGACTAGTCGAGCCTGCGGGCTCTGCTTGGCCACGGAACAAACCCCACGCCAAAAACTCGACCAGAGCGTGGCAGCGTCAAGTTTTTTAGCACTGGCGTGCACCAGAAAACCAACAGCCATATTTTTGACAAACCCAGTCTGACGAGTGGCTAAATGTATTTGAGTGTTTAGAATGAATACATCACCCAATATCGCAGGGATAGGAAACATGAGCATTATCAGTGAGTTCAAGGCTTTTGCCGTCAAAGGCAATGTAGTCGACATGGCAGTCGGTATTATCATTGGTGCCGCGTTCGGTAAGATCGTTGCATCCTTTGTCGGTGACCTGATCATGCCCGTGCTGGGCGTCATGATAGGAGGCGTTGATTTCACCGACTTAGTCGTCGTGCTCAAAGCGGCGCAAGGCGATATCCCTGCCGTGACCATGAACTACGGTAAATTCATCCAAACGCTGGTCGACTTCCTGATAGTGGCATTCGCCATTTTCATGGCAATCAAAGTGATGAACAGCCTCAAGCGCAAGGAAGAAGCCGCCCCGGCCGCGCCACCTGCGCCGACTCAGGAGCAAGTATTGCTGACCGAGATCCGCGACCTGCTGAAAAACAAAGCTGAATAAGCTTTCACAGTCAGCGTTGCTGAACAGCTTGGCGTGATCACGCCAAGCCTGGTTGCCCCCGGCGCGGGCGCTTTTTCGTCCGCCGCTTGCAACTCCAAATCTCCGGAGTATTCGCCACTTCGCTGGACAAGCTTCGCGTTGTCGCACCCTACCTGGATGGCCTGACCCCATAGGGCGGACGGCGCTTTTTCGTCCGCCGTTTGCAGCTCCAAACACCCGGACTACTCGCCACTTCGGTGGACAAACTTCGCGTTGTCGCACCCTACCTGGATGGCCTGAGTTCCTAGCGCGGCGGGCGCTTTTTCGTCCGCCGCTTGCAACTCCAAATCTCCGCACTATTCGCCACTTCTCTGGACAAGCTTCGCGTTGTCACGCCCTGCACCTGTCGTACCCTACCAATAATTCTCCACGGCGACCTGGCCTGGCCTGCGGGTCAGGCTTAGATGCATGTCGCGCTGCTTCAATAGCTGGCGCAGGTCATCAATCATCTGGGGATTGCCGCAAAGCATCACCCTTGAGTGTTCGGCGTCCATCGCTACACCTGCAGCGCGTTCCAGCTCACCATTATCAAGTAATGTGGTGATCCGTTGGTTGAGGCAGCCCGGCAGTGTCTCGCGGGTGACCACCGGCACATAAACCAGCTTGTGCGCATGCTCGGCAATGTGCTCCATCGAGCCAAGTTGCTGGATCAGTTGCTGATAAGCCAGCTCCTGCTCGGTCCGGGCGCTGTAAACCAAGATAATCCTTTCAAATCGCTCCCACACCTCCAGGCCTTGCAGTATCGACAGAAATGGCGCCAGGCCCGTGCCGCTGGCCACCAGCCACAAGTCACGGCCATCAATGAAACGATCAAGGGTGAGAAAGCCAAACGCCTGCTTGTCCACCAACAGCGTGTCGCCGACAGACAAACGGCTCAGTTCGCTGGTGAACTCTCCGCCTGGCACAACGATTGAGAAGAATTCGAGAAACTCGTCATGCGGCGCCGAAACCATCGAATAGGCGCGCCAAACAATACTGCCGTCGGGTTTGCAAACGCCTAGACGGGCGAACTGCCCGGCAACAAATCTAAACCCCAGATCACGTGAACAGCGCAAACTGAATAAAGTCGGCGACCAGACATGCACATCGCTAAGCGTTTGCCGGGTAAACTTGTCATCACTTGCGCTCATAGGGCTCCCCAATTGAGTTGGCGGATAGGCTTTGGCAGTTCCCTTGTGTGGCACGGTTACCAGGGTACGACAGCTAAGCAACCGCTCGGCCCATGAACCTGCAGTGTCGCGCACTTTTTCAATGATAAAAACCAGCAGCTTATATGCCTATATTCGTTACGCCTTTTGCACCACTGGAATTGATCCGCCAGCCAGAACAGTCGCACGAGACCCTGCAGGCCTTTGACGCCGCGGATGAATACCTGCTCAACCAGTTTGCCGAACAAGGCGGCGGGACGAATCTGCGCGTGTTGATTCTCAACGACAACTTTGGCGCGCTGGCCTGCGCGCTGGCAGCTATTGAACAGCCCCGCCATCTGATCACCAGCAGTTCTGACTCGCACCTGGGGCACATGGCACTGAAGATCAACCTGCAGCGCAATCAGTTGGCTGCAGATGCGGTCAATTTCGTACCGGCACAACAATCGCCCCAAGGTCCCTTTGATCGCGTACTGATCCGCATCCCCAAGACCCTGGCCCTGCTTGAAGAGCAATTGATTCGCCTGCACGGCCAACTGGCACCGGGAGCGCAGGTTGTGGCCGCGGCCATGGTCAAGCATTTACCGCGCGCAGCAGGTGATCTGCTGGAAAAATACATTGGCCCGGTTCAGGCGTCCCTGGCTGTAAAAAAGGCGCGCCTGCTGATTGCATCGCCGGAACCAAGGCCGCAGCCCGTCTCCCCCTACCCTAGCCGCTACAGCCTGGAGAAACCGCCGCTCAACCTGGTCAACCATGCCAATGTGTTCTGCCGCGAAGGCCTCGACATCGGCACGCGGGCCTTCTTGCCGCACCTGCCCAGGGATCAACGGCCTCTACGGGTTGCAGACCTGGGTTGTGGCAACGGTGTTCTGGCTCTTGCCTACGCTCTGAACAACCCCGAGGCGCAACTGACACTGGTTGATGAGTCGTACATGGCGGTGCAATCGGCGCGGGAGAACTGGCTAGCCGCGTTCGGCGAACGGCCGGTGGATATCCGCGCGGGTGATGGCCTGGCTGAACAACTGCCTGAGTCGTTGGACAGGGTGCTGTGCAACCCACCCTTTCACCAGCAACAGGTGGTGGGCGACTTCCTCGCCTGGCGGATGTTCCAGCAAGCGCATTCGGCCCTGGTGACGGGAGGCCAGTTGTGGATTGTCGGAAATCGCCACCTGGGCTACCACCAAAAGCTCAAGCGCCTGTTTCGTGGCGTCGAACAAGTGGCGTCGAACCCCAAGTTCGTGATTCTCAAGGCCATCAAGTAGCTGATAACGACCGACTTCCCTCTAAGCGACCAACTGCCTGCTCCGGACTTTTTCATTCAAGGCTTAACCTGTTATAACAAAGAGCCTTTACAAAAGGCCGATGCCAACAAATAAGAACGCAATAATGCGCTCAAAAAGAATAAGGACTCTCACATGAGAAAATTTTTTACTGGTTTGGCGATTACCGCCAGCCTGCTAGGTGCTTCAATCACAGCTCAAGCGGGTCCAGTTCTTGATGACATTGTTAAATCAGGGGAACTTAAAGTTTGTTTCGACGCCGGCTACATGCCTTTCGAAATGAAGAGCAAGGCAGGCCAGTTCATCGGTTTTGATATCGACATGAGCAAACTGCTGGCCAAGCAGATGGGCGTTAAATACGTCCCGGTCAACACGGCCTGGGATGGCATCATCCCGACCCTGTTGACCGGCAAGTGCCACATGATCAACGGCGGCATGACCATCAATACTCAGCGCAATATGCGCGTGAACTTCGCTGACCCTTATATCGTTATCGGCCAGAGCATTCTGCTGAACCCTAAGCTCAAGGGTAAGATCAACGACTACAAAGACCTCAATGATCCGCAGTACACCATTACCACCAAACTGGGGACTACCGGCGAGCAAGCGGTCAAGCGTCTGCTCAGCAAAGCCAAGATCAATGTCTTTGAAACCCAGTCTGACGCAGTGCTTGAAGTTACCAACGGCAAGGCGGATGCATTCATCTACGACCTGCCATTCAACGCGATCTACTTTGCGCAGAACAAAGACAAGATCGTTCACCTGGACAAGCCATTCACCTTCGAGCCGCTGGGCTGGGCTGTTGCCCAGGGCGACCCGGAAATGCTCAATGTGCTGAACAACTTCCTGCGTCAGATCAAGGGTGAAGGTACCTACGATCGCCTCTACGCCAAGTGGTTCGAAAGCGACGCCTGGCTCGACCAGGTTCAGTAAGCCCATCAGGCCAGACTCAACCTCTGGCCTGATTTCCACTTGCCCCGCGCGTTACCGTAAAACCTAAATTTCCAGGAGGTCACTTTGTTGACCAGTCCCCGACGATGGCTTTGGCACGGCCTATCAGTACTTATCATAGCGGGCCTCATGGGCACGCTGTACATAGCTTCCAAGCAGATCAACTACAGCTGGCAATGGGCACGTGTGCTGCCTTATATCGTCAACACCGCACCACTCGACCTGCGGGCCAGCGGCAATGGCACCATCACTGAAGTCACCCCTGATGCAATAACCCTCACTCTCGATTCCGGCGACAAGCCCCAGGTTTTCAAATCCTATGACCAGGCCGTTGCGGCCCAGGGCGACCTGATATTCGAAGGCGATGTGGTCGCACGCACCGTGCAATGGCGCGCAGGCCCGCTACTCCATGGCTTGTGGGTGACCCTGAAGATATCGGTGATTTCACTGTTCTTCGCCACCCTGCTCGGCCTGGCGGCGGGTTTGATGCGCATTTCCAGCAATCCGGCCTGCCAAAACCTGGCATTTGCCTACGTCGGCTTGATTCGCGGTACGCCACTGCTGGTACAGATATTTATCATGTACTTCTTTGTCGGCACCATGCTCAACCTTGACCGTTTCTCTGCCGGGGTCATGGCGCTGTCGATCTTTACCGGTGCCTACATTGCCGAAATCGTGCGCTCCGGCATCCAGTCGATCTCACCCGGACAAATGGAAGCCGCGCGCTCGCTGGGCATGTCTTACCCCAAGGCAATGACGCACGTTATCTTGCCGCAAGCATTCAAGCGCACGCTGCCGCCCATGGCGGGCCAGTTGATCAACCTGATCAAGGATTCCTCGCTGGTTTCGGTAATTGCAATCACCGACCTGACCAAAGCCGGGCGCGAGGCTATCAGCGGCAACTTCGCGACATTCGAAGTGTGGATTACCGTAGCCGGCCTGTACCTGATTCTGACGACCTTGCTGTCGTGGGTTGTCCGCCGCATTGAAAAGAGGTTAGCCGCCAGTGACTGAAGCCTATACCGGCAAGGACATGATCGTTGCCACCCAAGTTAACAAGATCTACGCCAATGGCTGCCATGCCCTTAAAAACGTCAGTGCCACTATTTCCCGTGGTGAAGTGGTGGGCATTATTGGCCCATCCGGCTCAGGCAAGTCGACTTTTCTGCGCGCACTCAACCAGCTTGAGCAGATCAATAACGGCCAGATCATTATCGATGGCATCAACATGTATGGCCCCGGCACCAATATCAACAAGCTGCGTGAACGCGTCGGCATGGTGTTTCAGTCATTCAACCTGTTCCCGCACAAGACGGTAAAGGGCAATGTCATGCTCGCACCGATCAAGGTCGCCAAGCGCGAGCCGAAAAAGGCAGAGCAAGATGCCGAGCAACTGCTCAGGCGCGTGGGGCTGGGGGACAAGCTGGATGTGTACCCGGCGCAGCTTTCCGGGGGCCAACAGCAACGCGTAGCAATTGCCCGTGCGCTGGCGATGAACCCGGACGTAATGCTGTTTGATGAGCCCACATCGGCGCTGGACCCGGAAATGGTCGGCGAGGTGCTGGATGTAATGAAGAGCCTGGCCAACGATGGCATGACCATGGTGGTGGTGACCCACGAGATGGGCTTTGCCCGCGAAGTGGCCGACCGCGTGCTGTTTATGGAAGACGGCGAATTGCTGGTCAGCGACAACCCGGACAATATCTTCAGCAGCACAAAGCACCCGCGGCTAGAGCAGTTCCTATCAAAACTGCTCTAGGGTGGACGGCGCTTGAACACCGCAGATCATTAAGCCTTTAGCTGGTCATGCCTGCTGCGCTCATAAACCAGCGCAGCAGCAATGACACAACCCCCAGCGCCAGTACGCTACCCGCCCAGATTGCCACCAGCCAGCCGATACGCTGGTACAAGGGCTTCTTCTGCTGCGAACCCGTCATGCTGCGATCCTTAATGGTAGCCATGTTCGTGGGTTATCTTGCCGCGGAACACGTAGTAGCTCCACGCGGTGTACATCAGGATAAAGGGGATGATGAACAACGCGCCGACCAGGATAAACGCCTGGCTTTGCGGCGGCGATGCGGCCTCCCAGATAGTCACGCTAGGCGGGATGATATTCGGCCACAGGCTCAGGCCCAAGCCGCTGTAGCCCAGGAAGATCAAGCCAAGGGTCAGCAAAAACGGGGCGTAGTGCTGACGTTTCTGCACAGCCCGCCACAAGGCCCAGGTACAAAGCAGAACCAGTATCGGCACAGGCGAGAGCCAGAAAATATTAGGCAGGCTGAACCAGCGCTCGGCAATCTCGGGATGAGCCAAAGGCGTCCACAGGCTGACGATACCGGTAACCGCCAGGACCACAAGAATCAGCGGCTTGCCCAGGTCATGCATCTGTTCCTGCAAGCGTCCCTCGGTTTTCATGATCAACCAGGTGCAACCCAACAAGGCATAGGCGGCGACCAAGGCCAAACCACAAAACAGCGCGAAAGGTTTTAGCCAGTCCAGCGGACCACCCGCGTAGGTACGGCCAACCACCTCGATGCCATCGATATAGGCGCCAAGGGTAACGCCCTGGAAAAAGGTCGCGGTGATTGAGCCGCCAATAAAGGCCTTGTCCCAGATATGCCGCTTATGGGCTTTGGCCTTGAAGCGAAACTCAAAGGCCACACCGCGGAAAATCAACCCGAGCAGCATGAAGATCAGCGGCAGATAGAGGGCGTCCAGCACCACCGCGTAGGCCAGCGGGAAGGCGCCGAACAGCGCCGCGCCACCCAGTACCAGCCAGGTTTCATTGCCATCCCAAACCGGTGCCACGGAGTTCATCATCAGGTCACGTTCGCGATCGTCCTTGACGAAGGGGAAAAGGATACCGATACCCAGATCGAACCCATCCATGACTACGTACATCATCACACCGAAAGCGATGATCACCGCCCAGATATGCGAGAGATCTATGCCGACCATGTTCAGCTCCTTTCAGTCTGGGTGTCGTCTTCATCGTCCGGTGCAGCAGACAGCGGACGAGACGGCGTACGTTGTTGGCCTGGGCCACCTTCTTGATGGTTAGTGCCTTCTGCAGGTACTGGCCCTTTGCGTACCAGGCGCATCATGTAGCCGAGACCGGCACCAAAAAGCGCGAAATAAACCACCACAAACAACACCAGGGTCACGCTCATCTGCACGACCGTGTGATTTGAAACCGCGTCCGAGGTGCGCATCAATCCGTACACAACCCAAGGTTGGCGACCGATTTCCGTGGTGAACCAGCCCGCCAGGATTGCGATCAGGCCCGAAGGTCCCATCCATAGCGCCATGTGCAAGAAAGCGCGATTCTCATAAAGCTTGCCGCGCGGTCGCAGCAGCAACGCCCAGGCGCCCATCATAATCATCAACAAGCCAAGGCCGACCATGATCCGGAAGCTCCAGAACACCACGGTCGAGTTTGGCCGGTCTTCCTTGGGAAATTCCTTGAGCGCGGGGACTTGCTTGTCAAGGCTGTGGGTCAGAATCAAGCTGCCCAATTTAGGGATCTCGACCTTGAAGCGGGTTTCCTCGCGCTCCATGTCCGGCCAGCCAAACAGAATCAACGGCGTTGCTTCGCCCGGAGGGTTTTCCCAGTGCCCCTCAATCGCAGCAATTTTGGCAGGTTGATGCTCCAGCGTATTGAGGCCGTGGGCATCGCCAATCACCGCCTGAATGGGTGCAACGATCAGCGCCATCCACATGGCCATGGAAAGCATCTTGCGCACTGCCGGGTTGTCACGACCACGCAGTAGGTGCCAGGCCGCGGATGCACCGACAAAGAAGGCTGTGGCCAGGAATGCAGCCGTTGCCATGTGCATCAGGCGATAAGGGAAGGACGGATTGAACACCACCGCGAACCAGTCTACGGGGATCACCCGACCATCGACGATTTCAAACCCCTGGGGCGTCTGCATCCAGCTGTTGGAAGCAAGGATCCAGAATGTCGAGATCAGCGTACCTATGGCGACCATCAAGGTAGAAAAGAAGTGCAAGCCAGGCCCGACGCGGTTCAAGCCAAACAGCATGACACCGAGAAAACCCGCTTCGAGAAAGAATGCAGTGAGCACTTCGTACGTCAGCAAGGGGCCGGTAACGGCACCGGCAAAGTCAGAGAAGGCACTCCAGTTAGTCCCGAACTGATAAGCCATCACCAGGCCGGAAACCACGCCCATGCCAAAGTTGACGGCAAATATCTTCGACCAGAAGTGATACAAATCCATGTATACGCTTTTGCCGGTTTTCAGCCACAAGCCTTCAAGAACGGCCAGGTAGCTCGCCAAACCGATGGTGATTGCAGGAAAAATAATGTGAAACGAGATGGTGAAAGCAAACTGGATCCGGGCTAACTCCAATGCCTCTAAGCCAAACATGGCGCGTCCTCAATCAGGTGATACAAAACCTCGCTTCATTCGAGGTTCGCTAATAACGTACTGGACTCTGATCATCAAATGACGCCAGCGTTCTAATCGTTAGCACATACAGTGATGCCAGACACATTCCCTTGCCTCTAGTTGCAGTGAAAACCATCCGCCAGCAATAAGCCTGATGTTGATCCATATCAATACCCAACTAAGGATAGCTGCATACCTGGAATTAACCGCTGTGGTTCATTGTCGCGATCAGTTGCGGTTTTCAGCGCAGTGCCTGCGGACAATCAACATCGAGCAAGACTGCCGGGTCTGCAACATCCAGCCCGACGCAGGCATGGGCATGCTCGTGAAGTATCGCCCTGGCACCCTGCTCGCCCTTGAGCCCCTGAAGCTGCGGCCAGTACTTGCGGCCGAATATGACTGGATGACCGCGCTCGCCCTTGTACATAGGAAACACAATACGCGAGCTGCCTGCGGCCTGAACCAGGCGCAGCAATGTCTGGTCCTCGAGCCAGGGCATATCTCCCAACAAGACGGCAATTGCAGACGCCTGGCTGTTCAGCGCTGCGACCTGGGTAATGGCTCCGGCTAAACTGGTGCCCATGCCTTGATCGGCATCGGCGCAGCGTATAACCCGGGTGTGCCCTGGCAGCCCCAGCGCCTGTGGCTCGTCATCCTCACGCAGGGCCACATAGAGCTGCGCAAAGTGGGGCTGGGCGCGAGCAACAGTCATCGCCAGCAGACCCTGGCCATCACCGAGCCGCGCGATGCGCTTGTCGCTGCCAAAACGCCGCCCTCGCCCGGCAGCCAGCACCACGGCGACAACTGCCTTTGACGGACAACTCAAAGTTGCGCCTTGGCCACGCCATTGCGCAGACGGACGATATCCGCAAGCACAGCCAGGGCAATCTCGGCCGGGGTTTTACTGCCCAGGTTAAGACCAATCGGCGCCTGTATTCGCGCCAGATCAGCCTCGCACAGTCCACCCGAGCGCAACAAACGCTCGAAACGCTTGCTCGTGGTTTGCTGCGACCCCATCACGCCGATATAGAACGCCTCGGTACGCACGGCTTCGATCATCGCCAGGTCGTCAATTCGCGGGTCATGGGTCAGGGCCACAACGGCGGTATCGGCATGACAACCGCCTGCCGCGATTACCATGGAAGGCAGCTCACGGCGGATCTCGACGCCCGGCAGTTCGACGCCGTCCAGCACCTCATCGCGTGGATCACAGAGCACCACTTCAAAACCAAGGGTCTTGCCAAACTCGGCGCAGACATGGGCGACGCTGGAGTAGCCGGCCAGCAGTAGCCGTTGTGCGGCGCCAACACGGATATGCAAGGTGTCCAGCTCGCGGCGTACCCGAGGCCCGTGGTCGGGGTCCGCACTCAGTTGCCATGAACCCTGTGGCACAGTGACTGAACGCAACAAACGCCGCTGTCCGAGCAATGCAGCCTCCAGCTCACGCAAATGCGCCAGCACTTCGCAACTGCAGGCCAGGTTCTCGACCAGCACTTCCAGCACACCGCCGCAGGGCAAGCTGACATTGGAGTGGCTATCGCTGCCATCGCCATAGCGCACCAGCGTTGCGGGCTCGACAAATGCGCCTTCAGCCACACGCTGTAGAAAATCATCCTCTACACAACCGCCAGACAATGACCCCAACCAATTGCCCTGTTCGTTGACGACCAATAGAGAACCAGGCGCCCTGGGTGCCGAGCCATAGGTAAATAGCACTGTGCACAGCCAAACCCGCTGGCCAGCCTGCGACCACTGCAGTGCCTGGCGAACGACCAGTAAATCTAGATGCTGCATTAACGGCTCCGTCCCTTAGATAGCGCACCACTTTATCAGGACTTTAGGACACAGGCAGGCCTGGGCCCCATAAAGCCATTGTGGTTAATGGTGATTTGCGCAGAAGCAGCCGAAACAATTTGTTTCAGTTAGACTTTGCGCCCGACCACGCCCGAGCTGACGCTGTTATGTCAAACACCACGCCAACCCTGCTGCGCCATCACCGCCCCTTCATAGCCTTCTGGCTGTGGGGCCCCGCGCCCCCCCCCCCGCCAGTGGTTTCCAGATGCTGACCGTGGCCATCGGCTGGCATATCTACAAACTCACTGGCAGCGTGCTCGACCTGGGCCTGGTCGGCCTGGCCGAATTCCTGCCGCGCGTACTCTTTATGCTACATACCGGCCACGTGGCCGATCGCTACAACCGTGCACGCATTGCTGCCGTATGCCAGACAGTTCAGGCGCTGATTGCCCTGGCGCTGGTGATCAGCAGCTACAGCGGTGATATCAGCCGCGAGATGATCTTCCTGCTGGCCTTTAGCCTGGGTGCGGCAAGGGCCTTTGAAATGCCCGCTACGCAAGCACTGCTGCCGCGCCTGGTGCCTCCGTCGTTGTTTCCGGCGGCGGTTGCTGCATCGGCATCGGCCATGCAAACCGCAACCATTGTCGCCCCTGCCCTGGGTGGTTTCCTGTTTGCCTTTGGCAGCATCTGGGTCTATGTACCGACCGCAATCCTGTACGCCCTGGCCTGCGGCTTGATGCTCAGCCTGCCGAAGCATCCGGCACAGCAAAGCAAGGAAAAAGCATCGCTGAACAACCTGCTGGCTGGCATTCGCTTTATTCGCAGTCGCCCCGATGTGTTTGGGGCAATCTCGCTCGATCTGTTCGCGGTGCTGCTCGGCGGGGCAACAGCCCTGCTACCGGTGTTTGCCAAAGACATCCTGATGACCGGCCCATGGGGGCTTGGCCTGCTGCGTTCAGCGCCCGCGGTAGGCGCCTTGCTGATGTCCTTCTGGTTGGCGCGCTTTCCGATCAATCGCCATGTCGGGCGGACCATGTTCACCGCCGTGGCGATTTTTTGCGTCGACACCATCGCGTTCGGAATATCGACGTCTTTCTGGTCCAGCCTGCTGGTACTGGTGGGGCTGGGCGCTGCAGACATGATCAGCATGGTTATCCGTGGTGCCTTTGTGCAATTACAAACCCCTGACGCCATGCGGGGCCGGGTCAGCGCGGTCAACGGCTTGTTTATTGGCGCATCCAACCAACTCGGCGAGTTCGAATCCGGCCTTACCGCACACTGGTTCGGCACTGTGCCCGCAGTGGTGCTCGGTGGCGTCGGCACGCTCCTGGTCACCGGCACCTGGATCAAACTGTTCCCGACACTGGCTCATCGCGACACCCTGGAACAGACCGAGCAAGAACTGGCCGCAACCCAGAAGTCGGGAATCGGTGCTTAAAGCGACATGGCGCCTATAGCGGCGCCTGTACTACGCTGCCTTGATTCACCGCCAGCGGGCTTACTGCTATGATGCGCGCCTTTTTCACAATCGCCAGCTATACAGTTCAGCCATGGATGGATGTAGTTAGCTATCGATCAGGCCACTTTCGGCGCATTTAGCGTCACGGGGAACTCCAGATGCTGGAAAGACTGTTCCAACTCAAAGCACACAACACCAACATTCGCACAGAGATGCTGGCCGGCCTGACCACCTTCCTGACGATGGCGTACATCCTGTTCGTCAACCCGAGCATTCTCGGGGAAACAGGCATGGACAAGGGCGCGATCTTTGTCGCGACCTGCCTGGCCGCAGCAATCGGCTCGGCGATCATGGGGTTTATTGCCAACTACCCAATCGCCCTGGCTCCGGGCATGGGCCTCAATGCCTTCTTTACCTACACAGTGGTCCTGCATATGGGCCACACCTGGCAAGTCGCCCTGGGCGCGGTGTTCCTCTCGGCGTGCATGTTCTTCCTGTTATCGATTTTCAAGATTCGTGAGTGGATCATCAACAGCATCCCGCTGGAGCTGCGCTCGGCCATTGCCGCGGGCATTGGTCTTTTCCTGGCGCTTATTGCCCTCAAGGAATCAGGCATCGTCGTTTCCAACCCGGCAACCCTGGTGGGCATGGGTGATCTGTCCAAGCCCGAGCCACTGCTGGCAATCCTCGGTTTTTTCGTTATCGTCGCGCTTGAAGCGCGCCGGGTTACAGGTGCGGTGCTGATCGGTATTTTGCTGACCACCGGCATTGGTATTGCCCTGGGTGTCTCGCAATTCGGCGGCTTTTTATCCATGCCGCCATCATTGGCCCCGACCTTCATGCAGCTCGACATCATGGGCGCGCTGGATATTGGCTTGGTCAGCGTGGTGTTCGCCTTCCTCTTTGTTGACCTGTTCGATAACTCCGGCACCTTGATTGCCGTTGCTAAAAAAGCGGGCCTGATGCGCGCCGACGGTTACATGCCGAAAATGGGCCGGCCACTGATAGCCGACAGCAGCGCGGCCATGGTCGGCTCATTACTGGGCACCTCGACCACCACCAGCTACATCGAGTCAGCCGCAGGTGTCACCGCTGGCGGCCGCACCGGCCTGACCGCCGTAGTAGTCGCCATCCTGTTCCTGCTGGCCTTGTTCTTCTCGCCACTGGCAGGCAGTGTTCCGGCATTCGCCACGGCGCCTGCGCTGTTGTTTGTCGCGGTACTGATGACCGCTGGCCTGGCCGAGATTGACTGGAGCGATATCACCCTTGCCGCCCCCGTGGTAATCACCGCACTGGCGATGCCGCTGACCTTCTCGATCGCCAACGGGATTGCCTTCGGCTTTATCGCCTGGGCAGCGATCAAGTTGCTGGCGGGACGCTGGAAAGAGCTGAACCCGGCGCTGGTGATCCTGGCGATTTTGTTTGTGATCAAGTTCGCCTGGTTTAACGCCTGATACGCTGTACTCGGTAACACCCACACCTGATGATCGCGGCAGGTTAACCTGCCGCTTTCCGACCACGCTGAAGAGTTATTCATGAGTGCGCCACAATTCGATCCAGCCAGCTATGACGCTCAGCTGGAAGAAAAAAAGCAACGCCTGATCAGCCTACTTGCGCCGTTCAACGCGCCTGCACCTGATGTGTTCGACTCGCCGCACGAACATTACCGTTTACGCGCCGAGTTTCGCTTGTGGCGTGAAGGCAATGAACGCTTTTATGCAATGTTTGCCGCAGGCGACAAACGTACCCCGATCCTGATCGAGGATTTTCCGATTGCCAGCCAACGCATCAATGACTTGATGCCGCGTGTCAAAGCCGCCTGGCAAGCCAACGAGGCACTGAACTTCAAGCTGTTCCAGGCTGAGTTCCTGACGACCCTGGCCGGCGATGCGCTGATCACCTTGTGCTATCACCGCCCGCTTGATGAACACTGGCAAAATGCAGCACAACAGCTGGCCAACGAACTGGGTGTCAGCCTGATCGGACGCTCCCGTGGCCAACGCCTGGTGATAGGCCGCGACCATGTGATTGAAGAGTTGGAGGTAAACGGGCGCAGCTTCAGTTATCGCCAGCCTGAAGGTGCCTTCACCCAGCCCAACGGCCGGGTCAACCAGAAGATGCTCAACTGGGCCTTCGACGCCCTGGGCGAACGGCAAGACGACTTGCTTGAACTCTACTGTGGCAACGGCAACTTCACCCTGCCGCTGGCGACCCGCGTACGTAAGGTGCTGGCCACCGAGATCAGCAAATCGTCAGTCAATGCCGCCCTGGCCAATCTTGCCGACAACCAAGTCGATAACGTCACCCTGGTGCGTTTGTCCGCAGAGGAGTTGACCGAAGCGCTCAATGAGGTGCGTCCGTTCCGCCGTTTGGCTGGCATCGACCTCAAAAGCTATGACTTTGGCACAGTGTTTGTCGACCCGCCACGCGCCGGCATGGACCCTGACACCTGCGAGCTGACCCGACGCTTCGAGCGCATCCTGTATATCTCATGCAACCCGCAGACGCTGGCCGACAACATCGAGCAGCTCAGCGATACGCACCGCATTGAACGCTGCGCTGTCTTCGACCAGTTCCCCTACACCCACCACATGGAGTCGGGTGTCCTGCTGGTACGCAAGTAAGCTCATGGCCTAACTCGCGGCTCAAGCCAATACTCAGCCCTCAGGCACGACTTGAGGCTGAGTAGCGCCTAGCCTCGATTGAGGCAGCGCAAGGCGTAGAAACTCAGCCCACCGGCCACCACTTCTGCCAGCAAGGCGTAGAGGTTGAAGGTTTGCCCCGCGCCACCATCGAGCCACAAGCCGCCCAGCCTGGCCACGGCCAGCGCACTGTAAAGCAGCACCATCAAGGTCAGGGCACTGCGGGTCAGGTCGAGGCGTGTCAACGCCAATCCGAGAAAAGCTGCCAGGCCAATTTGCAGGCCGCCGTAATAGGCACGCACGTCGGTCACAGCCGCAGCCTCCATCAGCAGCATGCCGGAAACGTTGGCCATGGGTTGCGGGTTCACAAAATATGCCAGGCCCAAGCCAAACAAAATAATGACCTGGATCGTCAAAACAACTCTTGCCACTAACATCGCCAACTCCCTTTCAAGCCATTTATAGCTGCCAGCTTAGGCGCCATCCGGGGCCAAGCCCAGCAATATGCATAATTGACTCTGACTGACGACTGGACTGGCGTCTGGCTTATACTGAGCAACACTGATTAACAGCAATATCACAGGGAATCGAGTAATGCGCTGGAGCAAAGGACGACGCAGTGACAACGTGGTGGATGCCCGCGGCAGTAGTGGCGCAGGCAGACGGTTCGGTGGTGGCCGTGGCCTGAGCCTCGGCGGGGTCGCCGTGATAGTGGTGGTCGGGCTGCTAATGGGCCAGGACCCGCTGCAGATCCTTGGCAACATTGCCGGCCAGGCCACGCAAAGCAGCGCGCCAGCCCCTCAGCAACAGCCCAAAAACCCGGCTGCCAATGACCAGCAGTCTGAATTCGTACGCTCAATCCTTGGAGACACCGAAGACACCTGGCGCGAAATTTTCAGAAATGCCAATCGCCAATACCAGGATCCAAAGCTGGTGTTGTTCAGTGGCGGGGTCAATTCAGCCTGCGGCTTTGCCGATGCTGCGGTAGGCCCGTTCTATTGCCCGGGCGATCGTCAGGTCTACCTCGACTTGTCGTTTTTCCAGGAACTTGAACAGCGCTTCGGCGCAGCTGGCGACTTTGCCCAGGCTTACGTCATTGCCCATGAGATCGGCCACCATGTACAAACCCTGCTCGGTGTATCGGCAAAAGTGGATGCCGCACGCAGGGCTGGCCAGCGCATGGAAGGCAGCAACGGCCTCCTGGTCCGCCAGGAACTGCAAGCCGACTGCCTGGCAGGGGTTTGGGCCAACAGCGCACAACGCCGCCTGAACTGGCTGGAACCTGGCGACCTGGAAGAAGCCTTGAATGCGGCCAATGCTATTGGTGATGATCGCCTGCAAAAGCAGACCCGCGGCCAGGTGATGCCTGACTCCTTCACCCACGGCACCTCGGCGCAACGCACTCGCTGGTTCAAGGCCGGGTTTGACAGCGGCAAGCTGGGCAGTTGCGACACCTTTGGCGCGGCGAACCTGTAGCCATAACCTGCACGCGAGACACAAAAAAGCCCCTTTACCGGGGCTTTTTGCCTATTGCATCCACGGCGGCGGGGGCTCTTCCCCTGCCGGGGCATCATCCGCGTCGAGTAGCGCCTGGCGCCGCGCTTCCTCCGCCAATGCGGCCTTGATTTCACGCATCACCGCATCAACATCTGCGGCATCTTCAGGGTCATCAAACTCACCGGTCAAGGTCGACTCGGGGGTTAACTTGCCCTCCTCGTACAAGGCCCACATTTCCTTGGCGTACTTGGTGTACTTGAGTTCAGGGGCAAACTGCCCGAAATAGGCAGCCATGTTGCCCACGTCGCGCTCAAGCATCTTGAAGGCATGATTATTACCCGCCGCATCGACCGCTTGCGGCAAGTCGATAATCACCGGCCCTTCAGGGCCAAGCAATACGTTGAACTCGGACAAATCGCCGTGCACCAGGCCGGCGCACAGCATCTTGACGATTTCCTCGATCATGAATGCGTGGAACTCGCGGGCATCATCCGGATGCAGGTCAACATCATTGAGGCGAGGAGCAACATCACCCTCGCCGTCATCGACCAGTTCCATCAACAGCACGCCCTCAAGGAAGTCGTAGGGCTTGGGCACTCGCACGCCGGCATTGGCCAGCCGGAACAAAGCGCCTACCTCAGCGTTCTGCCAGGCATCTTCCTGGCCTTTGCGACCGTACTTGGAGCCCTTGGCCATGGCCCGTGCGTCGCGACTGTTACGCACCTTGCGGCCTTCCTGATATTCCGCAGCCTGGCGGAACCCCCGCTTGTTAGCCTCCTTATAGACCTTTGCACACCGCAATTCCTGACCACAGCGAACTACATAAACCGCAGCCTCTTTACCACTCATCAGCGGGCGTATCACCTCGTCGATCAGACCATCTTCGACCAAGGGTTCAAGACGTTTTGGAGTCTTCATCAGCTTTAATCACGGGTCCTTTGTGGCTCACTTCACCTGTTGTGCTCGTTATACGGCAATCTTTCGACAGCGCCCAGTCTATACGACCATTACCTTGCTGGAACCTGTCAATTGGCCAGCAAGTGGCGACGCAGCGCCTCTATCGCATAACGCACCTTGGCCGGCTGTACATCGCGCCTGGGCGTCACTATATAAATCCCCACTGGCGGCATTTGCCAACCGGGTAACACTGCTCGCAACTGACCTGTCGCCAGCTCATCACGGATCTCATGCTCGGGCTGCAGCGATATGCCCACCCCCGCCAGTGTAAAGTTACCCCCCGCAAACAGTTTGTTGAAACCCACCCGCCCCTCTATGCGAATTTTCTCAACCTGGGAGTCTGGCCCTTGTAGGCTCAGGGTTTCATGCATCTGCATGGTGCTGAGCATCACCCAATCGGCGCTGACCAGGTCTTGCGGGCTGTTTATCGGTGGGCGGTTCAATAAATAACTCGGCGCCGCGCAAAATACGAAGACAGCATCGCCAATGTGCCGCGCAACCAGGCTGGAGTCTTGCTGGGGGCCTACGCGAATGGCCAGGTCGATACGCTTGTCAACCAGGTCGATACGCTCATCCTGAAAGAACAACTGCACAGTCAAGCCTTTGTGCGCTTGCAGTAAGGGTGCCAGCGCATCACTCAGATGACGCCCTGAAAAGCCTACAGGCACGGCGATGCGCAACTCACCGACAGCCGCATCCCGCATCTCGGCCAAGCGCTGTTCAGCCTCTTGGGCCAGCGCCATGACCTGCGCGCTGCTTTGGTAAAAAGCGGCTCCGGCCTCGGTCAGGGTGAGCTTGCGCGTGGTGCGGTGCAGCAGGCTGACCTGGGTGCTTTGTTCCAGCTTGCGAATCTGCTGGCTGACCGCCGATGCAGTCATTCCAAGCACCTCGGCGGCGGCAACCATTGAGCCACGCTCAACCACAGTGGCAAAGATTGCCATGCGTTTTAACTGCTCCATTATTAAGCCCTGCTTATCAGTAAAAGCGTTTATAGCCTATTTATCCGGGCTTTACCTCTATGAAACCATGTATTCACTGAATCACTTGGATATCCAGCAGATGAAAATCGCCCTGATTGGCGCTACGGGATTTGTCGGCGCAGCCGTTCTGGCCGAAGCATTGAAGCGCGGACATCAAGTAACCGGCATTGTCCGCTCACCCGAGAAGCTGCCGGGTGCCCCCTTGCTCAAGGCGTGCAAAGGTGATGCCTACGATGCGGACAATATTGCCCAAGCCGTTGCCGGGCATGAAGCTGTGGTGCATGCCTTCAATCCCGGCTGGGGCGAAGCGAATATCCGCCAGCTGTTTGTTCAAGGCAGCCAGGCGATCTATGCCGGGACCAAGCAAGCCGGGGTCAAGCATTTGCTGGTTGTTGGCGGCGCAGGCAGCCTGTATGTCGCCCCTGGCGTGCAATTGATCGATACCCCGGGGTTTCCTGCGGCCTACAAGGAAGGGGCTGAAGGCGCGCGCCAGGTGCTGCAACTGCTGCAAGACAAAATTGATCTCGACTGGAGCTTTATCTCGCCGCCTGCCATTCTCGAACCAGGCGAGCGCAAGGGCAGGTTTCGCCTTGGCACCGACCAGCTATTGATGGATGGCCAGGCCCCCGCTCGCATCAGTGTCGCCGACCTGGCCGTGGCAATTATCGATGAGCTGGAAGCACCCGCGCACATCCACCAGCGCTTTACCGTCGCCTATTAGGCCTTTCACAAACCTGCAAAAGGTATTACCCATGACCTTAACTTCATCAGCATTCGTCAGCACCGATAGCCCGGCGCGTTATATCAGTCGGCTGTGCAAACATTTCGCCCACAAGATCCCGGTGAGCTTTGACGAACAACAAGGCCGTATCGAGTTTGAGTTCGGCCTGGCATTGCTCCAGGCCAGCGAAACCGGCCTGCAGCTGAGCGTACAGGCCGAAACCGCAGAACAACTGGAGCGCCTCAAGGGCGTGGTCGCCAGCCACTTTGAGCGCTTTGCCTGGAAAGAAGCATTGACCCTCGACTGGAGTGAGTAACCGGTTTATTCCTCGGTCGGCAAGCTCAACTCTATCGTTTCGCCCATAGAGTCATTAAGGCGCTCAAGCTCGAAGTTGAGGGCATCGGCGTCTTCTTCCAGGGACAGGGCGATCGCAGCGAAAGCATCCGCGGCCTCAATGAAAGCCAGCACCACCGAAGGGTCGAACAAGGTGCCGCTGGCAGCATTAATCCGCGCCATGGCAGCGGCGTGGGTGAGCGGCTGGCGATAAGCATGATGGCTGGTCAGTTGCTCATAGCACCCAGCCACGGCCATCAGTCGCGCCGAGAGCGGAATTTGCTCGCCCCGCAAACCTTGCGGATAGCCTGTACCGTCCCAGTTTTCATGTTGGCTGTAGACAATGTCCTTGGCCTCGCTCAAAAAACTATTCGCGCCGTCTAGCTTTTGCTCTGCGGCTTCCAGAGCCACATGGCCAGCCTTGGCGTGACTTCGCATCAGTTCCAGGTCACGGCCTTTGAGTTCGGTCGGGCTCAGCAGGATACGATCAGGCAGCACCAGCTTGCCAATCCCGTGCAGCAAGGCGGAGCGTCCAAGCTGGACGATTCGCTCTTCGTCGAGTTCCGCACTCAAGCCTGGCTGCTGGCGTGCCAATGCCGTGGCCAGTGTGACGATATAGGCTTTAATTCGTGCCAAATGCTGGCTACAGGGATTGTCACGCATGGCAGCCAACCCGGCCATGGCCTCGATTGCGACTTCCTGGTGCTTTTCAATGTCACGGGTGCGCCGGCGAACCTCCAGTTCCAGGTACTCGCTTTTATCACGCAGGAAATCCGCGCCGGCCTTGAGTTGCAGGTGTGACTTGACCCGTGCCATCACAATTGGCGGACTGATCGGCTTGGTGATGTAGTCAACCGCCCCAAGGTCGAAGCCAAGCTGCTCATCGGCAATCTCGCTCTTGGCGGTCAGGAAGATGACTGGAATAGCCTGGGTCTGGGGGTTTTGCTTTAGCGCACGGCAAACTTCATAGCCATCCATGCCGGGCATCATCACATCGAGCAAAATCAAATCCGGTGGTGTTCCGCTCGCCGCGATTCGCAAGGCATTGATACCGCTGCTGGCCACCTTCACCCGGTAACTGTCGAGCAACAACTCACTCATCAGCTCAAGGTTTTCAGGAATATCATCAACAACAAGCACCAGCGGCTGATCTGAATAATTGAAACTGTCGTCCATCATCCTATCTCCCGAATACTTCGTATCTAGTCGCTGCATCGCTCGCGGATTATGTGTAACGCACCAGAGAAGTCATAAGCCCGCATGGCACTGGCAAGCACATCGTAATCAGCCTTGAAGAAGATGCGCAGTTGCAGTGCATGTGCATCAAAAAACTTCCCGGCGCGCGGATCATCATCGATCAGTAAGAGTTCAAGCCTGGCGCACAGATCCCGCATTGCCGCCTCGTCTTGCGCTGACTCACTGGCCGCATCAAACTCTGGAAACTGCTTGCGGATCGCACTCACCAGCTCGTGCAGGCTGTTTTGCACCCGCTGCAGCACCTCCTCCAAATCCTGGTGTTGGGCATCTTTGATTGCAGACTCCAACGCCATCGTTTGCACTTGCAAATCATTGGCGCCCAAATTACCGGCCAGGCCTTTCAGCGTGTGCGCCAATCGTTCGGCAACCTGCAGTTCACCAGCCTGGATCGCTGCCCGGATTTGCTCTGCAGCATCACTTTGACTGCTGGCGAACTTGGTCAACAGGCGTTGGTACAAACCGACCTTGCCAAGCACCCGGCGTAAACCGGTATCGCCATCGATTCCGGGTAGCCGCCAGCCTGCAACCACTGCCTGAGCGGCGTTCGGCACCCTGTTCATATCGGCGGTTACGGGCGCCTTGGGAGCCGAGGGCTGGGTCAGTATCCAGCGCGTTAGAGTCGCCCAAAGCTCGCGAGGTTCGATGGGCTTACCAATATAGTCATTCATGCCAGCACGAATGCAGCGTTCGCGATCCTCAGGCAGCGCATTGGCGGTCATTGCTATCACTGGGAGCCTGGCAAAACGCGGCTCCTTACGGAGTGCAAAGGTTGCAGAAATCCCGTCAAGCACGGGCATCTGCATGTCCATCAAGACCAGTGAGTAATAGCCATCCGGATTGGCCCGCAGCTTGGTCAAGGCAATCTCGCCATGTTCGGCCTCGTCGACCTGCAGGCCGCTGCCTTCGGCCAGGCCAATCACTACCTCGCGGTTGAGTTCGTTGTCTTCAACCAGCAACACCCGATGGCCGCTGAAATCGGGCAGTTCCTCGCCACGCTGCGGGCGCACATCAAGATCGGCCAGATCCACATCGAAGCTGCGCAGCACCGCATCACGCAACAGAACGGGATTCACAGGCTTGAACAGCACATCATCAATTCCCACTGAATTTGCGCTTACCAACAGCTCTTCACGGCCATAAGCGGTAACCATCAGGATCTGCGGAGGATTTGGCAGGTTCAGCGCGCGCAGGCGGCGTGTGGTTTCGATGCCATCCATCATCGGCATTTGCCAGTCGATCAGCACCAACTCATAAGGCTCACCCTGGCGAATCGCCTCGGGGATCCGGCTAAGCGCCTGGGCACCTGACTCGACGACATCAACCACCATGCCCATATTGCCGAGCATGCCATCGAGTACCTGGCGAGCGGTGCTGTTGTCATCCACCACCAGGACTCGGCGGCCTTGTAGCTGGGCAGGCGGCTCAAGTGGCGCATCTTGCGCAAGCCCGATGCCAAAGGGTATCGAGCACCAGAACAAACTCCCCTTGCCCTGCTGGCTCTCGACGCCGACCTCCCCGCCCATGGCCTCGACCAGCTTTTTGCAGATGGCCAAGCCAAGCCCGGTGCCGCCGTATTTTCGAGTGGTCGAGGTGTCTGCCTGCTGGAACGACTGAAACAACCGGCCGATTTGTTCCTTGCTCATGCCAATGCCGGTGTCGCGCACCGCAAAGCAGACTTGCAGCTCCTTGGCGCGGCGCTGGTCGAGGCTTATTTGCAGCTCGACTTCGCCAGACTCGGTGAACTTGACCGCGTTGTTGCACAGATTGATCAATACCTGGCCCAAGCGCAGCGGGTCACCAATCAGGAACTGCGGCACTGCCGGATCGAGGTTAAAGACCAGCTCAAGGTTCTTTTCATTGGCTTTGTCGGCGATCAGGTTGGCGACATTTTCCAGCACCTGGCGCAGGTCGAAATCGATATGCTCGACATTCAGCTTGCCGGCTTCAATCTTCGAGAAATCCAGGATGTCGTTGATAATACCCAGCAAGTGCTGGCCGGACTGCTGGATCTTGTTCAGGTAATCGCGCTGCCGTGGAGACGGGTCGGCTCGAAACGCAAGGTGCGACATGCCGATAATGGCATTCATCGGGGTACGAATTTCGTGGCTCATGTTGGCCAGGAAGTCTGACTTCAGCCGCGCAGTATCCTCAGCCATCTCCTTGGCGGCCAAGAGCGCTTCCTCTGCCTGTTTGCGCGAGGTGATGTCACGGCTCACGCCAACCAAGCCGAGCAATGCGCCCTGATCGTCCTGAAAGGTCGTGCGCAAGGTATCGAACACCGCACGACGCCCATCCGGATAGCGCGCCCAGCCTTCGGTTTCAAATGCGCCCTGACGGGTCAGGGCAACCTTGTCGTGGCCGGCGCGGGCACTTGCCCACTCGGCACCGAGCAACTCGAGATCGCTCTTGCCGATGGCCTCTTCGGGTGTAATGCCAAACAATTCGGCGCAGGCCTGGTTAATCCCGCCGTAATGGCCTTTTTCATCCTTGAACCAGATAGGGTCCGGAATTGCATTGATCAAGGCAATCAGCGTGCGCCGCTGTAGCTGAGCCTCTGCCTCTGCACGCTCGCGCTCGGCAATTTGCACGCTGAGCCGTCGGTTCCACACCAATACAAAGCCCATCAACAGCATGAGGCCGAGCAAATAGGGCCAGCCAACCACCAACAAACGCTGCCAGTTGAACTCGGTCAGTGCTGGCAACCAGTGGCCTTTGATAGTTGCAGTGTCTTGATCGGTGACTGTCTGCAGCGCCTTATCCAGAACCCGCTGCAGCTGTGGCGCGCTCTTGCGCACGGCGAATCTCAACTCACTGCTGCTTAATCCTGACTCGGCGCGGACCTCGATATTGGTCAGGTTGAGTTCACGAATCAGGTAGGTTGCAACGATCATATCGCCGACATAGGCGTCGACGCGTCCGGATGACAATGCCTGCAATGCCTCAGCGGTATTGTCGACCCGCATCAGCCTGATACCCGGGACGGTTTCCTTGAGCCGCGACTCAATCAAATAGCCGCGCTCAACTGCAACTTCGTGCCTTTGCAAATCGGCCAGGGTTTGCAGATGCTCTTCCGAGCGGGTAAACACCAGGCTACTGCTGACAATGTAAGGTTGGGTGAAAAGCATGAAGGTGTCGCGCTCGGGCGAACGCACCACAGAAGGCAACACATCGACCTTATCGGTGCGCAAGGCGACCAGGGCGGCATCCCAGTTATCAAACGGCACCACCTCGACACGCATTCCCAACCGGCGGCTGATCAGTTGCAAGTACTCGCCACTGAGCCCGGTATAGCCACCTTGCTTGTCGATCACATCGAAGGGGGCCCAGCCATCACGCTCAACACCTACACGAATAACCGGGTGAGCCTTGACCCAAGCCCGGTCTTCCTCACTGAGCGGTACTTGCGCGGCCTGTACCGAAACGCACAGCAACCAGCACAGCAGCAACCCACCAATACGCACCATTGTTCGAATCCTTTGCCCAAGCCGTCCTTGAGTTGACTAGTTGCAGCTTAGACCCTGCGAGCGAAAACACCTGCCGCTCGCCAATAAATGCAGCCATAAAAAACGGCGCCATGAAAGGCGCCGCTTTTTGCCTGGGGATAGGTGCGCAGCGCACCCGTCTTATTTTTCCAGAATGGCCGTCACACCTTGTCCGCCAGCGGCGCAAATGGAGATCAAGCCACGGGCCTGGGTTTGCTCGGCAGCCGCCAGCAACTTGGCAAGATTGGCCACAATACGCCCGCCAGTTGCCGCGAATGGATGGCCAGCGGCCAGCGAACTGCCTTTGACGTTCATCTTGCTGCGATCGATCGAACCCAGGGGTTTATCCAGGCCCAGGCGCGTCTTGCAGTACTCGGGATCTTCCCATGCCTTGAGGGTGCACAAGACCTGCGCGGCAAAGGCTTCATGAATCTCGTAGAAGTCGAAGTCTTGCAAGCTCAGGTTGTTACGCGCCAACAGCCGAGGCACGGCGTAGACCGGGGCCATAAGCAAGCCCTCGGCGCCATCGACAAAATCCACCGCAGCGGCTTCACCATCACGCCAATAGGCCAGGATCGGTAGCCCACGAGCCTTCGCCCACTCTTCACTGGCGAGCAGCACCAGGGAAGCGCCGTCGGTCAGGGGGGTTGAGTTTGCCGCAGTCAGGGTACCGCGTGAGCTGCGCTCGAATACGGGCTTCAGGGTTGCGAGCTTTTCGATGTCGATATCGGGACGAAGGTTGTTATCGCGGGTCAGGCTGCGAAATGGCGTCAGCAAATCATCATGCCAACCCTCAGCGTATCCCGCCGCCATTTTCTGATGGCTTGCGACGGCCAGCTGATCCTGCTCATCGCGCGGAATCATCCATGTTTGCGCCATCAACTCACAGTGCTCGCCCATCGACAAGCCGGTGCGTGGCTCGCCATTGCGCGGCAGCGAGGGCGCCAAATGGCGGGGGCGGATCTTCAGCAGGGTCTTGATCTTGTCAGCGGTGGACTTGCTGCGATTGGCCTCGAGCAGAATCTTGCGCAAGCCCTCGTTGACCCCGATGGGCGCATCCGAGGTCGTATCGACACCTCCGGCGATGCCGCACTCGATCTGGCCCAAGGCAATTTTGTTGGCGACCAGTAGCGCTGCTTCAAGCCCGGTGCCACAGGCTTGCTGAATATCATAGGCCGGGGTTTGCGGGGACAGCAAAGAGCCCAGCACGCACTCACGCGTCAGGTTGAAATCCCGTGAATGCTTGAGTACCGCGCCAGCCACCACCTCGCCAAGACGCTCGCCATGCAGGTTGAAGCGCTCGACCAGACCACCCAGCGCGCTGGTGAGCATCTCCTGATTGCTGGCCGTGGCATATGCCGTATTGGAGCGTGCGAACGGGATACGATTGCCGCCGATAATGGCAACGCGACGCAGTTGGGTCATGAGTGACTCCTTGCGAAAATAAAGTTTGAGTGTCGCATAGGCTAGCCGGTAACCGCAGTTTCGCATTGACCAGCGCGCCAGCCCAATAAAGATTCAAGTCAATTGCTGCATACTGTTGTCACAGTAGAGTGAATAACTTCTGATGGCTAAAGAACTGTATCGCATTGCCTTTGCCAGCCGTTTTCAGAAGACCCTTAGCTCACTTCTTTGTTCAGCGTGCAGGAGCCTTTCATGTCTGACCGTTATCTCTCTTTCGCCAACTCAGCCACTGGCCGCCGCGTTGTCAGCGCCTTGGGCCTGCCCGCACCGCTAAGGCTGGAACGCTGGACAGCCGGGCGCAATCGTCCGGTCGATGGCGCCATACTGCTTAGCAGCGGCCCGATGAGCAAGGTTATCAGTGGCTTTGCCAACAAGCTCAGCGATCAAATATTTGCCAACGAAGAAGGCAGCTTCGACCTGCCACGCTGGACCGCAGAGCACTCGCCAAAACTCAAGGCGCTGGTGTTTGATGCCAGCGAGCTGACCCGTTTCGAGCAGCTCGGCGCACTGCGTGAGTTCTTCCAACCTGCCTTCAAGGGGCTGGGCAGTTGCCCCCATGTGGTAGTGATCGGCCGCCCACCGCAAAGTATCAAGGACCCTGTCGCGGCCAGCGTGCAGCGCTCGCTTGAAGGCTTTACCCGCTCACTGGGCAAAGAGATACGTCGCGGCGGCACAGTGCAACTGCTCTATGTCGGCAAAGGTGGAGAAACCCAGCTGGAGGGTGCGCTGCGCTTCTTCCTGTCGCCCAAAAGCGCCTACGTATCAGGCCAGGTGCTGCACCTGGGCGCCTGCAGCGCCGAGGTCAAGGACTGGACACGTCCACTGACGGGCAAGACCGCGCTGGTCACTGGCGCCTCCCGTGGCATTGGGGCGGCAATCGTCGAGACCCTGGCCCGAGACGGGGCCGATGTCGTCCTACTGGATGTTCCCGCCATGCAGGATGACCTTGAGGCCTTGGCGGCGCGCCTGGGCGGGCGCAGCATCGCACTGGATATCTGCGCCGAGAACGCTGCACAGATACTGCTTGAAGCATTGCCTGAAGGTCTCGATATCCTGGTACATAACGCTGGAATTACCCGCGACAAAACGCTGGCGAAAATGAGCGACGGCTTCTGGAACTCGGTCATCAACGTTAACGTCAACGCCCCCCTGGCTCTCACCCAGGCGCTACTTGATGCGAACAAGCTGCATGAAGAGGCGCGCCTGGTGCTTATTTCCTCGATTAGCGGCATCGCCGGCAACATGGGGCAAACCAACTACGCAACCAGCAAGGCTGGGGTCATTGGCGTGACCCAGTCAATGGCCCCGGTCTTGGGCAAGCAGAACATCAGCATCAATGCAGTGGCGCCTGGTTTTATTGAAACGCAAATGACCGCCTCCATCCCGCTCACCTTGCGCGAAGCGGGCAGGCGCATGAACTCGATGGGCCAGGGAGGCTTGCCACAGGATGTAGCCGAAGCGGTGGCCTGGTTTGCCCAACCCACCTCAGGCGCAGTGACCGGCCAGGTCTTGCGGGTTTGTGGACAAAGCCTGCTGGGCGCCTGAGCCGCCAATAACTGGCGCGAACGCTTCACCTTGCCCGAGGTGAAGCGAGGCCTAGCTGCGCCCCCGGTTCCGAAACTCGACCGGGGTCAGGCCAACCCAGCGCTTGAATGCTCGATAGAAGGTGCTGGGCTCAGAGAAGCCGGTGAGTTCGACTATGACTTCGATACGCTCATCAGTATTGAGCAACAGGTCCTTGGCCAGGCGGCAGCGGTAATCACTGACCAAGTCATTGAAGCGCACACCGGAGGTGGTCAAGCGCTCGCGCAAACGCCGACTTGTCATGCCCAGGCGCAGCGACACTTGCTCCAGGGTTGCACGGTTGTCAATCACCAGTTCGGCAATCAGCTCGCGCACGTTATTGACCAGGTCAATGCGCTCAATTTCAATCAACTTCCGTTGCGCCAATAGATCATGCATCTGCAGCAGTTCAGGCTGCGCCAGCGCCGATGACCTGTTCAGGATTGAACTGTCAAACACCAAGGCATAACGCTCGCTTCCCAGGTATGTAGGGCAACCATACACCGCTCGATATTGCTCTGCCGATGCACCCCGTTGATGGGTGAAATGCACTTCGTAAAGGACGAACTCATCTTCTGTCAGGGCGTTGAACAATCGAATGACAGCCCCGGCCAGCACCTCCGCAAAGTGACGCGACAGGTCGCTGGCTGCCGCCAAGGTCAGGACCGCGCGGTCGCCTTCGACATCGAGGCGGGCATTCAAGGTATCGGAAAGCAGGCGTATGTAACGCAAGGCATGACGCAGCCCTGCGCCGAAGGTTTCACTCGAGAAAAACAAGTACTCCAGCAACAGGCCCTGGTAGACAGGCAGGTGCTTGACAAGAAACAAACCCGCGTGTTCTTCGCCCGTCTCATCAATCACCGCCTGCCAAAACAAGGCTTGAAGCGCGTGAGGAAAACGCTTGGGGGGCAGCTCCCCTGCTTGCAGACCAATGCGTGCCAGGACGTTGGCAGGATCAGTCCCGCTGGCTTGTAATGCGGCGATTACCGGCCGCATCAACGCAATATCATCCGTAAGATCGCGCATGCTCATGACTTCTTATGACTGTGTGATACCAGCGCTGCATCTCGATGCAGCTTTGCCAGGCCGGTTCAAGCAGGCATCTTGCATCATTACCGAACGGTTGAGGCCAAACTATTGTCCAACCACCTGTTGACTGGCATGACAGGCGCTTGAGCGAAGTGGCCAATGCTTGAGGCTTGGCAGCCACTAAGCTGCTGACAACGTTTAAATGAGGCGCATACTAATGACGATCCAATGGCGTGACCTTGATACCGTGTCGGCACATCCGGGGCTGTACCTGCAGGCGGTATTGCACCGCAGCGTCACGGGCAAGACGCTGCCGGATCTCGGCCTGCGCGCACAAATCACCATCGATCCGCGCAACCTGGCGGACTATCGAAAAGTCTGCGGTATTGTCGAGTCCAGCCTGTTGCCTCCAGCCTACCCGCATGTGCTCGCATTCCCCCTGCAATTGAGACTGCTCACCGACAAGCGTTTCCCCTTCCCCTTGCTCGGCCTGGTTCACCTGGAAAATAGTATCCAGGTATTACGCCCGCTCGCGGGGCTTGGCCCGTTCACCATCAGCGTGCATGCCGAAAACCTCAAGCCCCACGACAAAGGCGCCGTATTCAGCATCATCACCCGCCTGGAAGACCAACTCGGCCTGCTTTGGCAAGGCGACAGCCGGATCCTGTGTCGCGGCGTCAAGCTCGATGCCAGCCCAGAAACCGCACCGGAGTTGGAGGACATGCAACTGAACGAGATCGCGCACTGGCATGCGCCAAGTGATATTGGCCGACGCTATGCAAAGGTTTCTGGCGACTACAACCCTATCCACATGTCGGCACTGAGCGCCAAGCTGTTTGGTTTCCCGCGGGCAATCGCCCATGGCCTGTGGAACAAGGGCCGCGTGCTGGCCGAGTTGGCCAACCAGCTTCCAGACAGCGGTTACCAGCTTTATGTGCGCTTCAAAAAACCGCTGCTGCTGCCTGGCGACGTTATCCTCAAAGCCAGCGCCAATGCTCCAAGCGGGCAGTTCGTACTCAACGGGAGCGATGGGGTGCCGCACTTGCAAGGGCAATGGCAGCCCCTAGACGGCTAACCCATGCCGCGCTGTGCAATCACGGCCCATGCCGGTGTTTCCTGAGCGGCGCGCCAAAGCGCGCTTGCACAGTCTCAAGATCCATCACAAGCTACGCGCCTTGAAAGGAGCGCAGCATGAACATCACCGAACTCACCCGCCGCCTGCACGCTATTCGTGATCACAACGACTGGCGCCAATTTCACAGCCCTAAAAACCTGGCGATGGCCGCCAGTGTCGAAATGGCCGAGCTGGTTGAAATTTTCCAGTGGCTGAGCGAACAGCAATCCCGCGAGCTGCCCAGCGATGTACTCGAACACGCCGGGCAGGAAGTGGGCGATATCATTCTGTATCTTGTGCTGCTGTGCAGCGAGTTGGGGTTGGACATGGACCAGGTCGTACGCGCCAAGCTGGCCGACAGCGAGAGGCGGTTCTCGGCATGAAGGACCGGCATTTTGATGAGCTCGCCACCCGCTTTGCCGAGAAAATCTACGGCGGCGCCAAAGGTGCAATTCGCCTTGCTGTCTTGCAAGCTGACCTTGCCGAAGCCCTGCCCGAACGCCCATTGCGGGTGCTGGATATTGGCGCGGGGTTGGGCCATATGTCCTTGTGGCTGGCGCAGCGCGGCCATCAGCTGACCTTGGCCGAGCCTGCCGAACCGATGCTGAACGGCGCCCGCGAGCGATTCGCCGAGGCCGGTATCGAGGCCACTTTCATCCAGGCGCCCTGGCAAGACCTGCTTGGCCAGGGTCATCAACCTTATGACCTGGTTATTTGCCACGCAGTGCTGGAATGGCTGGCCGAACCACAGGCCATTCTACCGGTGCTGCATCAGCTCACTGCGCCGGGAGGCTGGTTGTCGCTGGCCTTTTATAACAAGGATGCCTTGATCTACCGCAACCTGCTCAAAGGGCATTTTCGCAAGCTACGCAAAGCCGAGTTTTCCGGTGAAAAACAAAGCCTGACACCACAACGCCCGGTTGACCCGCATGAACTCGCAACGCAACTTAGTCAGGACTGGCAAGTCGAAATACAAAGTGGCGTAAGGGTTTTCCACGACTACATGCCACGGGATTTTCAGCTAAAGGCAGAACTCATCGACCTTTTAGAGATGGAACTCGCTTACCGACGGCACCCGACATTTTCAGGTTTAGGTCGCTACCTGCACTGGATCTGCCGTCCACGTTAAAGGAGTCGCATGATGAAGCATGCAGTAACCTTGATTTTGAGCCTGACAGCGCTGCTTGCCCTGGCTGGCTGCCAGTCCGGCAACCCGTATCAAGCGTCCTCCGAGCCATTGCCACCTGCACCGGTGCAAGCAGCCGGGCATGTCGGCCTGAGCGCCTATCCCGCCCCACCACGGGACTACGGACGCTATCGCAGCTGGGCCTGCGCAAATAAGCAGCTCCCCGCCGGCAGCGCTTGGGCGAGCAGTGAAATGATCGGCAGCGCAGTGAGCAATAGCCTCGACCGCGCCGGTCTACGTCCGGTTCAAAGCGGTAAAACCGCTGATTTGTGGGTCACTGCCAGCGTGCGCCTGGAAACCCGCCTGCGCCAGGCCTACGATCAAGGAGGGGTCTACTACGGGGCTGGCAGCGGCTATTATGATCGCTATGATCGATACGGCGCTTATGGCAGCGTGCCCATAGTGCGCACCTATCAGGAAGAAGTTGCTGTGGTGCGAATTGATCTTTTCGACAGCCGCGACGGCCAACCCATCTGGAGCGGCTCGGCCACGGCGCTCAGCGGCAGCGATGAAAGCGAACGCAGTAAAGCCCTGCGCGAAGCCACGAATAACGCGCTCTCAAGCTATCCGCCAAATTGAACGGCTCAGTTTCAAGACCGACTGTTTCGCCAGGTGGCCAAGGCCAGACTTGCATGCATCAATAAACCTTAAGTTACTGCCGGAGACACGCAATGAAACGCCATTTGTTATTACTCGCCAGTATCTTGCTGCTTGGCGCCTGCCAGGGCATCCAGGTTGATCGCGACTACGACACCAACCGTGACTTTGCCAGCTACCAGAGCTGGTCGTGGAAAACCCCTGCCCTGACCTACTCGCCAGATGATCCACGCATCAAGAGCGACCTGACAGAGCAACGCATCCGTGATGCGCTAAAGGACCAGTTTGAGCAACGAGGCTTACGCGCGGCACCGGCCAACACCCAGGGCGATCTCAGCGTCCAGGTTGCGCTTATCGTAGACGACCGGCAAAACCTGTACACAACCAACTACGGCGGAGGCTGGAATAACGCCTGGGGTGGTGGCTACTGGGGCGGACCGATCTACACCGAAACCCAGACGGTCGACTACAAGGTCGGCACCTTGCAGGTAGACCTCTACGACGGCAAGGACAACAAACTGGTATGGCGCGGCAGCGCACAGCAAGTCATGCCGCGCAATACCCTTAGCCCAACCGAGCGCGAAGCCGCGATCCGCGAAACCGTGGCCAAGGTGCTCAGCCAATACCCTCCGCATTGATGATCACCCCTCATCGACTCAGCCACCGACCTGCCGAGGCGCGTGACCTGCTCATCATTGCCACCTTTATGCAGAGTGCCGAAGAACTGTTCTACAGCTATCCCAAGGCGAGCTGGCCACTCACGCCAGCTCAGGTCGCCGATGCAATCGACAAACGCTGCGGCAGCACGGTTGTCTTGCTCAACGATGAAGTAGTCGGCTTTGCCAACTATTATCAATGGCAGGAAGGCCTCTATTGCGCGCTCGGCAATGTGATGGTGGCGCCCAATGCCCGTGGCAAAGGCATCGCGCGCCACCTGATCATGATCATGGAGGAGCAGGCACGCACCCAGTTGCGCGCCAAGCGTATGCGCCTGTCATGCTTCAACGGCAATACCGCAGGCCTGCTGCTCTACAGCCAACTGGGATATAAGCCCTACGCCATAGTCGAGCGCGAAACCCCAGACGGCATGCGCGCCGCATTAATCCAGATGGACAAAGCCTTATGACCAACACAACCGCTCAGCGCGTCTTGATAGTAGTCACCAGCGGGCCAAGCACGGCAGCACGTTGCGCCGCGCCGTTCTACACCGCCACCCTGCTGGCCTGCATGGACGCGCAAGTGACTGTCTTCCTCAGCGGCGAGGCGGCACAGCTGGCGCAAGCCGAGGTGGCCGACAACCTTTATGCCGCCGCAGATGGCGAGTCCGTCAGGCACTTTATCCAGCAGGCCAAGAGCGCAGGCGTACGCTTGTTGATGTGCCGGGCGCCGGGCCTTGTGATCGACGAAAGTGGTCTTATCCCCGAGCTGGATGACATCGCCAGCGGCGGCGAGCTGGCCCAGATGATTCTTGAGTACGAAAAAGTCCTGAGCCTATGAAACTGAACACCCTGGAGTTCCCCGATAACCTGCTCTATGCCCCGGACCACAACCTCTGGCTGCGCGAGGAAACCGACGCCACGCTAACCATTGGCCTCAGCGCTTATGGCTGCGCCAGTTACGGCCAGATATTCGCCTTCACCCCCAAGCGGGACGGCCAGGTCATTGAGGCGGACCGCAGCTTTGGTATCGTCGAGTTCGCCAAGGCGGCGTCCTCTGCCCGCTCCCCCATCGCCGGAACCTTGATTGCCAGCAATAGCGAAGTAGTGCGTCGCCCGGCGCTAATCAACCAGGACTGCTACGGCGCAGGCTGGATGATCCGCCTGCAACCCAATGATTGGACCAGCGCCCGCCAGCAACTGCTGACCGGCGATGAAGCCCTGGCCGCCTTCGCCGAACGCATGCGCCTGGATGGCTTCAACCCGGATGATAACGGCGTTCAAGCACTGCGCTGAACTGACCCATTGCGTAACCTGCCATTCGACTGATGAATGCTGCTTAGAGCCTGCACCCTCCTCTGCTAGCGTGGCGCTTATCGGCAATCGCGAGGACATTGGCATGCAAGCGCAGGACCTGGCAGTAAACGGCATCAACCTGCATCTACACATGGCTGGCCCCGAAAATGGCAGGCCGGTCTGGCTGCTGCACGGTTTCCCCGAATGCTGGCATTCATGGCGCGAGCAAATACCGGCGCTGGCTGGCGCAGGTTATCGCGTGTTTATCCCGGAAATGCGCGGCTACGGCCGCAGTGACGCCCCGCAAGCCGTCGAGGCCTACGACGTGCTGACAATCTGCGCCGATATCCAGGCCTGCATGAGCGCATTCAACCAGCACGACGCCTGCATCATCGGCCATGACTGGGGCGCGATGATCGCCTGGCACCTCGCCCAACTCGAACCGCAGCGGGTCAGCACATTGGTAGCCATGTCCGTGCCCTTCGCCGGACGCGGCAAGCGCCCGGCAATCGAAGTCATGCGCGAACTCTTTGCCGAGCGCTTCAACTACATCCTCTACTTTCAGCAACCCGGCGTGGCCGAGCAGGAACTGGATGCCGACATAGCGCGCAGCCTGCGCATCTTTATGCAAGGCGCCAGTTCAAGTGACTTGCTACTGCAAGACCGCCCAGCCAACAGCAGGTTATTCGACGGCATCGAAACACCCAATGAGCTGCCTCAATGGTGCAGTGAAAACGACTTTCAGGCCTATGTTGAAACCTTCCGCAAACACGGCTTTCACGGCGCCCTCAACTGGTACCGCAACTTCGAGCGCAACTGGCAGAAAATCGAGCATTTGCAGGATGTAAAAATCACCCAACCCACCCTGTTCCTGGTCGGCGACAAAGACCCAGTCGCCACCCTCGAAGCCCACACAATCAGCCGCATGCCAAGCCGCGTCAACAACCTGGAACAACACCAGCTAAGCGACTGCGGCCACTGGATACAAAGCGAAAAAGCCAAAGAGGTAAATAAGCTGCTGCTGGGGTTTCTGGCGAAACACTTCCCCGCGTAGGGCGCGACAATTCAAAGACTGTCCGCCCAGGTTCTGACCCCGCGATCACAACCGAGAAATACCCTAGCCACACCAGGCCAATGGTGGATAAAAAAGCGGATAGCAAGACTTCCTAGGGTGCGACAACGCGAAGCTTGTCCACCAAAGCACTAGCCCAAGCACGAAATTGCTTTACGGAGTGCAGATAAATTGAGAGCGGGAAATGGCGGAAGACAGTGGAAGTTGAACCCTACAATTTACTATGTCATTGCTGCTCTGACCCGCTCAGTGCAAGGGCTTGAGCTTTTTGCTCTGCTTGAATTTGCACATAAAAGCGCTTTGTTTTCGATATTTTTTCGACACATAGAGTCTTGATATCTACCCTCTACTTGACTGATGTGGCACATTCGTATCAGTCCGTATTTCTGCTTGCAGCAGAAAAATAAAACGTGGTCTGTCCCCTGATACTTCGTTCCTTTGGTTGGAGGTCTAATTGGCGGCAGCTTCGACTCAATCACAACAAATACGATTGGAAACGTGGCAAGAGATACTTTCATTGTCTTGGATTAGTGAGCATAGCCTAACAATCGCAGGCACGGCGGGGAGCCCTCATGTATTCGCATGTATTTTTTGGTGTCACTGACTTTGAACGGGCTTTAGCTTTCTATAACTTATTGATGTCTTGCTTGGGCCTAGAACCCCGTTTCTGTGATCGAAATAGGCCTTGGGCCGGCTGGCATAGCGCTGGAGGCACTCAACCTCTCTTCCTCATAGGAAAACCATACAATAAACAGCCGCATAGTTGTGGCAACGGCAGCATGGTGGCTTTTCAAGCAAATAACCGTGCAATAGTTGATGCCGCCCATAAAACAGCACTAATCAACGGTGGTATTTGCGAGGGTAAACCAGGCTTGCGCCCTGAATATCATGAAAACTATTACGGCGCATACTTCAGAGATCCTGATGGCAACAAAATCTGTATTGCTTGTCACATACCTGAAAGCGAAGCTAATGCCTAAATGCGCTCAAATCGTTCGCTTCGCTCACTGGGACGGACTAAAGCCCGCCCCTTAAACAAACGTTAGGTGCCTCCGGCATGAATAGTTACCATGCTCCACAGAGCGAACTAGCAATAGGAGACAGACCACGTTTTCCAGCACCTTCGATTCAACCCCCGCTTGCCCCTACGACTCTCGGTTGAGGCCAGAAAATGGCGGAAGGCAGTGGGAGTCGAACTCAGTATATAGCGTTCTAGAATGTTGTATTACAACGTATACCGGGGGCCATTCAAGCAGCAAGGTGTCGTTTCGTTGCTTTACCTCACTATGATTTCGACACTTTTTCGACGCTTTTTTTGAAGTTTACAACAAGACCACGCCCAGCAGCATCTGGATCAATTTCAATATTAAACCACCTCAATCCTGTCATATCCGTAACTTCGCCATTCTTTTTTAAATATCTAAAAAACGAATTAAAAACCTCAACTTTCCCCTCATCAGCTTGTATCTCGCGACCAGAAACTGTGACTAACTTAGAATCGATTAAACTTTCCAGCGCATCGATTACTCTTTTCTTATACTCATTTTCAAGAAAGTGAACCCCACGCGGCATTGTTGGAAGAATTTCGCTTTTCAATATAAACCCGACTATCAATAACTGCGTCACACCATATTTTTTATATGCATCAAGGATAGCGTCATCTTTTTTCTCAAGTAACAATTTGTTGTATTTTCTATAAACTGCCACAACCCTCCCGCGCTTATATCTCTTACTCCATTCATAAACCTGAACAACGCCACCAAAAATACCAATAACCAAAATCAGAAACAATGGCCCATACACTAGCGTTCGCGACACAATAGTTTTAACAGACGAGCTAAAGACAGCTTCAGATGACAAAGAACTCTCACCCTTGGCATTATTTATTAGCAAATCCAGCGTTTCAATATTTGCAATCTTCCCAATAGGTATAATTTTAGGAGCAACACCGGAATCATGCAGCACTAAAAGCTTTATGCTAAACGATTGACCTTTATCAATTATCACATTCGAAAACTCTATCTTATCGCCCCCTACCTTTTTTATATCTAGTGCTTTTTCTAAATAATTATTTGATGCATAAACTAATGATGGTTGAGCAGCAAGAACTCCATTCTCTATGACTAGCCCTACTGGATCAGCTTCATCATAATAGCTTTTAAGTACTGACCCACGCCCCTGATTGACCACATTAACGACTATAGCTTTTAGTTCTTGATTAGATTTTGACAGACTTTTTCCATCATAAATAATATCCAATAATCCTATTTTTTCTTTAACATCAAAAACACTTGAATCCGAAATTACGACAAAATTCAAGTCAGGCTTATCATCCTTATAGAAGCCTGTATAAATTGAAACCCCACCAAAAATCACAGCAAGCAAAAAACCATGAAAAGACCATGAGTACACTCTGTCTAAGCTCTTTACTTTTTCAATTAAATTCATCAACCGCCCCTTTCAGTCAAAGAACATCTAATTTGACAGACATAACCAAATGCATTTCAAGTCACAAAAACAACACATCAGAGTGCTTTACTAACAGTCTGCATCACCACTTTCAACACAAGCTTTTATTCAGTTCTAAACACAAACTTTCTTTTGGAGTAAAAATCTTTATAAGTTTTTGAGTCAACTGTAGAAATCTCAGGTATCTCACCTGTCTTCATTACAGCTTGAAGCGCTGAACTATCAAGGCTATTCACACCGCTACTACGCATTATTTTAGCGCCTGTGATTCTTCCCAACCTATCAATATCGATTTGTATCTCGACACTTTTCCCTTTTGGTAAAGCTTCGGGTTGCTTCCAGTTCTTGCTTACTCGCTCAACAATTATCTCGTCTAGCATAGATGCTATTTCATCTTGACCAAATATTGAGTTGTCCTGCTCAACAACTTCTGCCTTGCCGCATCTAATTTTTTTATCAAGACGTTCAAAACTTGCAATTTTTTTCTCTAACTTCAAAGCTTGCAAGCAATCTTTTTCTGTTGACCAGGTAGATGCTGCCACAGCTTGCGGTTCTGTTGTTGCCAGCGGATTGGCCAGCGTTACCGTTAATATCCATATAAACATATCAAACTCCTGGTTAATTACGGGCATACCAACGCCTAGCAACTTCTTTTGTAATCGCTATCCCGCGCTTTGACTGCTCAAGTTTGAATCAGCTTCGTTATAGCTTGGGGATATCTGTCCGCGTTCGGGGTCTATCTCCCCCTTCCACAGCCATAGTTCGTATTGTGGAAAGACTCTAAGCACCTCTTCCATATCCTCAATTCGCGCTTTCACCTTTCGGTTCGTCGCAACTGTTTGCCACCTCTGGCGCTCAGTGATGGCTGTGCACTCAGCAAGCTTTGCAGCGCCTATATGGCGCACAAGAGTTCTAAGCCTGTCTTCTATCATTCCAAAAAGCTCTAAATGATTAATAAATAATTTATCGATAAATTATTTATTAATGTTAGGATTCCCCTGCCGATAAATAGTTTATTAGCTATTTATCTCTACTGACACGAATAGTGACGGAACAAGCATGGAACTGGAAGAGCTAGATACTTCAAAGCTGATCGGGCCTCAACAAGACCTTGAAACCATTGAGTCTTGGGCTGAGCGAAATGGAGTCGCTTACGGCGTTGTACGCGCCTGGGCAATGAAAGGTGTGCTGCCAACCTTGAAGCTCGGTAAGCGTCGGATGATCAACAGCACCATGCTTCGCAGTTGGCTCCTGGAGCAGGAGTGGACAGCATGAAGCTCGTCACTATCACCGCCTTGGCAGAGTTGTGCAACGTGCCCTCCTACGTTGCTCACCAGTGGGTTCAATCAGGTCAGATCCCATCGTTAAAGGTGGGCAAGACCCGATACATCGATATCGACAAGTTGACTCAACGACCTAGCGACAAGGAATAGTGCTAATGAGCCGCCTAGACGCCCAATTAAAGCTCCGTTTACCTGCTGCACTACGTGCCCAGGTCGAACAAGCCGCAAAGGCATCACGCCGCTCTATAAATGCAGAGCTAATCATTCGTCTAGAAGCCAGCTTTGCCCAGGTCAAACAAAGTCAGGAGGACGCCCAGTGATCAACATCACCAACGGACGACTAGGGGAGAGCATGTGCTATGACGCTCAACCGCTACCTGCATCAACCCCACGCCGAGAACTGCGCCTGCTCTGTATGTTGGACACTGGCCGAAATGGCAAAGCCCGTTCTCTACCAGTCCACACCCTGCAACGACTGCAAACCCCGTGGGCTGCCGTATCTCGTCAATGGCCGCTGGTACTGCCAGACGGCTTCCAAATGCGCGAAACACACGCCCAGCAACCGACCTCCCAAGTATTGGAGCGTTATTCACGACTCGGGCAAGCCGGTGCCTTACGTCCCAACATGGGGGTTCACCAATGACCTTTTGGGGAACGGGCATAACGTGGACTGAGCTAGCAATAGTCAGCACCTGCGTCACGATCAATCTCAGTATTGTTTGGGCGATTTTCCGATGATCACTTTACAAATCATCTTGGCAGTCATCTTTTGCGTTGCTGCCTTCGAGATCTGTCGCAGTGAGGTTGCTAAATCAAAGTCAGCCTTTCGCACTGCACGCTATCTAGTCGCACTGCTCTGGCACTGGTCGATTCCCTTTGTGTTTGTCTGTCTAGCCGCTTCTGTCGTTTCCATCCTGGGCATTCAGCAAGGGCTTATGCAGGTAACCGATGTGCTGGATGAAGCGATTCAACAAGCCGTCCAAGCCTGCGGGGTAGCCGAGCAACCGCCTGACAGTAGATCGCCGTCTGAGTCCGGGACAGCTTCACCGTCGCGGGCTTAGAGGGCGAAACGGGATAACAAGGGCATGGCCCTTGGTTTTAAACAGGCAACACAAACCACGAATTTAGCGACTTAACAGAAACGCCGCTTCGAACTGAAAACCACACTCCGGAAAAACTGAAAGTTATCCGGTGCGGGAAAACTCAGCCCGAAGAAAGGCAAAACCGCGCAATCAAGCGCACTTCAAAGAGGTGGTAAACATGGCTCGTTCAACTATGGAAGTTGCATTTCTCGGCACTCAGAAACTGGCATTCAGCCAAAACGGCAACGATGTAAAGATCGTCAAAGTGTTCTACGGCGATGAACCCGACGGCATCACTGAAAACGGTTTGTCCATTGTCAGCATGGACGTGCCGAATGAAGTCTCTGATGAAGTGTTCGCCGCCGGTTCTCAGTTTGATCCGCTGCAACAAGTGCGCATCACCTTCGAGGTTGCGCGTGCTGGCAAACAGAAAGGCAACAATCTTGCTGTCCACATCGAGGCCGTAGAAAAGCCCGGCACTCGTTCTGCACCGACCCCAACACCAACCCCGTCCAATACCGAGCCCAACACCAACCCCGTCCAGCACTGGCACGGCCAAACCATCCGACTCGGCAAAAGCCAGCTAATCGGAGGGCATGACCGTGCTGATAGTTGATCGCGTCGTCTGCAATCTCTGCCTGCGTGTGATGGGCCAGTTGCATAACACAGCGCCTGATCAGTCCGACTTTTTGGCTGATCTGTCTCAACCGCCTTACTACACGGTCTGCCCTGACTGCTCGCTAACTGGCGAGCCTGAAATTAAACCTGTCGCTGAGCTGGCGAGCGACGAATGAATTTTCTGGCGTGTGAGGGCGATTGGTTAGTCAGCGCAGAGGGCGTGCCCACCTGCAACGGCTCGCTGGTATCCCTCACACAACAGGAAATGCAGGACCTGAACGGCTCTGCACTCACTTGGGACCAGGTAAGCGAAC